>JANOGU010000253.1:0-2526 GCA_031406135.1 Rhodobacterales bacterium
CGGGGTTTGACCCCACCATCGGCGTCCACCGATGACCCCACCCTCGGGTAATCAAAACCTTGAAGTACCGGAGAGATTGTCAGGCTTGAAGGGGTCAAACTTCGGCGCTGAAGGGGGTCAAACTTCAATGCTTGTTCACACGCAGGAGACGAACCGGGCAAGATGGAGGTTGGCAGACTGGTTCAATCTGACAATGCCCGCTGCCGCACAGAGAGACAGCATCTCGGATACCGCGACAAGGCCCAACGGCCAGCGGAGATCGCCAGTTCGTTCGCAGCCCAAGGGCGCCACGTAGCAAAGGTCTCCGGCTTCACCCCACATCGCCATCGTTCGGATTATCCTTGCGCACCTCGTAGTGGTCGAAGCTGCTGGTGAACCACGCGGTGCCCCGGGTTGACGCTGCCAGGGTGACGAAAAGCGCGTCTTCCGACGCCATCGGCAACAGCAGCCGGAACACGTCCCAGCCCGCCGCATCCGCATGCGCTTCAAAGCCGAGAACCTGACCCTTGAGCCCCGACACCAGCGGCACAAGCGTGCCCGAGAACACCGACGGCACGTGGATGTCGAGCTTCATGACCGACTGCAGCAGCACCGTCCCGACCTCGGCCAGCGCCTCGCGGACCGCGTTCTTGCCGGCGGTGCGGAAGGCATGGTCGGAACTGTCCACCGCGTGCGACTTGCCATCCTTCAGTTCCACTAACACATCTGCGACCGGAAAGCCGCGCGGTCCCCGGCTCAGCGCATCCCGTGCGCCCTCCTCGACCGAGGGGATGTAGTTGCGCGGCACCGTGCCGCCCTTGACCGTCTCGGAAAAGGCGAAACCGGAGCCGCGGGCGGCAGGCCGCAGTTCGATCACCACGTCCGCGAACTGGCCCGCGCCGCCTGTCTGCTTGCGATGACGGTGGTGCACCTCCGTCCCGCGCAGGATCGTCTCGCGCAGGGCGGCCGGTACCGGGGTCGCGTTCACGGGGATGCCGAAATCGCCCGCGATTTTGGCAAGCACCCGGCGTAGGTGTAACGGCCCTTGCGTGGCAAGGATCGGCCGGCCCGACTTCTCGTCGGTCGACATGCCCAGTGCGGGGTCGATCTCGCCGAGCCGGGCCAGCGCCGCCAGCAGGCGGCTGTCGTCCCGATCGTTCTCCGGGGCGATCACCCGGCGATAGGGCGCGGCATGGACCCGCCCGGATCCCTCCGGCGGCCGCGCTGCATCGCGGGAATACACCTGTCCGGCCGAAAGGTGGTCGGCCTTGACCGCAAGGCCGATCTGGCCCGGGGCGATCTGTCCCAGCGCCGTCTTTGCATCAAGATCGGTGATCGAGCCAAGATTGCCGCCGCCAAGCAAGCTGCCGCCGCTCACCGTGCCGTCGAGGGCACGCAGGAGAACGCCCTTTCCGAGGTGCCGGACCACATCTCCGAGCGCGCTTACCGCGACGGCTCCGGCTCCGAACCGTTTCCGCGTGACCTCCACGCCGGGCGCGTCGTGGCGCAGCGACTTCATCAGCCGGGTGATCCCGTGCCCCTTGCTCGCCGAGCCGAAGAAACACGCGATCACCGCATTGTCGCGCAGGGTCCGCGAGGCAATTCTGTAAACCTCGCCCGTCTGCGGCTGCCGGTCCTCGATCAGTTCCTCCATCAACCGCTCATCGAAGTCGGCATAGCTTTCAAGGAGTTCGGCGCGGGCCGCCGCCTCGCGCTCCTTCACGACCTCGGGCATCTCGATCAGGGCCGAACGCCGGCCTTCCTCGAACTTCCAGGCCCGCTCCGACACCAGATCGACGAAGCCCGTGATGGTATTGCCCTCGCGGATCGGAATTTCGCGCAGCACGATGTGATGGCGCGAGTAGGCTTGCAGGGCCGAGACGATCTCGGCGATCCGGCTTTGCGCGCTGTCGATGCGGTTGATGAAGATGATGCAGGGAACCTCTGCCTCCTCGATCCTGCGCAGGAAAGGCGCGACCAGCACCGCGCTTTCAGCATCCGCGGGCACGCAAACCACCGCGATGTCTGATGCCTCCAATGCGGCGCCGGCCGTGCCGAGGTTTTCCACCCCGCCGGCAACATCGATCGCAGCCCAGTCCTCGCCCATGAACTTGAATGCAAGAACTGTGGCGACGTTGGCCAGGACCAACGACTTGCTGCGCTTTTCGTCGACGCCGGCAAGCGCCTGGCAGAGCGTGGATTTTCCGGAACCGGAAGGCCCCACGACGGTGAACATGCGCATCTTGAGCAACCTCTCATTGCTTGGACGAAGTTTGTTGCCTTGCTGGGCGCCAGTCTTTCGCGAGAGTGAACCCGCTAGTGGGCATTGTCAGATTAAACCAGTCTGCTAACCTCCATCGTGCCCGGTTGGTCTCCCGCGAAGCGCGCTGCAAGGCTTTTCTCCTTAGGGCACCTCGATTTTTGACCATTTTTGCTGGCACGTAGCGCTGGCATCGGCTTGAGCCGCGCGTTCCGCCAGCCGCTGCTCTCTTGGCGCAACTTGGGTCGCGGTCATGGGCTGCTGAAGTGCGGTTTTACGGCCTCGCG
>JANOGU010000180.1:0-6130 GCA_031406135.1 Rhodobacterales bacterium
ATCAGCGTCTTCGACAGCTACGAAACCATCGTCGAGGCGTGCTGCGCCGCCTGGAACCGCTTCGCCAACCAACCCGACATCGTCACGTCAATAACCAGACGATCCTGGGCAACGGTCACATGATACAGCCGTTGGTATGACTACAACAACGTCAGGCCGCATTCCTCGCTTGGGAACAAACCCCCGGCAGAAGCGCGCCGGGCGCTTGAGCTACCTGACAGCAACGCACTCGGCGCGCTTGCCCAACCCGAAACCGACGACTATCAACAAGCCAGACTCTCGTTATGAACGAGGGACCACCGGGGGGCAGGTCACGACCAGTGATACTTGGCCAAGAGTTCTGATCCAGGTTCGATTTCAATTCCATCTGGTCGAACGAGACTGGTGTCGAATTCAATTTATAAGTTCGAGAAAATCTCAACATTGCCAATGTGTTACAGACTGAGCACCAAAACGGCGCAGTTATCAGGTCCGGAGAATACTGGCCCACAGAGAACGCTTCCGCGCCCAAGGATGCCCGGACCGGTTGACAGCCCGTCCCGCTTAACCCTCGAAAACAACAAGAAAATCTGGCCGCAACAGGATGAGGAGAACGCTTTCGCTGCGGCAGGTGGCGGAGGGCACGCGACTGCGGTCCAACCTTCTCTGGGCTGGATTTTCGTTACTTGGTTCCTTCCCGAAAGAATTCGAAGGGTTTTTCAACCTGACCGGTGAGGCAGCGCACCCGGATCGGCGGAAGCATTTCAAGGTCTGCTGGGTCGTAAGCCGAGTCGTCAGCCAGCGCGACATCGGTCAATGGCCCGTAAGCAACGTCGATGAACGCGAAGTCGGACTCCCGGAACGCCAAGGTATCGAGAACGCGACCAAATTTCGGAAGGGCGTGGCGCCAGGGGTATTCCACCGTCAGTAGGATAACGGATGTTCCACAATAGCCTGTGGTGATCATTTGAAACGGGGATGGATCGCTTGCTCCTTGGCCATCGAATTCGTGCCGCCTCACAAGCCCGGTTTTCTTGTTTCTCAACGACACCGCAAATCGCACATCATCATCGACAGAGTCCAGTTGAATAGACAACGTCAGCGTTTCAACGCCCTTGTCGTCAATGCTCGTCTCGGACCATCCCATTTCTTCGGCACTAGAGCCAGACGAAATCACCGACATGCAGATAGTCAGGACGAGAAACAGTTTCATTCCACGTCCTCAAACCTGGGGCGTGCGACCGAGAAGCGGCAAATTCCATCAAATTGCCCGCCATCACGAATACCACTCATCTTGTCCGTGCGTTCTTCTGCCGTGTCATCGCTTCCGTTAATGCGATGCGTGATTTCCCGCGCTGAAGATGCAGTCAATCCGGTATCCGCCAGGGCAGGCAGATGGTGACCCAGCCAGAAGTACACCGCGGACCTGACGGCATGCACCGGCTCGGCGGCACGATCGGGATCACTCTCGAAGTCGATGTTCTCGCCGAAGGTCGCCTCATGCCAGGTCGTGAAATCGCGATAGTTTGCGCGACCGGTCAGTTGGAATAGACCGCGACCGCGATAGGTCCAGCCGTCACCGGTGGCGGCATCCCCGTTGCCCATGCGGCCGCCATAGGCGAGGTTGGCAATCATGACTTGATCGGCAGGATGGTCGGAAGTACGACCATATTGCTCCGCCAGATCGGGATTACGTCTGAAGTATTGATACGTGGCGCGCAATCCGGCGGGGTTGTAGTTGAGGTTCTCGACCAGTCGCGCACTGTCGCCGGCTTCTTGTTTGACTTGCGCCAAAAAATGGATCAGCCGCTCACGCGTATCGAGCTTGCCTGATACAATCCTGAGATCCAACTCCCGGGCGATTGCATTGAGTTTTTCACTGTCTGCATCCGGGAACACGGATGCCAGTCGGTCGCCCGTCAGGATGTCGCAGATTGCGCCCTCGGGGATCGCGTCAAGATCAATGATAGGTTCGGCAGTACATCGGCAGTTCCAGCCCTGACCCGGATGACCGCCTTCGGGAGGGTTGGACCAGAAGAAGATGTGGTCGTCGTATCCGGCATGAGCAGCACGGACCCGGGAATCATCCCTGCTTCGCCAGACGTAACGATCAATATGCAGGCCTTCGGTCTGTAAGAACCCATTCAGGATTTCGGCATATCGGGCAGTGATCGAAGTTATGACCGGTTCATTCGGGTCAACAGCAACACCCGTCTCGGTCAGGCGGGCTGCGACCTCAGTGCGAAGTTGGTCACGGATGGGAGTCAAGTCGACCGCGCTGATATCGACAGAGACACCGCCAGGGAGATACTTGTTCAGGCGACTGACAGCCGCTGCGAGCGCATCATCAATGATGCTGTCAAGCAGTCTGTCGGGCACGACCGAAAACTTCGTCTCCAGATTGCCGAGGCTGGTCAATGGCAAGACGAACGTGCTCTGTCCGCCCGATCTGATCCAAGTTGAGAGCTTGCTCTCGTGCCGCATCTTTCCCTTACCCCCGTACATGGTGGTAATTGGACATGCCCGTAGTCAAGGAATCGTCAACAGTCCGAATGGAACCCAATGGCGTCCAGAGAAGGTTCGACGCCGGTCGCGTTGGCGGATGGGGTGTCCGCCTTTGCGTCCGCCGCACCCGCCCGTGGCAGTCCAAAGGGCGCCAGTAGAATCAAAGGACTGGCCTAGGGTAATGTCCACTTGCGTCTTGCGCCGTCCCCCAAAATCCGGCACATTATGGGGGAAAGCTTGGGGGACGATTTCATGTCAGCACCGCACGCCCGCCGACCGAAGGCCGCCCTGACCGCGCGGGCGGTGCTGGCCGCCAAGGAGCCGGGGAAATACTTCGACGGCAACGGGCTCTATCTGCGCGTTGACCCGAACGGCGGGCAATATTGGGTGCAGCGTATCGTGATCCGCGGCAAGCGCCGGGAAATCGGCCTGGGCACGCCCGAACTGGTGACGCTGGCCGAAGCGCGGGAGGCCGCACGCAAGAACCGCGCGCTGGCCTATGCCGGGGAAGACCCCATTGCCCTGCGCAACGAAGCCAAGGCGGTGCTGAGCTTCGAGGACGCCGCCCGCGAGGTGCACCGGCTGCACCGCCCGACATGGCGGAACGAAAAGCACGCCGCGCAGTTCCTCTCCACGCTCGAAACCTATGCCTTCCCGCGCATCGGCCGGGTGCGCGTGTCGCAGGTGACGACGGCGGACGTGCTGGCCGTCCTGTCGCCGATCTGGACCTCAAAGCAGGAAACCGCCCGCCGCCTGCGCCAGCGCATCGGCACGGTGTTGAAATGGGCCATGGCGAAGGGCTGGCGGAAGGATAACCCGGCCGAGGCGGTGGGGCAGGCCCTGCCCAAGGCCGAGGCCGCCAAGGCGCACCGCAAGGCGATGTCTTATGCCGAGGTGCCGCATTGCCTCGCCACCTTCCGCGCGTCCGGGGCGGGGCTTTCCACGCGGCTGGCGCTCGAATTCCTCGTGCTGACCGCTTCCCGCTCTGGCGAGGTGCGGGGCGCGAACTGGGACGAATTCGACCTCTCCGCGAAGCTCTGGACCATTCCGGCAGCGCGCATGAAGGCGAAGCGTGAGCACCGGGTGCCGCTGTCCGCCCGGGCGCTGGCGTTGCTGGAAGACGCAAAGGGCTTGGGCGACGGCAAAGGGCTGGTGTTCCCCGGCACCAAGCCGGGTAGGCCGTTGTCCGACATGACGCTCCTGAAAACCCTGCGGGAACAGGGCTTCCCAGTGGACATTCACGGCTTCCGCACGTCCTTCCGCACATGGGCGCAGGAACGCACGAACTTCCCGCGCGAGGTGGCCGAGGCGGCGCTGGCCCACATCACCGGCGACAAAGTGGAACAGTCCTATGCGCGGTCCGACCTCTTCGACAAGCGTGCAAACATGATGGAGGCTTGGGCGGCGTTCCTTGCCGAAGAGCGGGGCAAGGTGGTGAGGGTCGGATAGACCAGTGCGCGGAAGTGCGGGACAATACGCACCCGTCCGGTTCCTCTTGAGTTTCCCGGCTGCCGCGCTATCATGCCCCCGGACCCTGCAAGGTGGCGGACAGCGGGGGCGCGGGCCATATAGGCCGCAGCGAGTGGGGACACGCCCAAACACCCCACGCCCGGGCTGCCGGGCACCCAACGGGGAAGGTATGCAACGCGACCACCCCTCGACGGGCGGCTTTCGCATTTCAGGAGCACAGTAGTGCTTTGCCCCCAAGACCGCATCCGGGGCCAATGCCCTGGTCACGGCAAGACTGAGCTTGCTGTTCCTCGGGAACAGGCCAGCCAAGGCTGCGCGACATGCGCAGCACGTCTGTCGCTCCGAGGAAGCCAATAGAATAGCCATTAGGTCGCGGCCGGTCGCACGCACCTAGTCCCGCCCGCGTTCGGGCTTCCGGCGACCACTGCCCAAGAACAAACGAAACCCAGAAGACCCGCGCCCACCCGGCGCAGGTCTCTTTACATATGGAATCTCCCCATGCCCGACAAATTCCTACGCCTCCCCGCGGTGAAAGAGATGACCGGCCTCGGCCGGTCAACAATCTACGAGCTCATGTCAAAGGGTGACTTCCCTCGCCCTGTGAAACTCACCGGCAAGGCCATTGCCTGGCCGGAAAGCCGCGTGACGGCGTGGCTGCAAGGCCGGGCCGCAGCGTGAAGGGCGACAGTCAAGTCATGACCGAAGCCGAGCACATAACACGCGCCCTGGGCGGGCGCTGGGCGGGCCGCACGGGCACAGCGCGCTGTCCGGCACATGACGACCGCGAGCCCAGCCTGAGTCTGTCCACGGGGCGCGGCGGCGGGCTCCTGTTGCACTGCCACGCCGGATGCGATTTCCGCGACGTGCTGGACGCCCTGCGCGGGCGAGGGCTTGTGGAGGGCAGAAGCGCTTTCCGCGAGCCTGACCCCGCCAGAGTTGCCCGTCAGCGCGCGGCCGAGGAAGCCGAGGCGAGGAAGCGCGAAGGACAGGCGCTTGCCTGTTGGCGCGAGACGGTGCCGGTCACGGGAACGCTGGCCGAAACCTATTTGCGCGCCCGGGGCATTGCGTGCGACCTGCCCGAGTGCCTGCGCTTCCATCCCGCATGCTGGCACCCAAGCGCCCAGCGTCTGCCTTCCATGGTGGCGCGGATCGACAGGGCCGAGCGTTTCGCGGTCCATCGCACCTATCTGCGCGGCGACGGGCGGGCGAAGGCCGAGGCCGACCCGCCCCGGGCGATGCTGGGCGCCGTTGCAGGCGGTGCCGTCCGCCTCACAGAGGCCCACGGGCCGCTTGTGGTGGCCGAGGGTATCGAGACCGCCCTGAGCCTTGCCAGCGGCCTCCTGCGCGGCCCTGCGTGCGTCTGGGCGGCGCTCTCGACCGGCGGCATGGCCGGGCTGCGCCTTCCGCCTGTCCCCGGCCGCCTGACCGTCGCCACGGACGGCGACGCCCCGGGACGCACCGCGGGCAATGCGCTGGCCGAACGTGCCTCCGCGCTGGGCTGGGCGGTCAACCTTCTGCCCGCGCCGGAGGGCCGCGACTGGAACGACATTCTGACCCGGAAAGGTGCCACGGCATGAACGCACATTCTGACAGATTGCCGGACCCGGTTCCCTTCACGTCTGAAGGCCCGCAACCGCTCTTCCGCGACCCAGGCGAGGCGGCGCCCTATCCCGTGGATGCGCTGGGGCCGCTCAGGGCGGCCGTGGAAGCGGTGCAGGGGCTGACCCTTGCCCCGGTTGCCATCCCTGCCGCCTCCGCACTCGCGGTGGCCTCGCTGGCGGTGCAGGGATTCGTTGACGTGCAAACCTTGGCCGGGCCGCGCCCAGTGTCGCTCTACGTCCTGACCATCGCGCAATCGGGCGAACGGAAATCCTCCTGCGACGCACCCATGATGGAGGCCTTGCGTGCCTTCGAGAAAGCGGAAAGCCGGGACCATCGGGACTCCATGTCCCTGCATGCCAATGTCTGGGCGATCTGGAAGGGCGAGCGGGACCGCATCCTCGCGGAGGCCAAACAGGGCAAGGGTGAGAAACGCACGGCGGCCGAGGCGGACCTGCGGGCGCTGGGCCAGGAGCCCGCCGCACCTCCCGTCCCTGACCGCACTGTGACCGAGCCCACCTTCGAGGGGCTGACGCGCAAGTTTGCCGAAGGCATGCCGTCGCTGGGGATATTCTCC
>JANOGU010000315.1:0-8864 GCA_031406135.1 Rhodobacterales bacterium
GGGGGTGCCCCCCGCCCCCCCCCGGCGCCGCCCGGGGCCAGCCGGGGCCCCCCGCCCCGGCCCCCCCGGGCGCGCGGACCCGCGGGCCGCCCCCCCCCCCGGGGGGGGGGGTGGTTTGGGGGGGGGGGGTTTCCCGCCCAACGCCCGCGCGCCACCCCTGGGCAATCCTGATCGGCCCCGAGGGCGGTTTCGCCCCGGACGAACAGGCCCGCCTGCGCGCCCTGCCCTTCGTCCGCCCGATCTCCCTCGGCCCCCGCATCCTGCGCGCCGATACCGCCGCCGTGGCCGCCATCACCCTGTGGCAAGCGACGTTGGGGGACTGGCAATGAGCCCGGTGCCGCCGCCCCGCGTCTTCGGCCTCCTGGCCCGCGAGGCGCCGCTGGTCGTCCTCATCCGGCGCGGCCCCGCCCGGCAGGTCCTGCTGCTTGCCTGGAACCTCGACACCGACCGGATCAGCCCCGGCCAGTGGCTCAAGGGCCGCCTCTACGAGCGCCGCGCCGACCTCTCGCCCGACGGCCGCCACCTGATCTATTTCGCGATGGACGGCCGCTGGCAGGGCCCGCTCGGCGGCGCCTGGACCGCGATCAGCCGCCCGCCCTGGCTGACCGCGCTGCACCTCTGGCCCTGGGGGCATTGCTGGAACGGCGGCGGCCTGTTCCTGGACAACGCCCGCTACTGGCTGAACGGCCGCGGCATGGACGGCACCGTCCACGGCGTGGAGGTCGACACCGGCCTGCGCGGCATGGATACGCCGCCCAAGGGCCTGACACCGGCGATGGGCGAGGACCCGGTGACCTATCATCCCCGCCTGCTGCGCGACGGCTGGACCGGCCTCGGTCAGCACCGCGACGGCCGGGGCGGCGTCGCACTGGTCTATGAGAAGTCGCCGCGTCCCGGCTGGACGCTGCGCAAGTGCTTCCACCTCGGCCGGCCCGACGGCAGGACCGGCCCGGTCTATTCCGAAACGCACGCCCTGACCGGCCCCGCCGGCGCCGAGGGGTTCGCCGCCGAATGGGCCGAGATCCGGGGGTCCGAGATTCTGTTCGCGCGCGACGGCGCGGTCTGGCGCCAGCGGCTGCATGCGAAGGCCGCCGATCCGCCGCGGTGCATCGCCGACCTCGCGCCCTTTGCCTTCACCCCGGCCGAGGCGCCCTACGCCGGCGTCTCCCTGCGCACCCCGGTGCCCGCATGATCCGCCCCGAACTTGTCGCCCGCCTGCGCCCCTGGCGCGAGACCGCGGCCGCCGCGGCGGCCGGCGCCTTCGGCCTCTGGGTCGCGAGCTTCGGCGGCCTCGTGTTCCTGCCCGCCGGCCTCACCGTCACTGCCTTCGCCGCCGCCTGGGGCCTCTCCGCCCTGCGCCGCAAGCGCTTTGCCCAGGCGGTGAACGCCCCCGGCATGGTCGAGGTGGACGAGGGCCAGATCGGCTACCTCGGGCCCGCCTTCGGCGGCTATGTGGCGCTGCCCGACCTGACCGAGCTGCGGCTCCTGTCGATGGGCGGCCGCCGCCTCTGGCGGCTGAAGCAGGCCGACGGCCAGGCGCTGCTGATCCCGGTCGATGCCGCCGGGGCCGAACGCCTCTTCGACGCCTTCGCCAGCCTGCCCGGGATGGACAGCGCCGCCCTGCTGGCGGCGCTTGAGGCACCCGCCGGCCGCGGCGGGGCAAGCGAGTTGCGCATCGTCTGGTCGCGCCCGTCCGCCACCCGCCTCCGCGCCCGGCCTTGACAGTCCCCCGCGCGGCGCTCCACCACTCTGCGCCTGACAGCCAGGACCCCCGACCGGAGCCACTGCCCCCATGTCCATCCCACAGTCCGGCGGCGGCCCGATCGAGCGGTTCGAGCAGTTGGCCGAATACCTTGCGCAGGGCTGCAAGCCCGCGTCCGACTGGCGCATCGGCACCGAACACGAGAAGTTCGGCTTCACCGCCGACGACCTGCGGCCGCTGCCGTACGACGGCCCGCGCTCGATCCGCGCGCTCCTGGAAGGCCTGCGCGACCGCTTCGGCTGGGCCGAGGTCCGGGAAGGCGCCCATATCATCGGCCTGTCGCGCAGCGGCGCCTCGGTCAGCCTGGAACCCGGCGGCCAGTTCGAGCTCTCCGGCGCACCTCTGGCCACGGTCCACGACACCGCCGCGGAACTCGACAGCCACCTGGCCGAGGTCAAGGCCATCGCCGACCCCCTCGGCATCCGCTTCCTGCCGCTGGGCGCGGCCCCGGCCTGGCGCCACACCGACATGCCGGTCATGCCCAAGGGCCGCTATCGCCTGATGACCGACTACATGGGCCGCGTCGGCACCCACGGCACGCAGATGATGTACCGCACCTCGACCGTGCAGGTGAACCTCGATTTCGCCTCCGAGGCCGACATGGTGAAGAAACTGCGCGTGGCGCTGGCGCTGCAGCCCGTGGCCACCGCGCTGTTCGCCTCCTCGCCGTTCTTCGAGGGGCAGCCGAACGGCCACAAGTCCTGGCGCTCGCGCATCTGGCGCGGGCTCGACGACAGCCGGACCGGCATGCTGCCCTTCGTGTTCGAGGACGGCATGGGCTTCCAGCGCTACGTCGACTGGGCGGTCGATGTGCCGATGTATTTCGTCTACCGCGACGGAACCTACATCGACGCCCGCGGCCAGTCGTTCCGGGATTTCCTTGCCGGCCGGCTCCCGGCATTGCCCGGCGAGAAGCCCACGCTTTCGGACTGGGCCGACCACCTGACCACGATCTTCCCGGAGGCGCGGGTCAAGAAGTTCATCGAGATGCGCGGCGCCGACGCCGGGGACAGGGCACATCTGATCGCGCTTCCGGCCTTCTGGGTCGGGCTGGTCTATGATGCGGCGGCGCTCGACGCCGCCTGGGACCTGGTCAAGGACCTCGACGCCGAAACCCGCGAGGGTCTGCGCGTTGCCGCATCTGTCGCGGGCTTGCAGGGCGAGGCCAACGGCCACCGCCTGCATGACCTCGCCCGGAACGCTGTGGCGATCTCGCGCGCCGGCCTCGCCGCGCGCGGCCGGGCCGGGGCCGGGCTGGCGGACGAAACCGCCTGGCTTGCGCCCCTTGCGGACAGCCTCGCCACCGGCCGCACCCAGGCCGACGCGATCCTGGCCGCCTACACCCCCGCCACGCTCGACCGCCTGACCCGCGACCGTGCGCTGTAGTTCCGCCCGGCCATCGGCGCGACCGCACGACCGGCGCCTCCCGCCCCCCGGTGGGGCGGGATGGGGTGGGGGGCTCCGGCGGGATGCGGTGCTACGCCCTTGACCTTGCTCCCGCCGCACGGGACCACTGACCCCGGGGCCAGCAGGGAACCCAAATGGCACGCAAGGCGCTCGTCACCGGATCGGCGGGGTTCATCGGCTTCCACCTCTGCCGCCAGCTTCTGGCCGAGGGCTGGGAGGTGACCGGGCTGGATGCGATGACCCCCTACTACGACGTCCGCCTGAAACAGCGGCGGCAGGCCATCCTGCTGCAATCGCAGGGCTTCCGGGCGGTGCAGGGCAAGGTCGAAACCCCCGGCCTCGTCGCCGGTCTGGCCCAGGGTGCCGAGGCGGTCATCCACCTCGCCGCCCAGGCCGGGGTGCGGCACTCCATCGAGGCACCGCGCGACTATGTCGAGGCCAACGTCCGGGGCACTTTCGAGGTGCTGGAGGCCGCCCGCGCCCATCCCCCGAAGCACCTGCTGATCGCCTCCACCTCCTCGGTCTACGGCGCCAACCCGGCACTGCCCTTCACCGAGACCGATCCCGCCGACCACCCACTAAGCTTCTACGCCGCAACGAAAAAGGCGGGCGAGGCGATGAGCCACGCCTACGCCCACCTGTTCCGCATCCCGGTCACCCAGTTCCGCTTCTTCACCGTTTACGGCCCCTGGGGCCGGCCGGACATGGCGCTGTTCCGCTTCACCGAGGCGATCCTGAAGGGCGAGCCGATCGATGTCTTCAACCACGGCGAGATGCGGCGCGACTTCACCTACATCGACGACCTGGTGACCGGCATCACGCGGCTGATCGACGCCCCCCCCGGGGATACGCCGGTCGGTCCCCAGGACAGCCTCTCGCCCGTTGCACCGCACCGGATCGTCAATATCGGCACCGGCAGCCCGGTCGCACTCACCGACTTCATCGCCGCCGTCGAGGTGGCAGCCGGCCGCACGGCGATCCGCAACATGCTCCCGATGCAGCCCGGCGACGTGCCGGTCACCTGGGCCGACGCGCGGCTGGTCGAGGCGCTGACCGGCCCGCTGCCCCGCACCCCTGTCGCCGAGGGGGTGCGGCGCTTCGTGGACTGGTACCGCGAGTACCACGGGCGATGACGATCCCGGTCTTCGACGGCCACAACGACATCCTCCTGCGGCTCTGGCGGGCCGGGGCGGAGCGCGGACGGCTCTGGCCGGACGGCGACGGCACGGGCCACCTCGACCTGCCGCGGATGCGGGCGGGCGGCTTTGCCGGCGGGTTCTTCGCGATCTACGTGCCCTCGCCCGACGATCCGGCGCTGGCCAATCTCGAGGCGCAGATGGACGCCCCGTCCTACCATGTGGCGCTGCCGGACCCGGTGCCGCTGGCCACCGCGCAGGGTATCGCGCTGGCCCAGGCCGGGCACCTGCACTGGATGGCTCGCGAAAGCCGTGGCGCCCTGATGATCGCGACCTCGGCGGCGGAGGTCGAGGCGGCGATGGCCGCCGGACGCATCGCGGCGGTGATGCACATGGAAGGCGCCGAGCCGATCGACACCAACCTAGACGCGCTTTATCTGTTTCATTCCATGGGCTTGCGATCCCTCGGCCCGGTCTGGTCGCGGCCCACGGCCTTCGGCCACGGCGTGCCCTTCGCCTTTCCCGCCGGCCCCGACACCGGGCCGGGGCTGACCGAGGCCGGGCAGCGGCTGGTCCGGGCCAGCAATGACCTCGGCATCCTGATCGACCTGTCACACCTGAACGAGGCCGGGTTCCGGGACGTGGCGCGGCTGACCCGCGCGCCGCTGGTCGCCACCCATTCCAACGCCCACGCTCTCACCCCCTCCAGCCGCAACCTGACCGACCGCCAGCTCGACGCGATCCGGGACTCGGGCGGCATGGTCGGCCTCAACTTCGCCACCGTCTTCCTGCGTGAGGACGGCCGCCGTGACCCGGACTGCGGCTGGGAGCCGATGCTGCGCCACCTCGACCACCTGATCGGGCGGCTGGGCGAGGACCACGTGGGCCTCGGCTCCGACTTCGACGGGGCAACGGTGCCCGCGGTGCTGGGCGACGTCGCGGGCCTGCCGGGGTTCCTGGCGGTGCTGGCGGACCGGGGCTTCGGCCCGGCGCTCTTGGAGAAACTGGCGCACCGCAACTGGATTGCGCTCCTGCGCCGCACCGAGGCCGCGGCACGCTGAATGGTGGCGATTCGGCGCAGGCGTGCTAGTGTTGCGGCAGGCGCACGTTCGCGGAACCGTTCGGGGCGATGAAGGTTCTTGTAGCCGATGATTTCGATCTCGTGCGCGAGACCATCGCGGCGTTTCTGATTGCCGAGGGCGCCGACCGGGTGGACCTGGCGGCCGGCCTCGGCGAGGTCATCGAGAAGCTCGCGGCCGGCGACTACGACGTCGCGCTGATCGACTACAACCTCTCCGGCATGAACGGGCTCGAGGGCCTTGCCCGGGCCGTCGCCGCCAGCGGCGGCACGGCGGTGGCGCTCTTGTCGCAGTCGAGCTCGCGCGAACTGGCGGAGGCGGCGATGGACCTCGGCGCGCGCGGCTTCGTGCCGAAGAAGATGGCGGCGCGCGCCATGGTCTCGGCGGTGCGGCTGATGGCGCGGGGCGAGAAGTTCGCGCCGCTGGGCCTGCTGCACCCCGACCGCGCCCCCGGCGCGCCGCTGGCGGCGCTGACCCTGCGCGAGACCACGGTGCTGCGCGGGCTCTGCGAGGGCAAGTCGAACAAGGAGATCGCCCGCGACCTCGCCTTGCAGGAGGTCACCGTGAAGCTGCACGTCAAGACGCTGAGCCGCAAGCTCGGCGCCCGCAACCGCACCCACGCCGCGATGATCGCCCGGTCGGGGGGGCTGGCGTGAGGGCGGGAAAAATGTCCCACCGTGGGACGCTGAGTCAGCTCTTTGGAATCAAGGGGTTGCGTGATTCGATTTACGAAGCGGTAACGAATCGATTTGGTTTACGGAGCGTGCGGTGGTGGTGCAGGATGGGGCGACGCTGACCGGAGTACGACGTGAGCCGCATTCTCATCAACCGCTACCTCGCCGACCTCGACCGCACCAAGAAATTCTCCGGCTCGCTGAACGAGGAGGTGATCCGCGAGGCGTTCAAGGGCCTGCTCAAGGACTGGTCGCGCGACCGCAGCCTGTTCCTGCAGACCGAATACGTCATGCAGGGACCGATGAAGAACACGATCGAGGTGGACGGCGCGGTGCTGCACGAGCTTCGCGTGCCGCTGGGGTTCTGGGAGGCCAAGGACACCAAGGACGACCTTGATACCGAGATCGCGAAGAAGCTGCGCAAGGGGTACTTTGGCACGTCAGCAGCGACCGTTTCACTGATTAAGCACAGCGTGATATTGTGCAGGTAGTCGTGCTGAGGCACTATATGCGGTATGGACACACTAACGCCAAGTGAACGCTCCAAGCGCATGTCGTTGGTTCGCGGTCAAGACACCAAGCCTGAGATGCGTGTCCGCCGACTTACTCACGCTCTCGGCTACCGTTACCGCTTCCATCGCCGCGACCTGCCCGGTTCTCCCGATCTTACCTTCGGGCCGAGGCGGAAGGTGATCTTCGTCCATGGCTGCTTTTGGCATCAGCATCCCGATCCTGCCTGCAAACTGGCGCGTCTGCCGAAGTCACGGCAGGACTTCTGGCGAACGAAGCTGGAGGGCAACCGCAATCGGGACGAGCGGATCAACGCGGCGTTAACCGGCATGAGGTGGAGTGTGCTTGAAATATGGGAATGCGAGACAGCCGACGAGGTGAAGCTGTCCGAAAGGCTCAGGGAGTTCTTGGAATGAAGTCAGTCGAGTTGTTCGCCGGGGCGGGAGGCCTCGGGCTCGGGGTTGGTATGGCGGGTTTCCAGCACGCAGCTGTCGTCGAGATAGATCGTTGGGCCTGCGACACGCTGGCCGAAAACACAGACTGGCCCCTTCACGGGTGGGAAAAAGGCGATGTGCGAAAGTTCGACTACGCACCCCTGCAAGGCCAAGTCAACCTCGTCACCGGCGGCCCGCCGTGCCAACCGTTCTCCATGGGCGGCAGGCATCGCGCCTTCCTAGACCACCGCGACATGTTTCCCGAGGCAGCGCGCGCAGTGCGAGAACTTCGCCCGAGGGCGTTCATCTTCGAGAACGTGAAGGGCCTGCGCCGTCAGGCGTTCACGAATTACCTTGAGTATATCCGGCTTCGCCTACGGCATCCCGACCTGATGCCGCACGAGGGCGAGGAATGGTTGGCGCACCTCAAGCGACTTGAGGACTACGAGACAAGCGGCGCGAATGGCGGGTTGCTCTACAACGTGGTAATCCGCCTCCTGAACGCGGCTGACTATGGCGTGCCGCAAAGGCGGGAACGGGTGTTCATCGTCGGCGTACGTGACGACCTTGCGGCGGCGTTCCACTTTCCTGATGCGACCCACTCCTACGATGCGCTTGTCTGGTCGAAATGGCGTTCTTGCAAATACTGGAAGCGTCACGGCATCGCTCCAGTTCCGAATGCAAGAGAGCAGGCCCGCGCCACCCGATTGAAGACGAAACCAGCCGAGTTGCCTTGGCGTACGGTGCGGGATGCGCTGCACGATCTGCCGGACCCAGAGTTCCATCCCGCCGTTGCGTCAAAGTTCGCGGATCATCGGTTCATCGCAGGAGCGCGCTCATATCCCGGTCACACTGGAAGCCCGCTAGATGAGCCAGCGAAGACGCTCAAAGCCGGTGTCCACGGGGTGCCCGGTGGCGAGAACATGCTTCGCCGCCCCGACGGTTCGGTGCGATACCTTTCGGAACGCGAGAGTGCCCGCCTGCAGACGTTTCCAGACGATTTCCGCTTCCATGGGTCTTGGACGGAGACGATGCGTCAGCTCGGGAACGCCGTTCCCGTCGAACTCGCCAAGGTTGTTGCGATGGCCGTCCGTGAACAGATAGAACGGACTCATGAGAAAGGTGACTCCTTACAATCCCTTGGACAAGCAGCACTTGGCCGAGAATGCGGCGACCGCGCTGTTGCGGCAGGAGCCGGAGAAGCTTCCACCTGAGCCGTTCGAGGGTGCGGGCATTTATGCCATCTACTACCTGGGCGATTTCGATGCCTATCGCCCGCTCGCCGCGATCCACCGCGACCGTATGGAAGCGCCAATTTACGTAGGCAAGGCGGATCCAAAGGGTGGCCGTCGTGGCGGAGATTTCGATGCGCCGTCAGGTACCGCGCTGTCTGACCGACTGCGCAAGCACGCGGCCTCGATCACGCAGGCACAAAACCTGAACACTCAGGACTTCCGGTGCCGGTTCCTTGTGTTGGATGACGTTTGGGTGAGGATGGCCGAACGGATGCTTATCTCGTGGTACAAGCCGCTTTGGAATGTCGTGGTTGATGGGTTCGGCAACAACGATCCTGGCGGACGTCGATCGACTCAGTATCGTTCGTCTTGGGATATTCTTCATCCGGGGCGTCCGTGGGTCGATAAGCTTGCCCACGGTGTGACGACCGAGCAAGCGATAGTCGCCTCAGTCGCGAAGCACTTCGATGCGCTGAACCAAGCCGGCTAGTTGTGGAACCTCAACAGGTTGTCCATCGGTAACGCGAGACGGCTGATGGGTGGCTTGGAGTTTAGACTGCCGTGCGGGCGGTGCCAATTGTACATGTGGGTCCATTCCGGGAGGTGGGATTTGCGCTGATCCGAGGT
>JANOGU010000326.1:0-9146 GCA_031406135.1 Rhodobacterales bacterium
CGGGGTCTTCGGTCGCGAGTTCGATGTCGATGGCGTTGACGTCGGCAAAGCGCTTGAACAGCACCGCCTTGCCCTCCATCACCGGCTTGGACGCCAGTGCGCCCAAGTTGCCGAGGCCGAGGATCGCGGTGCCGTTGGAGATCACCGCGACCATATTGCCCTTGACCGTGTAGTCGTAGGCCGTCTCCGGCCGCTCCGCGATGGCGAGGACGGGGATGGCGACGCCGGGGGAATAGGCGAGGCTGAGGTCGCGCTGGGTGGCCATGGGGACCGAAGGCGTGACGTCGTATTTCCCCGGCCGAGGTTCGAGGTGGAAGGCAAGCGCCTCCTCGGGGGTGATGCGGACGCGGGTCATCGGGGCCTCCTGCCTTGCAGACCCATGGCTAGCGCGGCCGCTACCTCACCGGCAACAGCAGTGCGTCGGTCAACCGGCAATCGCGGGCGGTATCCGGGGCGCAGGGGCGGGGGGCGAGGTCTTTCGCCAGGCAGAGGCGGACCTCCTCGATCAGGCCGTCCTTGCAGGTCACGGTTACCATGTCGGCGGTGAGGCCGGGGTTGGCCTCCAGCATCGCGTCCTCGACGACCGAGGCGGGCAGGGCGGTTTCGCGGCGGATGCCGGTCAGGACCTCGGGGATGCGGACGGCCTCGTAGGCCGTACGCGCGCGGGCGTAGTAGTCCCGCGACGACAGGCCGGAGCAGCGGCCGTGCTTCTGCCACTGGTGCCAGGCGTTGCCGGCGGAGCCCATGACATCGGCCATGGCCGCGGTCTCGGCGCGGGAAGGGTCGCGGGCGGTGGTCAGGCACCAGCTCGGCCAGCCCACCTCATGCTGCGGCCAGAGCCCGTGCAGCGCAAAGCTCCAGCCGCCGCTCTCGGCGCATTGCGCCTGGCCGCCGCGGTCGTCGCCGTCCAGCGCACACCAGGCCGGAGACCAGGACAGCGACAGGACGTAGTAGTCGAACTCGCCCGCGCGCTCGCCTTCGGCGAACGCCGGAAACGTGAGCGCCAGGGCCAGCGAAAGCCCTTTCCAAAGCCCGCCGATCCGCCTATATCCCACCCCGATTTCCCCGAAATCACCGCCCCGCGGACCTCGCCGTCCGCAGCCGGTTCCCCGGCCAGAGGTGGTGTGCAATGGAGTGGCGCCGATGAACAAGCCCCTGATGGCCAAGGCCACCGCCGTCTGGCTGGTGGACAACACCACGCTGAGCTTCCAGCAGATCGCCGAGTTCTGCGGCATGCACGAGCTTGAGGTGCAGGGCATCGCCGACGGTGATGTGGCGCAGGGCGTCAAGGGCTTCGACCCGGTGGCCAACAGCCAGCTCGACCCGATCGAGATCGACCGCGGTCAGGTCGACCCGGCCTACCAGCTGAAGCTGAAGTTCAACGCCGCCGCCATCGGCGAGGAAAAGCGCCGCGGCCCGCGCTACACGCCGCTGTCGAAACGCCAGGACCGCCCGGCGGCGATCCTCTGGCTGGTGAAGTTCCACCCCGAGCTGACCGACGGCCAGATCGGCAAGCTGGTCGGCACCACCAAGCCCACGATCCTGTCGATCCGTGAGCGCTCGCACTGGAACATCAACCAGATCACGCCGGTCGATCCGGTGGCGCTGGGCCTGTGCCGGCAGTCGGAACTCGATGCCGCCGTTCAGCTGGCGGTGCGGCGCAAGGCGGCGGACGGCAAGGTGATGTCGGACGACGAGCGGCGCAAGCTGGTCTCGACCGAACGCAGCCTCGGCATGGCGCCGGAGCCGCGCATCCCGTCCTCGGTCGCCGCCATCGAGGGGCTGTTCGCCGAGCCGGAAGCCAAGAAACCGGCCGACTATTCCGACGCCGAGAGCTTCTTCAACCTGCCGCAGGCCGACGACGAGGACGAGGACGAGGACAGCGGTCCGATCCGCTGAGCCGGCCCGAAGGGCCATACTCTTCGGCGGTTGATTGCCCGGCCGCGGGCATCCGTCCTGAACTGAAGGCCCGGGGCGACGGCAAACTGGACGTGAGCTGAAGGCTCAGCCGCCGGTGGCGGGCGCAGTCTCGGCCGGCGCAGTGCTCGTATCCCGCTGCGCGCTGTAGAAGTAGAAGCCGGCCAGCAGCAGCAGCATCGCCAGCGAGGCGATGGCGGTGCCGCGCCCCTCTGCGCCGGCCAGAAGCCCGGTGATCAGCCCGGCCGCGCCAAGGACACCGACGATCCAGATGCCGTAGCGCAGGATGCTGACGGCCGTCGCCGGTTCGACCAGGAAGGTCGAGGCGACGATGGCGAGAAAGGCGATGACCCCGAGGGCAACGGCAATTCGGCTGAGGGCGGACATGGCGGGCACTCCTAGGTTTCGGTTGGGCGCAGGTTAGCCGCCGCAAGCCGGTCTGAACAAGAGCGGGCTCTCAAGATGCTCACGGCCCGCGCAAATCCACCACACGGCAGGCATTGTGGTTGCCTTTGCGGATGATCTCGCGGGTGCCGGTGGTCATCACCTTCATCGCGCCGGCCGCTGCGTCCTCGCATTCGACCAGCGCGGTCGAGCGCGCTTCCTCCTCGCTGGCGTTGTCCACCGTGGCGCCGCTCGTCAGGTCCGACATGGCGAAGGCCTGCCAGCGCCCGGGCTTGGTGCCGCCGAGGTAGAAGCCGCGCCAGTTGCGCGAGGCAGGTGCGCCGAGTTCCACCGGGCGGCCCAGCCGGGGCAGGTAGTCCACCGCATCGAGCCGCGCGTACAGGACACAGTCCGACCCCTCCGCCGCCAGTTCCCGGCAGCCGGCATAGGCCACCTGCATGGCCAGCGCCTGCGACTGGTAGCCCGCCACCCAGTAGTAGGTATCGCCGGCACCGGGATCGACCGCGAAGGCGCCGAAATAATCGGCGAAGCCCGAGAATTCGCGCATCGCGGCGAATTCGTTCGGCCCCAGCGGCACCTGGGTCACCATGACGAGGTTGACCCCTTCGCCATGGTCGATCACGTTGCCCGGCACCGGCGCGGCATCCTGCGCCGCCGCCGACCCGGCCAGCAGCCCGGCCAAAGCCGCCGCCCGCCATGCCTTGCGCATCCCGAACTCCCGGACCGTCGCCCTTCTGTCAATGAAGCGGCCCGGCGCGCGCACTGTCAACGCGCCGTTTCGTGAATGCGTCACGCCGCGACCCGCAGGACGATCTTGCCGACATGGGCCGAGCTTTCCATCCGCCGGTGCGCCGAGGCCGCGTCGGTGAGAGCGAAATCGCTGTCCATCACCGCCCGGACGTGACCGGCCGCAATCATCGGCCAGACATGGGCTTCGACCGCCGCCGCGATGCGCGCCTTGGCGAGGTCGGACTGCGGCCTGAGCGTCGATCCGGTGATCGTGAGCCGGCGGACCATGACCTCGGCGAAGTTCAGCTCCACCTTCGGCCCCTCCAGAAAGGCGATCTGCACCAGCCGGCCGCCGTCGGCCAGTGCCTTGACGTTGCGCGGCAGGTAGGAGCCGCCGACCATGTCGAGGATCAGATTGGCGCCCCCCGCCTTGCGCAACACCTCGACGAAATCCGCCTCGCGGTAATTCAGCGCCACCTCGGCGCCCAGCCCCTCGCAGGCCAGGCACTTCTCGGCGCTGCCGGCGGTGGTGAACACCCGCGCCCCCAGCGCCCGGGCGATCTGGATTGCCGTGGTGCCGATGCCGGAAGAGCCGCCGTGGACGAGGAACCGCTCCCCGGCCTTCAGGCCGCCCCGCATCACCACGTTCGACCAGACGGTGAAGCAGGTCTCGGGCAGCGCGGCGGCCTCGCGCAGGGTCACGCCCTCGGGCACCGGCAGGACGTGGTCGGCATGGGCGACCGCGTATTCCGCGTATCCGCCGCCCGCCAGGAGCGCGCAGACCACGTCGCCGACCTGCCAGCGGGTGACGCCCTGGCCCATGGCGACGACATGGCCGGAGCACTCCAGCCCCGGCAGCGGCGAGGCGCCGGGCGGCGGGGCGTAGTGCCCGGCGCGTTGCAGCGCGTCCGGCCGGTTCACTCCGGCCCATGCGATGCGGATGACGACCTGGCCGTGCCCCGGCACCGGCACCGGCCGGTCGCAGGGGCGCAGCACCTCCGGCCCTCCGGGCGCGGAAATTTCGACCGCCGTCATCGTGTGGGGCAGGTTCATCTGGCACTCCTCCGGCAGGGCTCCCGGCCTTGGTGCCAGAACCGGGAGGGCCGGTAAAGTTGCAGGCATTCCGGAAAGGCGGTGGCAAGGCGCATCGGTCAGGGTCGGGGTGCGAGTCCGTGCCACAGGGGGGGGGTAGTGCGATGACCGATGCCGCGGTGCGCCGACTGGCCTCTGCGATGACGGCCGAGGTCGCCCTCGACCGGGCGATTCCGCTGTACTGGATGTTCGGGCGCGCGGACGTGCCGCTTGCCGTGCTCGCCGCCGAGACCGGGGTGGGCGAGTTGGTCCTGCGCGACCTCTTCGGCGATGCCGGCGCCACCTTCCGGGCGGCGCTGGCACGCTATGCGCAGGGCCCGGCGGCCGAGCCCTACCGCGCCTTCGCCGAGGCCCCTGACGGGCAGGAGGCGGCCGCCTTCGCACTCAGTCTGCTGGACCTGGTCTTCGGCGACGGCACCGGCCGGGGTTGCCTGCTGATCCAGGCGATCGCCGTCTTCGCCCCCCGCGATCCCCTGGTCGAGGTCGCGGTGCAGGGCCATGTCGCCGACCTCATGGCGCTGGCCGGCCCGGTGCGCGAGGCGCGGCCCGCGCCGCGCCGCCTGCTCGCCGCCCATGCCGCCGCCGCCACCCGCGCCCGCGACGGCCAGCCGGTGGAGAACGTGGCCGCGGCGGTCGAGGCGCTGCTCTTCGCCGCGGACTGACGTCAGTCGGCCAGCGCCGCCCGCAGCGCCGCAGTGTGCCCGGCGCCGAGGATCGCGCCCTCCTCGGGATTGCCCCGCGCAAACAGCGGCGCCAGCGCATCGCGCGCCGACAGCCGGACCAGCGCCCGCGACAGCAGGCGCACCTGCACCTCGTCCCTGATGCCGTGCTCCGCCGCCCGCACCTCGCGGAACAGGAGCGAGGGATAGACTTCGGCCAGAACCACTGGCGCGTCCGCCGCTGGCTCGAACGGCCAGGCCGCGACGGCGGGCGCGAACCGCGCGCGCAGCCGTGCCAGCACAGGGATGCCGGTCAGCGTCTGCGCCCCCACCGCCCCGGCGCCGGCGAGTTGCCAGACCGATTTCGGCCGGCCCGCCCCGTCGCGGGCGGCGCGTTCGGTGGCCCGGTGTTCGGCCAGGCCCTCCGGCAGCCCCTTCTTGCGGCGCGGCAGGCCCGGCGTCCCGGCCCGCTCGCCGTTGCCCCAGAACGGGCCGTCGTGCCGGAAGCGGGCGTTGATCGCCGCGGCGACGGCGCGGTAGGTCGATCCGTGGTCGGCGGTTTCGGTGACCCGGGGTTCCAGCCAGTCCCAGACGGCCAGCGCCGAAGCCTGCCCGGTCAGCGCCGCGGCGAAGCCGCGCGGATAGCCGAAGGCGAAGTCGCAGCCGAGCAGCAGCCGCTCGCCGCGGGCCAGTGTCCGGGCCAGCAGCGCCACCAGCCGGTCCTCGGCCGCGCCGCGCGTGGCGATGCTTTCGGTGCTCTCGCCCTCCGGCCCGGCGAGCCCGAGCCAGATCGAATCGCGCCCCCGCCCCCGCCCCCTGGCCGCCGACCAGTCCAGCACGGCCACACGGTCAAACCTCATCCGACATCGCCAAGGATGAAGTCGGCCACCGCGCCCGCGGCGTTGAGGTCCAGCACCGGCACCGCCAGCCCGGGCAGCGGTCCGTCGGACGCCACCGCCCGGATCGTCGGATTGCCCGGCGCCATCAGGTCGTGGCCGGTGGACGCCCGATGCACCTCGATCTTCGGGTGCCCCTCGGCCTTCCAGCCCTCGACCAGCACCAGGTCGCAGGGGTCGAGCCGCGCCAGCAGCGCCTGCAGCGGCGGCGGGTCCTCGCCGCGCAGTTCGGTCACCAGCGCCCAGCGCGCCGGGGTGGCAAGGATCACTTGCCGCGCGCCGGCAATGCGGTGGCGATGGCTGTCACGGCCAGGATGGTCGATCTCGGCGGCATGGTGGGCGTGCTTGACCGTGGCGATGGTCAGCCCGCGCGAGGTGAACTCCGCGACCAGGCGCTCGACCAGCGTGGTCTTTCCGGAATTCTTCCAGCCGGTGACGCCGTAGATGCGCATTCCCGTCCCTCCCGCGGCGCGAGACCAGTGTTCGCCACCTGACACAAGTTTCCCGATGGAAGAAGGGGATCGGACACCAATCCAACATCCCTGGGCGAAAGGGTCAGGTGACGGCTCCCGGCCTGAAGCGGAAGATCCTCTTGGAAGACTGAACGGACGCGGTTGGTCAAGCCAGCGCCCGTTCTGACGTTAGCCTGGACGTCAGCCTGCCTTCAGATACGGAATCGCCCCGGCGATGTCCGAGTCGTCGATGACGTGGAAATTCGACACGCTGCCCGCCTGCCGCGCCCGACCGTAGGGTGCGTATTCGGGATCGGCCGCGAAATCGTCGAGCGCCTGCCTGGTCGGAAACTCGATGATCGCGATCAGCGTGCTGTCCTTTTCGGCACCTTCCAGCGTCTCGATCTTGCCACTCCGGGACAGGTAGCGCCCGCCATGTTTCTCCACAAGCGTATGGACGTTCGTCGCGTATTCCGGGACCCAGCCATCGTTGGTGACCTTGATGTCGGCGATCAGGTAAACGGTCATTCTCGCGGTCCTTTTTGGGTGGCGCAGCGGATGTGCGGCGTCACGTATCAGCAGTCTGTCTGAACGCCTGCGATGTTCTCTAGTCACGGAACTGAACCGGCCGATACAGTTTCTGGACTATCCCTGTGCGTTCCGGACGCTACCCTGTCTGAAAACCCGGGAAGGAAGACCATGCCAAACGCCGGATACAAACAGTTCTGCCCGCTGGCGATGGCCGCCGAGGTGCTCTGCACGCGCTGGACCATGGTTCTGCTGCGGGAGATGATCGCAGGCTCGACCCGGTTCAACGATCTGCGGCGAGGGGTGCCGAAGATGTCTCCGACGCTCTTGTCGCAACGTCTGAAGGATCTCGAGGCGGCCGCTATTATTGAAAGGACGCCGATGCCTTCGGAGAGGGGCGTGTTCGAATATCGACTGACGGACGCGGGCAAGGACCTCCGCGAGGTTGTCATGGCCATGGGCATGTGGGGGCAGAAATGGGTCGAGTCGTCCCTGTCCCTCAAGAATCTCGACCCCTCGCTCCTGATGTGGGACATGCGCCGGAACCTGAACCCCGAGCCGCTGCCGAAACGGCGCGTGGTGGTTCAGTTCATCTATCACGATCTTCCGACGACGAAACGGAACTGGTGGCTGGTGATCGAACCGGCGGGCGACGTGGACCTCTGCTGGGCGGATCCGGGGTTCGACGTCGACCTCTACGTCTCCACCGATCTCCGCACCATGACGGCTATCTGGATGGGCGTCACCGACGTGGCCTCGGAAGCCGCCAAGTTCGAGTTTTCCGGCGCGCGTGACGTTTCCAACTCCATCCAGACCTGGCTGGGGCTGAGTCCCTTCGCGGTGCAAGCAAAGCTCGTCGCCTGAGTTTGGCGAACATGGACGTAGGTTTTTGTCCGCATGGCTGCCTCCTGAAGCGCTGTCCAAGCAACGCGGCGCGCCAGATGCCGGGACTGAACACCTAATCCAACATCCCTGAGCGAAAGGCTGAGTTGACGGCTCCGAACCAATATCGGCCGCGTTCTGACTGTGGCTCTATTTCGTTTCTGGCCCAAAGCTGCCGCTGCCTGAACACCTGCCGGACGGCCGCTTGGGTACAGGTGACAGTCCGGCATGGCGCCAGCGCATCGTTTACCTAAGCCGCGCCGATGATTGTCAGCCTGAACAATTCGACCGGCTCTCGAATGCCCTTCAGAGATACTTCGCCTCTGGATTCGACCTGGAAGCGGTCTTCAACCGCGATGCTCGCCCGTGGACTGAGCAGGATCTCGCCATCAAGGGCTTCGTCGCAGAGGCGCGAGGCAAGGTTGATCGCCGTGCCGGAAGCCGTGTAGTCGAAACGGCCCCCGGAACCCACCATGCCGACAGTCGCGTAGCCCATCGAGATGCCGACGCCGAAGCCCAGCCTGTGGCCGAGGCGCTTCCACTGCTGGCCCAGTTCGGCCATCCGGGCGCGCATCGCGATGGCCAGCTGCACCGCTTCGCCGGCCGGATCGTCACAAGGCAGCGGATCGTTGAAGAGAACCATGATGCCGTCGCCCATCCGATGATCGACCCCGGCGCCATGTGCGTTGATCAGCTTTCCCATTTCCTCGTGATAGGTCTGCAGGACCTCGATGGTCTCTTCCGGCTCTGCCGTCTCGCAAAAGGCGCTGAATCCGCGGATGTCGCAGAACAGAACGCCCAGAAGCGCCCGGTGACTGGAGAGCATCTTTTCCGACCCCGATGAGATGACCGTATCGGCCACGGCGGCGGGCAGGAACCGCTTCAGCCGCCCCATCCGCTCGATCTCGCCGACCTGATCCTGCACACGGCTGCCAAGCTCTGCGTTCAGCGCCTCCAGCGCCTTGAACTGGCGGACGTTCTCGATGGCGATGACGGCCTGGGCGGCGAAGGTTTCGACGAGGGATATCTCGTCGGCGGTGAAGGGGCGCACCTCGCGGCGGTAGATCAAAATACAGCTGACCGTTCTGCCACCGCTGAACAGGGGTACCGCGAGTAACGTACGGATGCCTTCGTCGTCCACCGCCACGACGCGTTTCGGATCGCCCGAACGGTAAAGGTCGGTGTCAGCCATGTCGTGCAGATGCACGATCCGGCCCTCGCGCATGCAGGTCGAGGGCGCATGGTCCGAGTCCATCGACCAGACCGTCTCGCCGACCGGCATCAATTTCGAGACGTGATCACCCCAATCGGCCACCATCACCGCATGGCTGCGATCTTCGCTGATGATATTGAGTGTGGCCATCGACGCGTGGCAAAGCTCGGCCGCCTTGCGCAGGACGACGTCGAACACCGGGCGGTCGTCATCGCGGCTCTGGCTGATGACTTCCAGGATTTCCCGCGTCGCCGCCTCACGCGCCAGCCGCGTCTGCAACTCGCGGAACTGGCGGACGTTCTCGATGGCGATGACCGCCTGTGCGGCGAAGGTTTCGACAATCTGGATCTCTGGCTGCGAAAACGGCCGAACA
>JANOGU010000183.1:0-5190 GCA_031406135.1 Rhodobacterales bacterium
GATGGGCGACCTGCTGACGGGCATGACCGTGATGGCCTTCTCGCCGGACCCCGTGGCTGCGGCCAAGGTCTGCGAGGGCTACGCCAAGGCGAACGACAAGTTCGTGATCCTTGGCGGCGCCATGGGCAACGCGGTCCTGGACCCGGCCGGAGTCAAGGCCGTCGCCACCATGCCGTCGCGCGAAGAGCTGATCGCTCAGATCGCGGCTTGCATCACGGCGCCGGCGGCGAACCTGGCAGGAGCCATTGGCGCGCCTGCAGCCAATATCGCCGGCATCCTCAAGACCATCGAGGAGAGGGCGGCCGCCTGACCTTCATGATCCCCGCGGGGTTGAACTCGCGGCGTTGGAACCCATCTTAACGAACGGAACCCGAAAATGTCTGACCTGAACAAACTCGCCGAGCAGATCGTGGGCCTGACCCTCCTGCAGGCGCAGGAACTCAAGACCATCCTCAAGGACAAATACGGCATCGAGCCGGCCGCCGGTGGCGCCGTCATGATGGCCGCCGGTCCTGCCGCGGCGGGCGCTGCCGCCCCGGTCGAGGAAGAGAAGACCGAGTTCGACGTCGTCCTGACCGAGGCCGGCCCGAACAAGATCAACGTGATCAAGGAAGTGCGCGCGATCACCAGCCTGGGCCTGAAAGAGGCCAAGGACCTGGTGGAAGCCGGCGGCAAGGTGAAGGAAGGCGTCAACAAGGCCGACGCCGAAGCCTTCAAGAAGAAGCTCGAAGACGCCGGTGCCAAGGTCGAGCTGAAGTGATCCCGGTGACGCCCGCGGGCGTCTGAAACGGGACGGTTTCCGGCCCGGGACTGGCGATGCGCCGGTCCCGGGCCGTACCTGTCGAAAACCTGCTCCTCGGCGAGGGCACCCGGACAGGGGTGCCTTCCCCGAGGTGCGGGCGAGGTTCGGGGCTCCTCCGGTGGGACGGGGGGTGCGGATGGAACCTCTCCCCCCACGCAAGGCCGCAAGGACCGTAGCCCGACGGTTCCCGACGCCGCGAGACGAAAAGGTGACGACGCCCATGGCGCACGCATACGTTGGCCAGAAACGCATCCGCCGCTACTACGGCAAAATCCGCGAAGTCCTGGAGATGCCGAACCTCATCGAGGTTCAGAAATCGTCCTACGACCTGTTCCTGCGCTCCGGCGAAGGCGCCAAGCCGTCCGACGGCGAGGGCATCCAGGGCGTGTTCCAGTCGGTCTTTCCGATCAAGGACTTCAACGAGACGGCGGTGCTGGAGTTCGTGAAATACGAGCTGGAGAAGCCGAAATACGACGTGGACGAATGCCAGAACCGGGACATGACCTATGCCGCGCCGCTGAAGGTGACGCTGCGGCTGATCGTGTTCGATGTCGACGAGACCACCGGCGCCCGGTCGGTGAAGGACATCAAGGAACAGGACGTCTACATGGGCGACATGCCCCTGATGACCTCGAACGGCACGTTCATCGTGAACGGCACCGAGCGGGTGATCGTCAGCCAGATGCACCGCTCGCCCGGCGTGTTCTTCGACCACGACAAGGGCAAGACGCATTCCAGCGGAAAGCTGCTGTTCGCCTGCCGGATCATTCCCTACCGCGGGTCGTGGCTGGACTTCGAGTTCGACGCCAAGGACATCGTGTTCTCCCGCATCGACCGCCGCCGCAAACTGCCGGTGACGACGCTGCTGTACGCGCTGGGCATGGGGCAGGAGGACATCATGTCCGCCTACTACCAGACCGTGACCTGGCGGCATGTGAAGAACAAGGGCTGGGCAACGACGTTCTTCCCGCGCCGCATGTCGGGCACGCGGCCGCCGTTCGACCTGGTCAACGCCGCGACCGGCGAGGTGATGCTGAAGGGTGGCGAGAAGGTCACGCCGAAGATGGCGAACCAGTGGGCCAAGGACGGCACCTTCGCCGACATCCTGCTGCCGTTCGACCAGATCGTGGGCAAATACGTCTCCCGGGACATCATCAACGAAACCACCGGGGAAATCTGGGTCGAGGCGGGCGACGAGCTGACCATCGACTACGACCGTGACGGCGGGATGAAATCCGGCACAGTGAAGCTGCTGCTCGACCAGGGCATCAGCGAGTTTTTGGTGCTCGACATCGACAACGTCAACGTCGGCCCCTACATCCGCAACACGATGGCGGCCGACAAGAACATGGGCCGCGACACTGCGCTCATGGACATCTACCGCGTCATGCGTCCCGGTGAGCCGCCGACGGTGGAGGCCGCCAGCGCGCTGTTCGACACGCTGTTCTTCGACAAGGAACGCTACGACCTCTCGGCGGTCGGCCGCGTCAAGATGAACATGCGCCTCGACCTCGACCGCCCGGATACCCAGCGCACGCTGGACCGCGGCGACATCACCTCTTGCATCAAGGCGCTGGTCGAACTGCGCGACGGCAAGGGCGAGATCGACGACATCGACCACCTCGGCAACCGCCGGGTGCGCTCGGTCGGCGAGCTGATGGAGAACCAGTACCGCGTCGGCCTCTTGCGCATGGAACGCGCGATCAAGGAGCGGATGTCGTCGGTCGAGATCGACACGATCATGCCGCAGGACCTGATCAACGCCAAACCGGCGGCGGCGGCGGTGCGCGAGTTCTTCGGCTCCTCGCAGCTTTCCCAGTTCATGGACCAGACCAACCCGCTGTCGGAGGTGACCCACAAGCGTCGCCTGTCGGCGCTCGGCCCGGGCGGTCTGACCCGCGAACGCGCAGGCTTCGAGGTGCGCGACGTGCATCCGACCCACTATGGCCGGATGTGCCCGATCGAGACGCCGGAAGGCCAGAACATCGGTCTGATCAACTCGCTGGCGACCTTTGCCCGGGTGAACAAATACGGCTTCATCGAGACCCCCTACCGCAAGGTGGTGGACGGCAAGGTCACCGACGAGGTGGTCTACATGTCGGCGACCGAGGAGATGCGGCACACGATCGCGCAGGCCAACGCTTCGCAGGACGTGCAGGGACGGTTCACCGACGACCTGATCTCCACCCGCAAGGAAGGCGAGTTCATGCTGAACCCGGTCGACAGTGTCGACCTGATCGACGTGTCGCCGAAGCAGCTGGTCTCGATCGCGGCCTCGCTGATCCCGTTCCTCGAGAACGACGACGCCAACCGCGCGCTGATGGGCTCAAACATGCAGCGCCAGGCGGTGCCGCTCTTGCAATCGGATGCACCCTTCGTGGGCACCGGGATCGAGGGCGTGGTGGCCCGCGACAGCGGCGCGGCGATCATGGCGCGGCGGGCGGGCGTGATCGACCAGGTCGACGCGCAGCGCATCGTGGTGCGGGCAACCGAGCTGATGGAACCCGGCGAGCCGGGCGTGGACATCTACCGCTTGCGCAAGTTCAAGCGGTCGAACCAGTCGTCCTGCATCAACCAGAAGCCGCTGGTGAAGGTGGGCGACGTGGTGACCCGCGGCGAGGTGGTGGCCGACGGCCCCTGCACCGATCTGGGCGAACTGGCGCTCGGCCGCAACGTGGTCGTCGCCTTCATGCCGTGGAACGGCTACAACTACGAGGACAGCATCCTCATCAGTGAACGCATCCTGAAGGATGACGTGTTCACCTCGATACACATCGACGAATACGAGGTGGCGGCGCGGGATACCAAGCTCGGGCCCGAGGAGATCACCCGCGACATCCCCAACGTCGGCGAGGAAGCGCTGCGCAACCTCGACGAGGCCGGGATCGTCTACATCGGCGCGGAAGTGCAGCCCGGGGACATCCTGGTCGGCAAGATCACCCCCAAGGGCGAAAGCCCGATGACGCCGGAGGAGAAACTCCTGCGCGCCATCTTCGGCGAAAAGGCGTCGGACGTGCGCGACACCTCGCTGCGCCTGCCGCCCGGGGCCTATGGCACCGTGGTCGAAGTGCGGGTGTTCAACCGGCATGGCGTCGACAAGGACGAGCGCGCGCTGCAGATCGAGCGCGAGGAAGTCGAACGGCTTGCCCGTGACCGCGACGACGAGCTCGCGATCCTGGAGCGCAACATCTACTCCCGCCTGCGCAGCCTGCTCTTGGGCCGGGTCGCGGTGAAGGGGCCGAAGGGCGTCAAGGCCGGGTCCGAGATCACCGAGGACCTGCTCGGCACCCTGTCGCGCGGCCAGTACTGGCAGCTCGCCGTCGGCGAGGAAGACCAGGCCCGCGAGATCGAGGCGCTGCACGACCAGTTCGAGGCGCAAAAGCGCGCGCTCGACCACCGCTTCGAGGACAAGGTGGAGAAGGTCCGCCGCGGCGACGACCTGCCGCCGGGCGTGATGAAGATGGTCAAGGTCTTCGTCGCGGTGAAGCGCAAGCTGCAGCCGGGCGACAAGATGGCCGGCCGTCACGGCAACAAGGGCGTGGTGTCCAAGGTGGTGCCGGAAGAGGACATGCCGTTCCTCTCCGACGGCACCTCGGTCGATCTCGTGCTGAACCCGCTGGGCGTGCCCAGCCGGATGAACGTGGGCCAGATCCTCGAGACGCACATGGGCTGGGCCGCGCGCGGCCTGGGCGTGAAGATCGACGAGGCGCTGAAAGCCTACCGCCGGCAGGGCGACCTTCGCCCGGTTAAGGAGGCGATGCGTCTGGCCTATGGCGAGGAGACCTACGAGGCCGCCTTCGCCGACCGTGAGGAGGAAGACCTGCTGGAACTGGCGCAGAACGTGTCGAAAGGCGTGCCGATCGCCTCGCCGGTCTTCGACGGGGCCAAGGAGGCGGACGTGAACGACGCCTTGCGGCGGGCGGGCTTCGACACGTCCGGCCAGTCGGACGTGTTCGACGGCCGCTCGGGCGAGAAGTTCACCCGCAAGGTCACGGTTGGCGTCAAGTACATGCTGAAACTCCACCACCTGGTGGACGACAAGCTGCACGCGCGCTCCACGGGCCCCTACTCGCTCGTTACCCAGCAGCCGCTGGGCGGCAAGGCGCAGTTCGGTGGCCAGCGTCTGGGAGAGATGGAGGTCTGGGCGCTGGAAGCCTACGGCGCCGCCTACACCCTGCAGGACATGCTGACGGTGAAGTCGGACGACGTGGCCGGCCGGACCAAGGTGTACGAGAGCATCGTCAAGGGCGAGGACAGCTTCGAGGCGGGTGTTCCCGAGAGCTTCAACGTGCTCGTCAAGGAAGTCCGCGGCCTCGGCCTCAACATGGAACTCCTGGATGCGGAGGAGGAGTGACGGCGAGTCGGGGCAAGCCCCGACCTGCGCCGCG
>JANOGU010000352.1:0-1998 GCA_031406135.1 Rhodobacterales bacterium
CCCCGGGGGTTTCACACCCCCCATGCCGCCGGTGTCTCGAACCGGTGGCGTCACCGTCGGCAAACCCCGTGGGGTATTTGCGCAAGGATGAAACCGGAAGGCAGAGGACACCTCCCCGAAGCAGTTTCATTCTTGCCGAAATACCCCGGGGGGAGCGCAGCGGGGGGCAGCGCCCCCCTCCGCAGGCAAGCAAAGCGCCGCCGCCAAGCCCGCCTCCCCGGCAGCGGCGGCGGCTGAGGGCTTCCCGGCGCCAAGCCGGGCAAGGCCCGGCCGCCGCGCCGGGAGGCTAGATGCCGCTGCCTCCCCGGATCCGTGGACGCTCAGCAGTTGGGGACGTTCACCGCCAGGCCGCCGAGCGAGGTTTCCTTGTATTTCTCGTGCATGTCGCGCCCGGTCTGGCGCATCGTCTCGATGCAGGCGTCAAGGCTGACGAGGTGTTCGCCGTCGCCGCGCAGCGCCAGCGAGGCCGCCGCGACCGCCTTGATCGCGCCCAGCCCGTTGCGCTCGATGCAGGGCACCTGCACCAGCCCCTTCACCGGATCGCAGGTCATCCCGAGGTGGTGCTCCAGCGCGATCTCGGCGGCGTTCTCGACCTGCATCGGGGTGCCGCCCAGGACCGCGCAAAACCCGGCCGCGGCCATCGCGGCGGCCGAGCCCACCTCGGCCTGGCAGCCGCATTCCGCGCCGGAGATCGAGGCGTTGTGCTTGGCCAGGCCACCGATGGCGGCGGCGGTCAGCAGGAACTCGCCCAGTCGCGCCTTCGCGGCGCCGGGGACGTGGTCCAGCCAGTAGCGGATCACCGCCGGCACCACGCCGGCGGCGCCATTGGTTGGCGCCGTCACCCCCTGTCCGCCGGCCGCGTTCTCCTCGTTCACCGCCATGGCGTAGAGGCTGATCCAGTCGTTGATCGTGTGCGGCGGGGTCATGTTCAGGCCGCGCTCGGCGATCAGGGCGTCGTGGATGCCCTTGGCCCGGCGCCGGACCCTGAGCCCGCCGGGCAGGATGCCGGTCCCGGCGACGCCGCGGTCGATGCAGTCGCCCATCACCTGCCAGAGCCGGCCGATGCCGGCCTCGAACTCCGCCGCGGTCCGCCGGGTCAGTTCGTTCGCCCGCTTCATCTGGGCGATGGTCAGGCCGGAGGCCGCCGCCATCGCCAGCATCTCGGCGGCGCTGGCAAAGGGATAGGGTACATCGGCCGGGGTCTTGCCCCTGGCCTCGCCGGCCGCCGCCTGCTCCGCGGCGGTGACCACGAAGCCGCCGCCGATGGAATAGTAGGTCTCTTCCAGGATTACGTCGCCCTGGGCATCGGTTGCCTTCAGGATCAGCCCGTTGGCGTGGCCGGGCAGCGCGGGGCCGTAGTCGAACAGCAGATCGCGCGCCGGGTCGAAGGCCAGCTCGGGCAGGCCCGGCGGCGCGACGATCCCGGTGGCACGGATCGCGGCCAGCGCCGCGTCGGCCTTTTCCGCGTCGTAGCTGTCGGGCAGGAAGCCCGCGAGGCCGAGGATCACCGCCCGGTCTGTCGCATGCCCGACCCCGGTGAAGGCCAGCGAGCCGTGCAGCGAGGCCCTGAGCCCCGCCGCCCGGAACGGCGAGCCGCGCAAGCGCTCGAGGAAGCGTGCGCCCGCGACCATCGGCCCCATGGTGTGCGACGACGACGGGCCAATCCCGACCTTGAACATATCGAAGACCGACAGGAACATGGGCGATCCTCCACTTGTCCCCTGCCAATGCGCCCGCCGGGGCGAGCGGGCAAGCGCGAAAGCGACACCACCCGCGCCAGCCGCGGCGGCGACGGCGGTCCGCGGGGTCAGAGTGCCGCGCCCTCCGGCGGCTCGGCAGCGCGGGGAGCGGTCAGCGGGCGGTCGCCGAGGCCCTCGGCGGGGGGGGGGGGGGGGGCCCCGCGGCGGCGGAGAAGCCGGGGGGGGGGGGGGGGGGGGGGGGGGGGAACAACCCCCAGGGACCCCCCCGGCCCCCCCCCCCGCGGGAGATGGGACCCCC
>JANOGU010000384.1:0-7702 GCA_031406135.1 Rhodobacterales bacterium
GACCTCGACCACATCGCCAGGCTGATGAACGGCCGACCGCGCAAGACCCTGAACTGGAAAACCCCCGCCGAAGCCCTCGCCGAAGAACTCGCCGCCTTCACCACAAACGTTGCGCTTGGCCCTTGAATCCGCCAACCCCTACCTGAATCCAGTAAGGGCTTGTCATGGATAGATAATAAAAATGTCCCACCGTGGGACACTTGCCTAAAGCCCGAGTCCGAGCTTGCGCCCTTCATGAAAGGCATAGGCCGCCAGCCGCGGTGCCGCGCAGTCGCCGATCCGGTGCAGCCGCTTGCCGGGCAGCGTCTCGGGGAAGGGGTCGAAGGCCAGATTCGTCGTCGCCATGACCAGGCCGGACGCCGGCAGGGTCTGGCTTTCCCCGGTCAGCAGGCTCTCCACCGTCACCCCGTTGCCGTGCCACCGCGCGATGCGGTGCTCGGTCAGGAACCGCGCGCCCTTCTGCGCCAGCCGCGCCCGCAGCGCCCCGTCGGCGGCGGTGCGGGCCAGTTCGCGGGCGACATGCGGGTCGGGCGTGACGATGATCACCGACTTGCCCTGCTCGGCCAGCGCCCAGGCCGTCCCGGCCCCGCGCCAGTTGCCGCCCTCGTCGTAGACGACGACGGTATCGCCCAGCCGCGCAGCGCGGCCCATCACCTCCTCCGGCGACCAGACCCCGCCCGCCTCCAGCCCCGGCAGCCGGGCGGCGCCGGGCAGCCAGCGCTGGCGGGCGTCCGGGTCGGGCAGCGAGCCGGTGGCCAGCACGATGTCTTCCGCGGGGTGCGCCAGAAGGTCCGCTTCCTCGAGGAAAGTATTCAGCCGCAGATCCACCCCGTACCGGCCGAACTGCCGCTCGTACCAGGCGATCAGGTCGAGAATCTGCCCCCGCCGCGGCTGCAGCCCGGCCAGCCGGAACTGCCCGCCAAGCTGCGGCCCGGCCTCGGCCAGGGTGACCCGGTGCCCCCGCTCGGCCGCCACCCGCGCCGCTTCCAGCCCCGCCGGCCCGCCGCCCACGACCAGCACCTCGCGCGGGTCCGCGGCCGTCGTGAATCGGTCCCCGCCCCATTCCCACTCCCGCCCGGCCGAGGGATTGACCAGGCAGGAGATCCAGTAGTCGCGCGACCGCCGCCCCCAGCACATCTGGTTGCAGGAAATGCAGCCCCGCACATCCTCCGCCCGCCCCTCGGCGGTCTTGCGGGCGAGGTGCGGGTCGGCGATCTGGCCGCGCACGATCGAGACGAGGTCGGCCTGTCCCGCGGCGATGATCGCCTCGCCGTTCTCCGGCGTCCGCACGCCGGCCTCGGCGGTCACCACCGCATGTTTCAGCGCGCCCTTCAGCCGCTCGGTCAGGGGCGTGGTCAGCTTCTCGCCGAACAGGAAGGTCGGGATGATGCGGTCGAAGTCGAGGTAGTTGCCGTGGCCGCAGGTCACATAGTCGATATCCCCGGTGGCGTCGTGCAGCGCGACGATCTCGCACAGCGCCTCGTCGGCCAGCAGCACGTCGCGCTCGCCGCTGGCCGAGACCGCCAGCCCGATGATGAAATCCTCGCCGCAGGCCCGGCGGATGCCCTCGACGACCAGGCGAGAGAACCGGGTGCGGTTCGCCAGCGACCCGCCCCACTGGTCGTCGCGGGTGTTGGACCAGGGCGTCCAGAACTGGTCGAGCAGCGAGTGGTAGGCGGCCCAAACCTCCACCCCCTCGAACCCGCCGGCCTGGCAGCGCACGGCGGCGGCGACGTACGCCGCGATCAGTTCCTCGATCTCCGCCCCGGTCATCCGGTGGCTGCCGTCGCTGTCGTGGTACGAGGGCCGGCCCGAAGGCGACCAGTGCGGCGCGAACGAGAGGTCGGAATCGCCATGCGCCCCGACATGGTAAAGCTGCTGCAGGATCACCGCGCCGGCGGCCTTCACCGGCTCGGTGACGGCGCGGAACCGCGGGATGACGTCGTCGGTCGCAGGGCGGAAGTTGCCCCGGGTCAGCACCCCGGTGCGGTGCACCGGCATCGGCTCGGCCACGATCATCGCCGCCCCGCCCAACGCCCGCTCCAGAAGATAGGCGCCGTACTGCGCGTCGGGCAGGCCGTCGCGCGACATGTTGGCGGTGTGGGCGCCGAAAACGATGCGGTTGCGCAGGCGCCGCCCGCGCAGCATGAGAGGCGACATCAGGCGGGGATGGGCGGTCACGGGCGGCCTCCGGTCGGTGCGTCCAGTCTGCACCCACGTCACCCAGACCGGACGCCCCGCGCCGACATCGCAGGGTCGCGCAGCGACCGGACCCGCCCCCGCGTCCGGCACGGACCGCGCGCCGCAGGGATGATGCCCCCCCGGGGAAGCTGACACGCCTCCGAAGCGCATTCATCCTTGCCGCAATACCCCGGGGGGAGCGCAGCGGGGGGCAGCGCCCCCTCCGCGCTCACGCAAGGCGCCGGCGCCTCGCCCTCGCTCCGCGGACGGGCCGGCCCGGGCGCGTGACAGGGGCGGGCCCTGGCTGATCGAGGTCATCGCCATGGACGACCGCCGCATCGACAAGCTGCTGGTCAGCCGCCAGCCCTTCGCGCAGCGGAAAACCTCCGCCGTAGGGCGGGGTTCACCCCGCCATGGCCCGGACCTTCCGACGGGCGCGCGACCGGTCTGCCGAGCCACGGCCCGTCGCAAGGTTGCAAGGTCGCATGGAATATAACATCCGATCAGCATGTTACCTGACTGCTATCGAATATCAGCCCGGCGTTTTTGCCTATCCCGGCCCCCGGCCCCCATGTTGGTCCCAAGGCAAACGCCGACACCTCGAACCTCGAGCGAAAGGACCACCGACATGCTGCCCGCTGTCCGCAACACCATCATCGCCGCCACCACTGCCGCCGCCATCGCGCTGGCCTCCGCTGCCCCCGCCCATGCCTGGGGTGAGAAGGAGCAGGGCTTCGTCGCCGGTGTGGCGACCTTCCTGCTCTTGAACGAGATCGCCAAGAACTCCAGGAAGCGCCGCGCGCCGGCCTATCAGGCGCCCGATCCGGTCTATGTCCCGGCCAACCCCGGCCCGGTCTACGGCGCCTCGCCGGCACGATCGGCGTTCATGGAATACAGCCCCAACGCCCGCCGGGCGATCCAGACACGGCTGAAGTCCTACGGCTACTACCATGGCTCGGTCGACGGCGTCTGGGGCCAGGGCACCGCCCGCGCGATCGCCGCCTATGCCCGCGACGTAGGCTACGATGACAGCCTGGGCACCCGCAACGGCGTGGTGCAGCTGTACAACGCGCTGCTCGCCTGACCCCCGGACGGCGACGCGCCTTGTCGGCGGCGCCTCACGGCGCCGCCGCTTCCGCACCCTCCAGCGCGGCGGCGAAGTCGGCCGGCGGCCGCAGACGGAACGTCTCCGCCGTCACCGCCACCGCCCGCATCCGGTCGCAGCGGAAGGTGCGCACCGCGTCGCGGTCCGCGTCCCAGGCGAGAAGATACCAGACCGGGTAGTTGAGCATCAGCATCTGCGGCTCCACCCGGCGCTGCGTCTCCGGCCCTGTACCGCGGTAGGCGAAACGGATCACGCGGGTCTCGACGAAGGCTTCGAACAGCCGCCCCACCGTTTCGGCATCCGGCGCCCGCAGGCTGACCAGCACCGGACCCGACGCGGCCCGCCCGATCCGGATGCGCGCGCGCAGCCCTTCCACCCTCTCGCGCATCGTGGGCGCGAAGGACGCCGCCAGCTTGCGCCGGATCGCGCCCAGGTCGGCCAGCGCCCAGGGCGCGGCCATGCGTTCGGCGATGGCCAGGCTGACCAGCAGCTCCACCGCCTCGCGGTAGCTCAGCGCCAGCCGCCCTGCGCCCCAGGTCCGCGGCAGCCGCACCCCGCCGCCGCGGCCGCGGTCGGCCTCCACCGGCACCCCGCGGTCGCGCAGCAGGGCAAGGTCGCGGAACAGGCTGCGCGGGCTCAGGCCGAACTCCGCCGCCAGGCTGCCGACGGTCATCGGCGCCTCGGCCTTGAGGCGGGACTCCAGAAGGTCGAGCCGTTCCAGCCGGGACAGGGACGAGGCGCGGGGCATGGCAAGAAATATGCCGCAAAACGGCATCTTTTACCATAGGCCCGCGGCATGGACCAACCAAGGAGTATTCCCATGTCCCGCCCGATCGTCGAAACCGCCCGCATCGCCCTCGCCCCCGGCAAGACCGAGGCCGACCTCGTCGCCGCCTCCGACGCCTTCCAGGCGGCCTTCCTCGACCACCAGCCGGGCTTTCTGCGGCGCGAGCTCCTGAAGCGCGATGACCGCGAATTCCTCGACCTCGTGCATTGGGACAGCCGGGCAGCCGCCGAGGCGATGATGGCCCAGGCGATGACCTCCGAAGCCTGCGGCGCCTATTTCGCGGTAATGGACATGGGCGCCGCGGACCCGACCGCCGCGGTGGCGCACTACGCCTCGCTGGCGGCCTACGGGCCGGTTCGCAGCCGGGCGTCGTGACGGAAAGCCGACGGAAGCCCGACCGAAACCCGACAAGCGGGTTTGGCATTTCCCGGCGATTCCAGGGGGATCGCCGGGGCCACCGTTTTTCTACTGCGGCACGTCCAAGGATTTCCATCCGGCAGACGTCTCTTGTAGCGTGATGCTGATGGAAACGGCAGACGAGACGCTCGCGACAGCCGCCGCCCAGGGCGACCGGGCGGCCTTTGCGATCCTGCTCGCCCGCCACTACGACCGCGTCTTCCGCCTGGCCTTCCGGCTCACCGGGCGGCGGGCGGATGCCGAGGACCTGGCCCAGGACATCTGCGCCGCGCTGCCATCGAAGCTGCGCGGCTGGCGCGGGGATGCGCGGTTCACCACCTGGCTCTACCGCGTCACCATGAATGCGGCCGAAGACCTGCGGCGTCGGCAGGCGACCCGGACCAGGGCCGCAAGTGGCTGGGGAGACTGGGAAATCGCCCGGCAGGACGAGATCGTCGAGGGCCGTGAGGCGGAACGCTGGCTGGCCGAGGCGATGACGAAGCTGCCGCCGGACCTGCGCGACACCGTGGCGCTCGTGCTGGGGGAGGAACTGACCCAAGGCGAGACCGCGCAGGTGCTGGGCCTCTCCGAAGGCACCGTCGCCTGGCGCATGTCCGAAGTGAAGCGCCGACTGAAGGCCGTGCTGGCCGAGGAGGCCAAATGACCGACCAAGACGAAATCCTCAAGCTGGCCAAGGCGTTGCGCGCCGCAACGCCAGAACCGGATGGGGCCGCGAAAGCCGCCGCGCTGGCCCGCGCCATGGAAAATTTCGACCGGCTCCAAGGATCGGCCGATCCCTCGCGTCAGACCTCCGACCGCCCGATGCGGGCGGGGTTCTGGACAGGGATTGCCACCATGCTGAATTCACTCACCTCCCGCGGCGCGCTCGCCGCCACCGCCTCCGTCGCCGCACTGGCCTTCGGCGTCGTGCTCACCGCGCAGTATGCCGCCCCGCCGACCGGCCCGGTCATTCCGCTGTCGAAAGTCACCGCGAACGAACTCGCCGCAGCCACGACCGAGACCCGGACCGAGCCCAGCCGCGACACCGCGCTGGCCGCCACCCCTGGCGACGCCGCCAAACCCGCTTCCCCCCTGCCTCCGGCTCCCCCGGCATTGGACGACCGGGTTGTGGCGCAGGCGCCCGCGGAAATGCTGGCCGGGCAGGACGCCATGGCGATGCCGATCGAGGAAGCGGAGGCCCAGCGATCCGCGCGCGAGCGCAAGCAAATTGCCGAGGACGGCACCCTGTTGCTGGGCCGCGCCGACGAGGTTGACATGACGACCATGGCACCGGCCCCGATGGCCGATGCACCGGCCGGCGGCGAGGTCGTGGCTGGGCTCGTGGCACCCGCCACGTTGGTCATGCCCGACCCGCAGATGATACCGGAGCCGGATACCGAGGCCTACCCCGACTTTGACACCAATCCGGTGAAGCTGACGGCGGAAGAGCCGGTCTCCACCTTTTCCATCGACGTCGATACCGCGAGCTATGCGGTGATCCGCTCGTCGCTGATGGGGGGCTACCTGCCGCCGCCGGATGCGGTGCGGATCGAGGAAATGGTGAACTACTTCCCCTACGACTACGCCGCGCCGGAAGCGGACGAGGCCCCGTTCAAGGCCTCGGTCACGGTCATGGCGGCGCCGTGGAACAGCGGCAAGCAGCTCGTCCAGATCGGCCTGCAGGGCCGCCTGCCCGCCGTCGCCGAGCGCCCGCCGCTGAACCTGGTGTTCCTGATCGACACCTCCGGCTCGATGGAGGACGCCAACAAGCTGCCGCTGCTGAAACAGTCGCTGCGGCTGATGCTGGGGCAACTGCGGCCGCAGGACCAGGTGGCGATGGTGGTCTATGCCGGGTCTGCCGGCGAGGTGCTGCCGCCGACCGCGGCCTCTGACCAGGCCGCGATCCTCGGCGCGCTGGACCGGCTGGCTGCCGGAGGCTCGACAGCCGGGGCCGAAGGGCTGGAACTGGCGTACCGCGTGGCCGAGCAGATGAAGTCCGACGGCGAGGTCAGCCGCATCCTGCTGGCCACCGACGGCGACTTCAACGTCGGCCTCTCCGATCCCGAGGGGCTGGAGGCCTATATCGCCAAGAAGCGCGAGACCGGCACCTACCTGTCGGTCCTGGGCTTCGGCCGCGGCAACCTCGACGATGCCACCACACAGGCGCTGGCGCAGGCCGGCAACGGCACGGCGGCCTACATCGACACCTTGCAGGAAGCGCAGAAGGTGCTGGTGGACCAGTTGACCGGCGCGCTGTTCCCGATCGCCGATGACGTGAAGATCCAGGTCGAGTGGAACCCCGCGGCGGTCGCCGAATGGCGGCTGATCGGCTACGAGACCCGGGCGCTGGAGCGCGAGGACTTCAACAACGACCGGGTGGACGCGGGCGAGATCGGCGCGGGCCACACGGTGACCGCGATCTACGAGATCACCGCGCCCGACAGCCCCGCGCTTTCGGTCGATCCGTTGCGCTACGGCGAGGCGGCGGCCACCGGGGCCGAGGGCGAGCTGGGCTTCCTGCGGCTGCGCTACAAGGAGCCGGGGGAAGACGTTTCCAAGCTCCTGGAAGTGCCGGTGATGCCCGGCATGGGCACCGTCGGTCCCGACCAGAACTTCGCCGCCGCCATCGCCGGCTTTGGCCAGCTTCTGACCGATGCGAAATACCTGGGCGACTGGGGCTGGGACGATGCCGTGGCGCTGGCCTTGGAAAGCCGCGGCGAGGACCCCTTCGGCTACCGCGCCGAAGCCATCTCGATGATGCGCCTGGCGCAGACGCTCTCGGCGAACTGACCTCCCCGACAGGTCGCCGAAACGGCCGCTCCGCCCGGAATTGAGACGGGTGGGGCGGCCAAAGTCGTGTTGTGGGCGGAAGGGCGCGGCAGGGCCGCCCGGGACAGGCCCGCGCCCCGCGCCCTAGACGCAGGCGGCCGCGGCGTGCCAGACTGGCGGCGTGGAATCGGGGGAGATGGACCATGGCCGAACGACCGTTCTGGAAGCTGCTGGTGGCGGCGATTCTCGACTTTGTGCTCGTGTTCGCGCTCGGCGGCTACCTGATCGCGAAGGCCACCGGGGGGACGACCGAGGGCGGCTTCGAGCTCAACGGCTGGCCGGCGATCCTGTTGTTCGCGGTGATTGCGCTCTACTTCTGGGGCATGCGACGGATCGGCGGGACGCTGTTCCGCCGCCTGTTCGGGGTGGCTCCGTAGGGCGGGGTTCACCCCGCCGGACCGACC
>JANOGU010000398.1:0-3828 GCA_031406135.1 Rhodobacterales bacterium
GCCCTTGAGCGCAAGCGCCTCGCCGATGAGCAGGCGGGACTCGAATCGGAAAGGCAAAGGCTCGCCGCTGAGAAGGTAGCCGTCCAGGCGGACGCAGCAAAGCTGGCGCAATGGCGCGCGGATGAGCAGCGGCTGCAGGAACGGCAGGCGACTTTGAAAACCCAGCAGGACCGGAGCGCGCAGGCGGAACGGGACGCCATCGCCGCCCGCGAACGCGCGCGAGAAACGGCGCGGCAGGCGCAGCACGAGAGTGCCCGGCGCATCGATCCGGCAAAAATCGACCGCCTTGCGCGCCTGCCCAAACTGGGCGCGCGCGTTCTGGTTTGCGTTGATGATCCGACCAACGTGGCTGCCCTGTCGGCGGCCGCACAGAAGCACGGCACCCAGATCGAGGCGTTGGTCGAGATTGATTGCGGCGCGGGCCGCTGCGGCGTGACCACGACGCAGGAAGTCGTGAACATCGCCAAGCTGATCGACGCCGCTCCCGGCCTGAAATTCGCCGGCATCCAGGCCTATCAGGGTGCAATGCAGCACCTTGATTCCTACGAAGACCGTCAGGGCAAGACCCAGATCGCCGTCGACATGGTCAAGGACGCCGTTGCCGGTCTGAAGGCCAACGGCCTGGAGTGTGACATCGTCGGCGGCGGCGGCACGGGTTCGTACTACTTCGAAAGCAACTCCGGCGTCTTCAACGAACTTCAGTGCGGGTCTTATGCGTTCATGGATGCCGACTATGGCCGCATCCTTGACAAGGATGGCAAGCGCATTGACCAGGGCGAATGGGAGAACGCGCTGTTCATCCTGTCCTCCGTGATGTCGCACGCCAAGGCCGACAAGGCGATCGTTGACGCGGGCCTGAAAGCGCAGTCTGTCGACAGCGGCCTGCCCACCGTCTTTGGCAATCCGGACGTGAAATACATGAAGTGTTCCGACGAACACGGCGTCGTCGCGGACCCCAAGGGTGTCCTCAAGGTGAACGACAAGCTGCGGCTGGTACCTGGCCACTGTGACCCGACCTGCAACGTGCATGATTGGTACGTGGGTGTGCGTGGCGGCAAGGTCGAAGTGGTCTGGCCGGTCTCCGCCCGCGGCAAGGCCTACTGAAACGCTGAAGCCTCCCTCCGGCCCGAGCCCGGGCCGCAGCCATGCCCGCGTGCAGCACCGCCCAAAGTTGACGCGCGGGCTGTCCAGATTCCAGCCGAGGAAAACATGCTGATCGTTCCCGAACGCGACATTTCCAAGTTGATGACCCCCGAGGCGGCCTTCGATGCCGTGGAAAGGGTGTTCGCCGCCATGGCCTCAGGCGCTGCAAATAACTTTCCCGTCGTGCGCGAGGCGATCGGGTATGAGGACGCGCTCTACGGGTTCAAGGGGGGCTTTGACCGTTCGGGCCTGACCCTTGGTCTGAAGGCGGGCGGCTACTGGCCGAACAACCTGTCCAAACGGGGACTGATCAACCACCAGTCCACGATCTTCCTGTTCGATCCCGATACCGGCATGGTCTCGGCGATGGTTGGCGGCAACCTCCTGACGGCCCTGCGCACGGCGGCCGCCTCTTCGGTGTCGATCAAGCATCTGGCCCGCAAGGATGCCAAGGTGATCGGCATGGTCGGCGCCGGCCATCAGGCCAAGTTCCAGCTGCGCGCGGCTCTGAGGCGCGGAGGATTCGAAAAGGTCATTGGCTGGAACTTCCATCCGGACATGCTGCCGGGCCTTGCCGAAGTGGCGGTCGAGGCCGGCGTGCCTTTCGAGGCGGTCGAGTTGAGCGGCATGCGCGAAGCCGATGTGATCATCACCATCGCCTCGTCCTTTCAGCCGATCCTGATGGCGGATCATGTCAGCCCCGGCACCCACATCGCCTGCATGGGGACCGACACCAAGGGCAAGCAGGAACTGGACCCGGCTCTCCTGGCCAGGGCGGTCGTCTTCACCGACGAAATTGCCCAGTCGATTTCGATCGGAGAAGCCCAGCATGCGGTCGCCGCCGGACTGATCGCGCAGAGCGACATCACGCAGCTTGGCTCTGTGATCAACGGCACCCATGCCGGACGGACGTCCGCCGAACAGATCACGCTGTTCGACGGTACCGGCGTGGGCCTTCAGGACCTCGCCGTCGCCGCCGCAGTCGTTGCCCTTGCCCAGAAGAGCGGACTGGCAATCGAGGTCAACGTGTGAACGGCGAAACGACCATTCCTGCGGTCTCCCCGTCCATCGGGTTGCCTTGACCACAGACCGGCATCGCCCGAGCCAGCCACCCTACTGAACCGCCTCCATTGTCTATGCCGCGTCGTGACGGCTGATCAGCCCGTAGGCCTCCGGCCGCCGATCCCGCCAGGTGCCCCAGCTCTGGCGATAGCTGCGGGTGGCGTCGAGGTCGATCCTGGCGGTGAGGTAGGTCTCGTCCACCCGGTTCGCCTCGGTCAGTTTTGCGCCGGTATGGTCGGCGATGAAGGACGAGCCGTAGAAGGTCATCTCCAGCGTCGGCCCCTTTTCCAGCCCCACCCGGTTTGACGCCACCAGCGGCACCATGTTGGCCGCGGCATGGCCCTGCATGGTGCGCTGCCAGTGACCGGCAGAGTCGAAATCCGACTGGCCGGGCTCCGACCCGATCGCTGTGGGGAACATCAGCACCTCGGCCCCGAGAATGGCCAAAGACCGTGCGGTTTCGGGGAACCACTGGTCCCAGCAGATGCCGCAGCCGACCTTGGCAAAACGCGTGTCGAAGACCTTGAAGCCGGTGTTGCCGGGGGTGAAGTAGTATTTCTCCTCATAGCCCGTGGCATGCGGGATATGGGTCTTGCGGTAGTTGCCCATCACCGTGCCATCGGCGTCGATCATCGCCAGCGAGTTGAAGAACGTGTTCCCCGCCGCCTCGTAGTAGCTGATCGGCAGCACGACGCCCAGCCGCCGCGCCAGCGCCGAGAAATGCTGCACCGCGCGGTCGGCTTCCAGCGGCTTGGCATAGCTCTGAAAGCCCGGGTCCTTTTCGATGCAGAAATAGGGCGTCTGGAACAGTTCCTGCAGAAGGATGATCTGCGCGCCATCCTCTGCCGCCGCTATGACCTGCTCTTCGGCCTTCTGCATGTTGTCATCCAGATCCCAGGAACAGGCCATCTGGGTTGCGGCCAACGTCACGATTGCCATCTTTGCCTCCCTCAGTTCATCAGCTTGGTCCAGACCTTGTCGATCAGGGCCGTGGCCTCGGGCGAGCAGGTCGGGATGAATTCCGGCGCGGGCGCATCGGCGGGAGGGTTGATTTCCGGGGCGGCCACAAGGGCCGGCTCAACGAACGCCTCGGACCCTTTGATGCCGTTGGAATAGCGCGCGTAGTTGGTGATCATCGCGGCGTTTTCCGGGTCCATGACGAAATTGACCCAGGCCTTGGCGTTGTCGAGGTTCGGCGCGCCCTTGGCCACGGCCACGTTGTCCATCCAGCCGGTGTAGCCCTCGCGCGGATAGACATAGGCGATGGTCGGCTTTTCATCCCGCGCCCGCATGGCATAGCCGTTCCAGCTCATCGAGACGACCGCCTCGCCCGACACCAGCAGTTCCTTGGTCTCGGAATCGTAGGACTTGACCCATTCCTTCTGGGTCTCCAGCAGGTCCAGCACCCGTTTCATCTCGTCCGGGTTCTCAGAGCAGCGGGGGATGCCCAGATACCGCTCGGCCATGTTGATCACGTCATTCATGTCGCGCAGCATGTTGATGCAGCCCTTCACATCGTCAGCCGGGTCGAACAGCACCGCCAGCGACGAGGTGTCCCCGGTCACCACGGCGGTATCCACGGCGAACGCGGTCGATCCCCAGGCCCAGGGGGCCGAATATTCG
>JANOGU010000399.1:0-5554 GCA_031406135.1 Rhodobacterales bacterium
CCCCGCCCCATGCGGTCTATGTCCCGGGCCAGTCGTCTTGGCACGTCCGCGCCGAAACCCAGCTGACGCTGGCGCTCTGCACCGCGCCCGCGACCAGGGCCTATCCCGCCGCCCGCCTCGGCCCCGAGGGCATCACCGAGATGACCCGCGGCAAGGGCGGCAACACGCGGCACATCTTCAACATCGCGATGGAAACCCGCGACGTCGCCTCCTCGCTGCTGGTGACCGAGGTCTTCACGCCGGAAGGCAACTGGTCCTCGTACCCGCCGCACCGGCACGACGAGGACGACTTCCCGCGCATCACCTACCTGGAAGAGACCTACTACCACCGGATCAACCCGGGCACCGGCTACGGCCACCAGCGCGTCTTCACCGACGACCTGACGCTCGACGAGACGATGACCGTCCACGACCACGACGTCGTCCTCGTGCCAAAGGGCCACCACCCCTGCGGTGTGCCCTGGGGGCACGAGATGTACTACCTCAACGTCATGGCCGGCCCGCGCCGCGCCTGGCGGTTCGAGTTGCACCCCGACTATCGCTGGCTGGCGGACCGCGACGCCTGACGATTGACTTCGGGCGGCGCGGGGCGTATCCGCCCGGCCAATTCCCCGGAAGCCCATGCTTCCGGTCCCTTGGGCCAGTCCCGGGATCGCCACCCGTCAGCGCGTTGCGCCCACGGGTGCCGCTGCCCGTTGGCCGTTGGGAACGCCGCCGCCCGTCCCCATCTCGGGGGGCAAACAGGAGTGAACGCGATGTTCGAATCCCTTTCCCAGCGCCTGGGCGGCGTCTTCGACCGGCTGACCAAGGCGGGCGCGCTCAGCGAGGCCGACGTGATCGCCGCCCTGCGCGAGGTGCGCACCGCGCTTCTGGAGGCCGACGTCAGCCTGGCCGTCGCGCGCGACTTCATCCGCAAGGTGCAGGACAAGGCGACCGGAGCGGCGGTGACCAGATCGGTCACGCCGGGGCAGATGGTCGTCAAGATCGTCCATGACGAGCTGATCGCGGTCCTCAGCGGCGACGGCGCGCCTGACGCGCTGAAGATCGACAACCCGCCTGCGACCGTGCTGATGGTGGGCCTGCAGGGGTCGGGCAAGACCACCACGACCGCCAAGCTGGCCAAGCGGCTGAAAGAGAAGAACGGCAAGCGCGTGCTGCTGGCCTCGCTCGACACCAACCGGCCCGCGGCAATGGAGCAGCTACAGATCCTCGCGGCGCAGGTCGGCGTGGACTTCCTGCCGATCATGAAGGGCGAGAGCGCCGTCCAGATCGCCAAACGCGCCAAGACGCAAGGAAACCTCGGCGGCTTCGACGTGGTGATGCTCGACACTGCCGGGCGTCTGCATATCGACGAAGTGCTGATGGACGAGGTGCAGGCGGTGCGCGACATCGCCCAGCCGCGCGAGACGCTGCTTGTGGTGGACGGGCTCACGGGCCAGGACGCGGTCCGGGTCGCCAGCGAATTCGATGGCAAGCTCGGCATCACCGGCGTCGTGCTGACCCGGATGGACGGCGACGGTCGCGGCGGCGCGGCGCTTTCCATGCGCGCCGTGACCGGCAAGCCGATCCGCTTCGTCGGCCTCGGCGAGAAGCTGGACGCGCTCGACGTCTTCGACGCCGAACGGGTCGCCGGCCGCATCCTCGGCATGGGCGACATCGTGGCGCTGGTGCAGAAGGCACAGGAGACCTTCGAGGCCGAAGCCGCCGAACGCATGGCGAAGCGCTTCGCCAAGGGCCTGTTCAACATGAACGACCTGAAGCTGCAGCTCGAGCAGATGCTCAAGATGGGCGGCATGCAGGGGCTGATGTCGATGATGCCCGGCATGTCCAAGATGCAGGCCAAGGCCGAGGCCGCCGGCATGGACGACCGGATGATCCGCCGGCAGATCGCGCTGGTGCAGTCGATGACCAGGCGGGAGCGCGCCAATCCCGACCTGTTGCAGGCCTCGCGCAAGCGTCGCATCGCGACCGGCGCCGGGCTCGAGGTGCAGGACCTCAACAAGCTGCTCAAGCAGCACCGGCAGATGGCCGACATGATGAAGTCGATGGGCAAGGGCGGCATGCTGAAGCAGGCGATGCGGGCGATGATGGGCAAGGGCGGCCTGCCCGACCCGTCGAAGATGAGCCCCGAGCAGCTGGCCGAGGCTGCCGCCGGGATGAAGCACGGGATGGCGCAGGCCGGGATGCCCAAGGGCTTTACCCTGCCCGCGGGCCTGTCGGGGCTGACGCGCAAGAAATGACCTACAATCTGGCGCAGGATCACAACGGCGGCCCGGTCCTTGAGACCGCGCGCCTGCGCCTGCGCCTGCCGACCATGGACGACATCCCGGCAAGCTACCGCTTCTGGTCCTCGGACCGCTCGGCCCTGATGGGCGGGCCCTGGACGCTGGCGACCCTTGTGGCCGAGACCGAAGACCTGTTCGCCCAGTGGCAGAAGCACGGCTTCAGCCTGTTCACCGTCACCCGCCACGGCTCGGACGCAGGCATCGGCGGCATCGGTCCCTTCTTCCCCGACACCCACCCCGAGCCCGAATTGGGCTGGAGCCTCTGGCACGCCGAAGATGAAGGCCAGGGCCTCGCCTTCGAGGCCGCCGCCGCCGCCCGCGACTGGTTCTTCGCCACCTCGGGCCACCGGACAGCGATCAGCTTCACCGACCCGAACAACCACCGTTCGCATCGCCTGTGCGAACGGCTGGGCGGCGTGGTTGACCCTGCCGCTCCGGTCCAGGACGAGGGCGATGTGGTCTATCGCTACCATGCCGGAGGGTCCGCATGACCCCGCCGACGCTCCAGACCGCCCGCCTGATCCTGCGCGCGCCCGTCTTCGCCGACTTCCCGGCCTATGCCGCGCTGATGTCCTCGCCACGTTCGGCGGGGATGGGCGGTCCTTACGATCAATGGCAGGCTTGGGGCATGTTCTGCCACGAGGTCGCCTGCTGGCAGCTTTTCGGCCATGGCGGCCTGACTGCGACCCGGCGTGACACGGGCGAAGCGGTGGGCATGGTCGACATCAACGGCGGCCCGCGCTTTCCCGGGACAGAACTTGGCTGGCAGCTCTGTGACGGCCATGAAGGCCAGGGCTACGCCACCGAGTCGGCGCAAGCGCTGCGCGACTGGGCCTTCGCCAACCTGCCGCTCGAAAGCCTCGTCAGCTACACCGACCCCGAGAACCTCGCCTCGCAGGCCGTCGCCCGCCGCCTTGGCGCGGTGATCGATCCCGAGGCTGCGCGACAGGACGAGGGCGACATCGTCTGGCGCCATCACCGGAGAGCCGCATGACCGCCTCGGTCCGCCTCGAGGGCACGCCCGTGCTGGTCACCGACCGGCTGGTGCTGCGCGCGCCGTGTCTGCCGGACTTCGACGCCTATGCCGGCTTCATGGCGGCGCCGCGGGCGCATCTGGTCGGTGGACCGATGACGCGGGCGCAGGCCTGGCGTTACTTCGGCCATCACGTCGGCCACTGGGCGCTGCGCGGCTATGGCACCTTCTTCATGGCGCTCAAGATTGGCGGCCCGGCATTGGGCATGATCATGGCCTGGCAGCCCGAGGGCTACCCCGAACGCGAGGTCGGCTGGGGCCTGTTCACCGCCGCCGACGACCGCAGGGGCTATGCCACCGAAGGCGCCCGTGCCGTGCTGTCCCATGTCTTCCGCGACCTCGGCTGGGACACCGCCGTCAGCTACATCGCGCCGGAAAACGCCGCCTCGGTGCGTCTGGCCGAACGGCTGGGCGCCGTTCACGACCCGGAGGCCCGGCAGGCCGACTCGCAGGACCCGGACCTGGTCTGGCGCCACCGCCGCGAGGTGTGGCTGTGACATACCCGATCCTGCAGACCGAAAGACTGATCCTGAGGGCGCCTGTCCTTGCGGATTTCGAACATCCTGCGGCGTTCTACGCCTCCGGCCGTTCGGTGACTGAAGGCGGCCCGCTGTTCCGGGTCGCGGCCTTCGCCTTGGAGGCCGCGCAAGCCGCCCGCACCTGGGCGCTCGACACCAGGCGCGTAGCACCGCTGGTCAGCTGCATTGCCCGCGAGAGCGCCCGCTCCCGCGCGCTGGCCGCCCGCCTTGGCGCCTGGCCAGGTGGCGAGGGCGACGGCTGCACCATCTGGCGCCACGCGCCACTTTCCGAAAGGCCCGCCTGATGGACGCCACACCCCACGCCGCCGAGCTCCTCAAGGATCACCGCCAGTCGATCGACCGGCTGGACGCGATCCTCGTCTACACGCTCGCCGAACGCTTCAAACACACGCAGTCCGTGGGCCGCCTCAAGGCCGAACACGGCCTGCCCCCGTCCGACCTCGCGCGTGAGGCCGAACAGATCGCGCGGCTCGAAACCCTGGCGCGCGAGGCCGACCTCGACCCCGCCTTCGCGCGGAAATTCCTGACCTTCATCATCTCGGAAGTGATCCGTCACCACGAGAAGCTGCAGCGCTGACGCGGGGCCTGCCCCGCCGAAACCATCCCCCGGACACCAAAGGAGAAACCCGATGTCCATGAAGATCCGTCTCGCCCGTGGCGGCGCCAAGAAGCGCCCGCATTATTCCATCGTCGCCTCCGACAGCCGCTCCGCCCGCGACGGCCGCTACATCGAGAAGCTCGGCACCTATGACCCGATGCTGGCCAAGGACGACGAGAACCGCATCAAGATGGACATGGAGCGGGTGAAATACTGGCTCGGCCAGGGCGCCCAGCCGACCGACCGCGTGGCGCGCTTCCTCGAGGCCGCCGGCGTGGTGGCCAAGGCGGTGCGGGCCAATCCGCAGAAAGGCACACCGGGCAAGGCCATGGCCGAACGGGTGGCGAAGAAGGCCGCCGCCGCCGCCGCGGAATGATCATGACCGCAGGGCAGGGGCGCGCGCATGGCGCCCCCTGACCGGATCTGCGTGGGCGCCATCGCCGGCGCCTTCGGCGTCGCCGGCGAGGTGCGGTTGAAGTCGTTCTGCGCGGCGCCTGCGGACATCGCCGCCTACGGCCCGCTGTTCACCGAGGACGGCGCCCGCCGCTTCGAGGTCAGGCTCACCCGCCCGGTGGCGGGCGGGCTCGGCGCGCGCCTGGCCGGCCTGCGCACGAAGGAGGAGGCCGACGCGCTCAAGGGCACCACGCTCTGGGTTGACCGGGCGCGGCTGCCGCGGCTGCCGGACGACGAGTTCTACCACGCCGACCTGATCGGACTGGCGGTCCAGGACCCGGGCGGCGCGCCACTCGGGCGGGTGAGTTCGGTCCACAACCACGGCGCGGGCGACATCCTGGAGGTTTCCGGCGGGCCGAAGCCGCTGCTCCTGCCCTTCACCCGCGCCGTGGTGCCCACTGTCGACCTCGCCGCAGGCCGCATCGTCGCCGACCCGCCCGCCGACCTTGACTGACCGCCGCCGTCCCGCGCCCTGCGGGCGCGGGATCAGGCAAGGGGGCCGCAGGCGCCCCCCTTGCACCCCCGCAGCGCACAGGGACCAACGGTGGCGCGGGCCGCCGTCTTGCGCCCGCAAGGGGCGCGCTGGCGTTGCGCCTTTGCCCGTATGGTTGTGCCTGCGGAGAGCCCCGGGGGTTTCCCACCCCCG
>JANOGU010000190.1:0-23996 GCA_031406135.1 Rhodobacterales bacterium
GCTGTCATGCAGCCTGGCGGTCGAGGTCTCCAGGCTGTGGGTCACGCCGCTGTCGGCATCCACGCCGATGTGCGCCTTCATGCCGAAATACCAGTCGTTGCCCTTCTTCGTCGACGACATTTCCGGATCGCGCGCGCCCGCTGCGGTCCGGGCCGTCATTTCGGAGCCGCCTTGGGGAGATTATCTGGCATGGGTCAAGGCCGTCTGGATCAGCGACGTCAGCTCTGCCAGAGAGTAGGGCCGCGGGTTGGTGCCTGTGGCAGTATCGGTCATGGCCTTGGCGGCGATGCTTTCGATGCGGTCGGCCGTCACGCCAATCCCGGCCAGCGAGCGGGGTATGCCGCAGGTGTCGAGAACCCCGCAGACTGCGCGGTAGAAACTGTCGAAGTCCGTGCCTTCCAGCCCCATAGCCTGACACATCGGGGCGACCTTCGCGGCTATCGCCTGTTCGTTGAAGCGCAGCACAAGCGGCAAGAGCACGGCATTCGTCAGGCCATGATGGGTGTCGAACTCGGCCCCGACCATGTGGCTGACGGCATGAACCATGCCCAGCCCTTTCAGGAAGGCGACGCCAGCGAGGCAGGACCCGGTCAGCATCGCCCCCCGCGCCGGGATCGAGGCGGGGCTTTCCAGTGCCATAGGCAAAGCGCGATAGATCATCCCCAAAGCCTGCAGCGCGATACCGTCGCACATCGGATGAAAGGCCGGCACGCAATAGGCCTCGATCGCATGGGTCAGCGCGTCGCAGCCGGTCCAGGCGGTCAGGTTGCGCGGCAGGCCGATGGTCAGTTCGGGGTCCAGAAGCGCCGCGAAGGGCTTTTGCGCGGGATGCCAGACGCAGCCCTTGATGCCCCGCTTGGTGTTGGTGACCATCGCGGTGCTTTCGGTTTCCGCCCCGGTGCCCGAAGTGGTGGGCACGGAGAGCAGCGGCACGAAATCGGCTTTGCCGAGTTCGTCGGGTACCGGCAGGTTGTAATCGAAATCCCAAAGATCGCGCGCGGTGTTCAAGACCAGGCTGATCGCTTTGCCCGCATCCATCCCCGACCCGCCGCCAAGGGCGATGATGCTGTCATGGTTCCCAGCCAGGAACGCCACCTTTCCCGCCATCACCTCTATGTCAGTTGGATTGGGCGAGACGTCAGAGAAGGTTCCATGTCCCAGTCCCGCCGCCATGAGATGACCGCGCAAGGCTTCGACAAAGGGCAGTTTTGCCGTCGCCCTGTCGGTCACGATCAGCGGATTGCGGCACCCGGGGCCAGCGCAAAGCGCGCCGACCTCGGCCAACCGCCCCGGTCCGTATTTGACCGGCACCGGAAAGTCCCAATTGGCGGGGTGCAGAAATTGGTTCGGTGTCACGGCAGTCGTCCCTTATCCCTGCAGATACCCGGTCAGCACATTGGACACATTCTGGCCCAAAGGCTCGATCGCATAGCCGCCCTCCATCACGAACAGCGTGGGTAGCCCCAGTCCGGCAATGACCTGTCCAAGCCGGAGGTAATCGGGGGTTTGCAGGCAGAAGGCGCCAACAGGATCGCCGTCGAAAGTATCCACGCCCAGCGACAGGACCAGCACATCCGGCGCAAAGGCGTGGACGCGGGCGGCGGCGGTCTGAAGGGCCGGCAGGTAAGTTTCGATCCGCGTGCCAGGCGGCATCGGCAGGTTCAGATTGAACCCCTCGCCGCGACCGGCGCCCGTCTCATGGGCAAAGCCGAGGAGGAAGGGATACTCCTCTTCGGGGCGCCCGTGCAGCGAGATGAACAGCACATCATCGCGGTCATAGAAAATCCGCTGGCTTCCATTGCCGAGGTGATAGTCGATGTCAAGGATCGCTACCCTCGAGGCTCCTTGGTCGCGGAACATCTGGGCGGCAATGGCGGCGTTGTTCAGATAGCAGTAGCCTCCCGCCAGATCGCCCGAGGCATGGTGACCGGGTGGACGACAGAGCGCAAAGACCTCGCGCGTGCCTTGTTGGACCATCTCGGCCGCGGTCAGCGTCACATCGAGGGCCGAACGGATCGCCTCCCATGTGCCCGCGACGATGGGTGCGAAGATGTCGAACGTATAGGCCGACAGCATCGCGTCGATGTTGTCCAAATCGGGCTTTTGCGCCATGCCGCGCATGCCGAAAGTGCGGGCAAAGGCGGCGCTACCGGGGCCGTGGCGCTTCTCCCACAGGGGATAGGCGGTTTCCAGAAAGGTCAGAAAATCGGGGTCATGGATGCGCGCGGCCTCGGCCAGTCCATGCGCAGCGGGCGCCTGTATTTCGCGCAGGCCCGCGGCGTTCAGCGCCGCCAGGATCACTTCCATCCGCTCGGGGCATTCCGCCATGGGCACAAAGACCTCGCCCCGCAGCTCCGGGGCATTGGCATGGCCCTTATGGGCGTCGGAATAGATGATCTTCATGCAGTCGCTCCCGCCAGCCTTGCCTCGATGCGTTTCTGCCAGGCGCGGCAGAACTGGTCGGCCAGAAGGGCAATGACCGCCATCGCGATGCCCGCCAGAAAGCCGATTCCGAAATTGCCCTTTGAGAGGCCGATATAGATGATCTGGCCCAGCTCATCCGTGCCAACCAGCGCGGTGATCACCAGCATGGAAATGCCGAACATGATCGCCTGATTGAGGCCCAGCATGATATTGGGCATGGCCAGCGGCACCTTGACCCGCCACAGAAGCTGCACCTTTGTGCAACCCATGCTGGTCGCGGCCTCGATCACGTCCTTTGGCACATTGCGCAGCCCGTATTCGGTGTAACGGATGGGGGAGACGACGGCGTAGGAGATGATGGCCAACAGGGCCGAGAATTCGCCGATCTTGAAGATCATGATGACCGGGATCAGCAAGACGAAAACCGGCATCGTCTGCAAAGTGTCGTTGATCGGGCGAAGGATGCGCGAAAAGCCATCGCTTTCGGCGGCGAGGATGCCAAGGCCGGTTCCGATGAGGAATGACGCGACTACCGCCAGACCGCAAAGCTGCACCGACAGAACGGCCTTGTCATAGCTGCCCGTGATCACCATGAACACCATTGCCGCAGCGGTCCACAGTGCCAGAGGCGCGCCGCCGGACCGATAGCCGAACCAGATCAGCAGCAGGCTCGCCCCCGGCCAGGTCAGATTGGTCAGGCCAAAGAACAGGATCAGCCCAAGGCTTACGGTCGCGATGGCAAGACCGGTCCGTCCGCACCACAACGCATGACCGGCCCCCAACACCACCAGCAGACCATAACCCGCCGCGTGCCAGATCGTCGCCGCAAAGCCCCATGTAAAGGGGCTGACCACGTTCAGAAGGCCGATCTTCAGCGGCAGGACCAGGGTGAAGATGATGAAATTCTTGACCGAATCCAGAACCGGCTTGGCCCAAAGGACAAAGGCCTCGATCCCAGTGTTCAGGATGCCTGAAGGGTCAAGGGTCCAAGCCTCGGGCCAGGATTTCAGCGCGGGGAAGGCCAGGGCGGCAAGGTAGACCAGCACCGCCGCACCTATCACCGTCAACCCGAACCGGTGACGTCCGGCAAAACCCTGCGGCGGCGACATATCCGGGGTGCGCGTCGCCAGCCCATAGGTGATGCGGTCCAGCACCATCGCCATCAGCGCAATCACGATGCCCGCAACCAGGCTTTCGCCGAACTCGGCCTTGCGCAGGGTGGACAGGACCCGCCAGCCGATATCCTCGGACCCGCCGATGATCGAGGCGACGATGATCATGTTCAGGGCCGCCATCGTGGTCTGGTTCACGCCCAGAAGAATCTGGCGCAGGCCTGCCCGGCAGCGCACCAGAAAGAAGAGCTGCCCCTTGGTCGCCCCCGACATGAGGCCGCTTTCGATGATGTCCGAAGGCACCTCGCGCAGGCCGATGATCGTGTTCTTCACCATCGGCGGAAAGGCAAAGATGATCCCGGCGATCAGGCCCACCACGGGGCCAAAGCCGAAAAGGATGAGGATCGGCAGAAGATAGGCGAAGGCCGGGACGGTCTGGGTGACGTCCATCAGGGGAGTCAGGAACCGTTCGACCCGGGGGGAAAGGAAGCCCGCCACCCCCAGCGTGAAACCCAAAGCCACGGCGAGCGGGACCGAGACGGCGACAAGGGCGAGCGAGTTCATCGTCTCGGCCCAAAGCCCCATGAGAAGGATATAGACCAGCGCCCCGCCGGTGAAGGCCGCCAGGGGCAGCCGGCCCGCCCGGTAGCCGATCATGACGGCCATGACGGTTGCGACCGACCAGGGCAACCAGGCCAGGAAGGCCGATATCCATTCAAGCGGGTAATCCATCACCATGGACAGGGCGCGGAACAGGGGTTTGAAGACCGCCACGACCCAATCCATGGCGGTGTTCAGCCAATCGGTGACCGGCAGCGTCCACCCCGCTGGATAGGCCCGGAGCTCCGGAAAGCGAAGCTGGGCAAGGGCCAGCACCAAAACGGCGAGCAGGACCAACAGCCAGGTCGCCAAGTGCCGCCTGTCCTGCAACGGGTCGGTGGTCCGCTCAGCCATGCGCCACCCGAGCGACCGCAAGACCCTCGGCGCGGCCAAGCGTCTCGACCAGGGCCGCAGCCGTCAGCGTGCCGAGGTAGGAGCCGCCCTCGCCGATCACATCCAGTCCGGCCGGGCTGGCGGCCAGCTTGGGCAATAGCCCCTCGATCCGGTCATCCGGGGCGACCTGAGGCAGGCCATCGGGCCTTCCGGCAAGTGGCAGCGCGCATTGATGGGCGCGAAGGATCTTGATCCGGGGCACCTCGCCGGTGAACTGGGCCACATAGTCATCGGCCGGGTTCAGGATCAATTCCTCGGGCGTGCCGATCTGCACCACCTTGCCATCGCGCATGATCGCCATTCGGTCGGCGATGCGCAGGGCCTCCAGAAAATCATGGGTGATGAAGACGATGGATTTCTTCAACACGCGCTGGATTCGCAGGAATTCGTCCTGCATCTGGCGGCGGATCAGCGGGTCCAGCGCGCTGAATGGTTCGTCCAGAAACCACATTTCGGGCTCAACTGCCAGCGACCGCGCAATGCCCACGCGCTGCTGCTGGCCGCCCGAAAGCTGGCGCGGATAGGACTGTTCGCGGCCTTTCAGGCCAACGAGGTCGATCACATGGGCCGCGCGGTCCTTCTGCTCGGCGGCGGAAAGGCCCTGCAGGCGCAAGGGGAAAGAGATATTCTCGATCACGTTCAGATGCGGTAACAGGCCGAAATTCTGGAATACCATGCCCATCTTGTGGCGGCGGATGTCGATCAGGTCGCGCGCGGACTTGGCCAACAAATCCTCGCCATCCAAGAGGACCTGGCCATGTTCCGGCTCGATCAGCCGCGACAGGCAGCGGATGACCGTCGATTTGCCCGACCCAGAGAGGCCCATGATGACGAAAGTTTCGCCGGCATGGACATCAAAGCCCACGTCGATGGCCGCCGGAATATGGGCTTCGGCCCGCATCCGATGGGCGATGACATCAGCCTCGCCGGACGGAGACGCAAAATAGCGTGCCGGATCGGCACCATAGACTTTCCAGAGTTTCCGGCAGGACAGTTTGACGGGGCCGGGCATGGTCTTCTCCACCGGGGCAAATTGCCGTTATCCTGGCTGGCGCGGCTGGCCGTTCTGGGCAACCGGGCGGATCATCTGCCCGGTTGCCCAAACTGGGCGCTTACTGAATCCAAGCGGTCCAGACCGCCTCGTTCTTGACCATCCAATCCGCCGCCAGCTCTTCGACAGTGCGGCCCTTCTGGTCAACCTCAAGGATCATGGCATTGTGCTCGGCGTTGTTCAGGGTGAACTTTGCCATCATCGCTCCCGCCGCCGGATATTTCGCGGCGAAATCGTCGCTGTGGATCTTCTGCGCCTCGGCCTGTGCGAACCCGCAGGCGGTTTCTTTGACCTGGGTTTCCTCGACGCATTCGCCTTCCACAGCGTTCCATTCGACCCAGTTTAGCTCTTCTTCGGCAAAGATCCAGTGCGGTTCCCAGAACATCATCAGGATCGGCTCCTTGGCCGCAATTGCGCCCTTGAGTTCGGCCAGCATCGCGCCTTCGCTGCCGCCCGGCACCACGTTGAAAGGCAGCCCGATGGCCGTCACCACATCGATGTCGCGGGTGCCCCAATCGGCGGGATAGCCGACCAGACGGCCGTTGGGGAAGGTCTCGGCATTGCCGAAGGCCATCGCGCAATCGTAAAGCGCCAGATAGCTCGGAAGGCCGGGGCAAAGCTCTTCCATATAGGGCGGATAGACCCAGCCCTCGCGCGGTTCGAGGCCAAGAGGGCCGGCGGCGACGATGGCGCCCGATGCCAGGCCGTTGGTATAGGCATCGGTCACGCTGTTGTCCCAGACCTCGGGGTTCAGGTCCAGCTCGCCCTGTTCGATGGCGGCCAGCTGCGGCAGGGCACCGGCGATCACCATCTCGACGTTGTAGCCCATCTTCTTCAACACCTCGCCGGCGATATGGGCGGACAGTATCTGTCCGGTCCATTCGTTCACTGCGATCCGGATCGGGTCGGAGGATTCAGGAGCCTCGGCCCAGGCCGCCGAGGTTACCCCCATCGAGGCCGAGGTCAGCGCCGCGGCCAGAAAGCCAAGTCTTGTCTTGTTCTTCATTGTCATCTCCATGTTGGTCTTACATTGTCATTTCCGACAAAAGGACCACGCGCAGGGCGTCCCTTTCGTCGGCATAGTTCCGGGCGATCAACCCGGAGCGCTGGCGGCTCTGCCAGTCATTGTCGGCCATGATCGGCGCACCTTCGGCCGCAGGCAACACTTTCCCCCGAATGATATCGGCGGCGCGCTCTGCCAGCATGATGGTGGGGCCATTAATATCGCCCGCTGTCGCCTGCGGCATGATCGAGGCGTCCACCACCCGCAGGCTTTGCACCCCGATCACCCTGCAGTCGGGGTCCACCACCGCCAATGGGTCAGTGCCCATCCGGCAGGAGCCGCAGGGGTGATAGGCACTTTCGACCTTGCGGCGGATGAAGTCGTCCAGCGCATCGTCGGATTGCGCTTGCGGTCCTGGGGCAAGCTCTGGACCGGCATAGGAGGCCATCGGGGTCTGGGCAAAGATCTCGCGGCTCAGCCGGATGCAGGCCCGCATTTCCTGCCAGTCCTCGTCATGGGTCATGTAGTTGAACTGCACGCGCGGCAGGCTCCGGGCATCCCTGTCGCGCAGCTGCACCCAGCCCCGGCTTTTCGACCTCTTGGTGCCGACATGGACCTGGAATCCATGGCCTTTGGCCAGCGATTTGCCGTCATAGGAAATCGCCAGCGGCAGGAAATGGAACTGGATGTCGGGATAGACCAGCCCCGCCCGGCTGCGGATATGGCCGCCGGTCTCGAAATGGTTTGTGGCCCCAAGGCCCCGGCGGGTGGCAAGCCATTTCAGACCGATGGTTGCCTTGCCGAGTAAGGACATCCACGGAAACAGCGACACCGGCTTGGTGCAGGCGTATTGTACATAGAGCTCCAGGTGATCCATCAGGTTCTCGCCAACTCCGGCGCTGGCGTGAAGGATGGGGATGCCGTGATCCGCCAGTTCCTGCGCCGGGCCGATGCCGGAGCGTTTCAGGATCACCGGCGACATGATCGAGCCTGCACTCAGGATCACCTCGCGCCGCGCCTCCGCCGTCCGGGTCCGGCCCCGGTGCAGATATTCGACACCGACCGCCGTCTTGCCATCGAACAGGATGCGCGTGACCATAGCCCCCGTGACAAGCCGCACATCGGGATTTTTCAGCGCCGGGCGCAGATAAGCCCGCGCCGCCGAGCAGCGCATCCCGTCGCTCACCGTCATCTCCATCGGGCCAAAGCCCTCGTGCTGAAGCTCGTTCATATTGGCGCTACGGGCATAACCCGCCGCCACCGCCGCATCGACAAAGGCGTGGTAGAGCGGATTTGCCTCTGGCCCCCGCGTCACCTGCAGGGGCCCCTTGGTGCCGCGATCGGGCCCGCCGCCCCGCACCGATTCCGCCTTCTGGAAATAGGGCAGCACATTGGCCCAGTGCCAGCCAGTGGCGCCCTTGGCCGACCACAATTCGTAATCCATCGGATTGCCGCGGACATAGCACATACCGTTGATCGACGATGACCCGCCCATCCCCTTGCCGCGCGGCAGGTTGATGCGCCGGCCCTGAAGCCCGGGCTCCGGTTCCGTCATCATGCCCCAGTTGAACCGCCGCGTGTTCATTGGCATGGACAAGGCGGAAGGCATGGCGACGATGACGGAACGGTCGCTGCCCCCCGCCTCCAGCACCAACACGCAGACGCCCGCATCCTCGGACAGACGCCGGGCAAGGACTGACCCGGCGGAACCAGCGCCGATGATCACGTAATCAAAGGCTTCCCCAGCGGAAGTCATCTCACTTGCCCTTGCCGCCGATCATTCGATGATGACGTAATATTTCAGCATGGGTTGGGTTTGCCGCCAATACCCGGAAAAGCCCTTGGGCACGAAGAAGGCATCGCCCGCACGGTAGGTTTCGCTGAAACCCTCGGCCTCCAACGTCACCTCGCCTTCCAGCACATACATGAATTCATCGGCAGCATAGCTGTCATAGAATTCTGTATAGGGCTGCGAGCGCCAGATGCCGGTGCGAAACTTCGGGTTCGCCCGGTCGAAATAGACATGGTCCGCGCCCATCGAGTGACCGTCAATGAATGTCGCGGTCTCTTGCGGCACATCGGGCTTTTCAATCCAGCCTTCGGGGCCAGTAGGCGATAACTTGATCGGCAGGGTCACGCAATCCTCCTGAACCTGGGCAAGGCGCCGGTTTTGCGGGCACCATTTGTCGCGACGTTAGGGATCGATTTGTTGATTGCCGAATCAATAATAGTTGTCGAGGGTAACCTGAAGTTACCAGGTGAGAGCAATCAATGCGCACGAGACTGCCCTTGACGGCGCTGCGCGCCTTTGATGCGGCGGCCCGGAACGGCTCGCTCACGGTAGCGGCGACAGAGCTTGGGGTCACGCGCCCGGCGGTCAGCAAGCAGATCAAGCAGCTTGAACTGATGCTGAACTGCGCGCTGATCGTCCGGCTTGGCAATGCAATGCAGCTGACAGCGGCTGGCCAGGATCTGAGCCATGACCTGGCACAGGCCTTCGGCCAGATTGCCGCCTCGCTCGAACGCCAGGCGCAGGGCGGGACGCTGCCCAATGTCATCCGAATTCTGGTTGACCGCGATTTCGCATCGTCCTTTCTGGCCGGGCACATCGGCCAGTTCCTGTTGCGCAATCCCGGCGTTTCGGTTGAGGTTGTGGCAGAAAAGAATGGCAGGTTGCGGCTTGAGGAAGACTTCAATTTCCGCATCTTCTATGGCCATTTCAGCGCCACGCCCTGTCCGGGGCTGCGCGAGTCGATCCTGTGCCGCTGGTACGACCTGGTCGTTTGCACCCCCGACTATGCCGCCGCACATGTCGGTCCCGACGGTGCGCTTGTGGACGCCCAGCTTCTGATTGACGGAAACTATGACGTCTGGGACAGCTGGTTTGCCGAGACCGGACAGCGCCATCCGGGGCTGGCGCGCCATGTCACCCATTTCAACGAAACCTCGCTTTGCCTTTCCACCGCGCTGGCCGGCGGCGGCATCACCATCGGCGATACGATCCTTGCCTTCCCTGCCATCCGCGCGGGCAGGCTGGCACTGCCGTTCCGCCACGGCCTGGAAAGCGAGCAATGCTATTGCCTGTTCAGCCGCGCGGGCCTGCGCCCGACTTCAGCGGAGACGGCCTTTCTTGAGTGGCTGTCGGAGGTCGTCAGGCACCATGAGACTGAGGTGGAAGCCTATCTTTCTGAAAGCGGTATCGACCTCGATCACGGCCGCAGGCAGCGCCAGAGGAACATTGCTTGAGACCGGCTGGGGCGTCCCCAGTCTGCTGGAATGACCCAGCGCGCGCCCTTCCGCGACTTCAAGAACAGCACCGATGTCATCCGCTGGGCCGTCAAGCTCTACGTTCGCTATCCGTTGTCACTGGGCAACGACGAGGATCTGTTGCACTGGCGAGGCAGCGAGATCAGCCATGCGACCATGCGGTTTTGGTCGCATCGGTTGGCATTGTCAGATCATTCCAGTTTGCTACGTTCCGTCTTGCCCGGTTGGTCTGCTGTTACGCGCGCTGCAAGGCTTTCTCCTTACAGAATGTATAGTTATGCCCATCTGACGGTGGCTGGATCGGGAAACCATGGTTCCGACTGATTGCTCTGGCAGAGCCGCCCAGGGAGGCGGTCGCCTGCCCCTGAGCCCAGAGATTACGCCGGGGCACAGCGGCCGCCAGCCGTCCGCGCTTGAGTGCCGAGCTGCGACGGCGCTGCCACGCCCGTTCGGTGGTCATGCCGGGCGAAGATTGCTATCGTCGCCGCATGGAAACCATCGACGGAAGCGCATTTCTGGCCGGCTTGACACGAATCCCCGAGTTCGAGGACGTAGCGGATTTCTCGCGGTACCGGCCCTTGCCTGAAGGATGGGCGCTGGCTGTTGCCGACATAGTCGATTCGACCGGCGCCATTGCCGCTGGCCGGTACAAATCCGTGAATATGTCGGGCGCTGCGGTCATTGCGGCACTGGTCAACGGGCTCGGGCGTCCGGATCTGCCTTTTGTCTTCGGCGGCGACGGAGCGCTTGTCGCGGTGCCGCCATCGGGTATCGCGGCCGCGAAGATCGCGCTGGGGCGGGTCAGGGCCTGGGTCGAACGCGAATTCGCATTGCAGATGCGCACCGCGCTCGTCCCGGTCTCGGACATTCGCGCAGCCGGGCTGGACGTGATGATCGCCCAGTTTCAGGTAAGCTCGGAAATGTCATACGCGATGTTTGCTGGTGGTGGTGCCAGCTGGGCCGAAGAACAGATGAAGCAGGGTGCTCATTCGATCGCTGCCGCGGTCGATGGCAGCCAGCCCGACCTGACCGGCCTGTCGTGCCGGTGGAGCCCGATCAGTTCAAAGAACGGCCGGATCGTTTCGGTCATTGCAGTACCCGGCCGGAACGGCAGCGACGAGGCATTCCAGAGGCTTCTCACTGACGTCGTGGCACTCGCAGCCACCGACACCCGCGCCGGCCACCCGGTTCCGCCGGACGGGCCGGAACTGACGCTGCAGCTTCACGGAGTGGAGGCGGCCGCACTGACCTCGCCTGGCCGGATCAGGCGCCTTCGCTCCCGCCTGTCAATCTTGGCCATGTCGGCGCTGCTCATGGCCCTGCACCGGTTCAATCTCAAGCTCGGACGGTTCGATGTCCGCCTCTACGCGAAGGACGTGTCGCAGAACACTGACTTCCGCAAATTCGATGATGCGCTGAAAATGACCTTGGACCTTGACGCCGTGGGGCTGGCGCAAATCGAAGCCCGGCTTGACGAGGCGGAGCGCGCCGGCATCTGCCACTATGGACTTCATCTGCAGGATCAGGCGCTGATGACATGCATCGTCCCATCTCCGATGAGCCGCGATCACATGCATTTCGTCGATGGCGCGATGGGCGGGTATGCCGAAGCGGCAAGCCGCCTCAAGGAGAAGCTGCGCAAGGCCCGAGCCGCATCGCCGGTCGGTCCTGGCCGGCCTGGCCACGTCTAGAAGTTCGCGAGAGGCAGCCGCAGACCAATATCGGCGCAGGATGGATGGCGCTCGTAAAGGTGGCAAAGTTGCGAAACTGATGGCAGGATAGATCGGGGAACGAACGAAAAAGCGCGGGAAGGCGGAGACATGCTCCTTAAGGACGAAGTTCTGATGCTGCAGCAGGTTTCGCTGTTCGCCGGGCTGGAACCGGCCAAGCTGAAACTGCTTGCCTTCACGTCAGACCGGGTCAGCTATGGCACCGGCGAGGTTCTGTTCCACCAGGGCGACGCTGCCGATGCCGCCTATGTCATCTTGGCCGGCATGGCGGAAATCCTGGTTGATTCCGCGCAGGGGCCGATCAAGGTCGCGGAAGTGGGCAAAAACTCCATCATCGGCGAAATCGCGATACTGTGCGACGCCTCCCGCACCGCCACCGTCAAGGCAGAGACACCGATCGAGGCGCTCAGGATCCGAAGGGAACAGTTCATCAAGCTGCTGACGGATTTCCCCGAGGTGATGTTCGAGGTGATGCGGGTGCTGGCCGAGCGGCTCAGCCAGACCACGGCGGCGCTGACCGAAGAGCGCAGCAAGGCACGTCGGAACTAGGACCGGGAAAGCCCGGAAATTGCAACTCCGTCTGGCCGCCGCAGTGACCCCCGCGGTCCCTGAACGCTTGCCCCGTTCCGGCGGTTTGGATCGACCCGGTGAAAATCTGCTCATGCGACTGAGGAAATGGTCGCGATAGGTAGGACGACGGGCGACAGCACAAAACCGTGGACGGTTACGCGGAAGACGTCGCTCGTGATCGATTTCATCCAGGGCAGGACAACGGTGACCGAGGCCGGTCAGACGATGATCTTTCGCCCTGCGCGATTGAGGGCCGCGCCGATACATGATCACGGGGGAGTCACACAGTGCGATGCGATTCTACGATGAAAATCCCCCGCCCTCCTGATCGCCGAAAAAGGAAAGAGCTGCCGGCTTTTGCACCGGCTGCGACAGGATCACCCTGCCGCCACCGCGGACGAATATTGCCCCGCCACCCCCTCTCTCTGTTGCTGCACGGTAACGCCCATGGAACGCGGCGCGAAGTGGCAGTGTCGGGCCACAATGCGCCGGACACTTCGGAGCGTTCCCGAGATGCGTTTTCCGTTCTTACTGACCGTTGGCAGCATGGTGATGGCCGCCGGCGCCGTTCTAGCCGAGGGCACTGCCAAGGGGGCGCCCGATGTCCTGGTGCTGGGCGACTCGCAACTGACGTTTGGCGCCGGGGAAGCCTTTCTGGAAGTGTTGGGCGCGATGGCGGGCAGTTGCGGGCTGGAGGCCGGCGCGACCACCGGCGTCATCGGCGTGCGGTCCAGTTCGATCATCAGCTGGACGGGTACCAGCAAGTCCGCCAAGGGCGCGATCTGTGACGTGGACCGGAAGTGGAAAGTCAACGCGGGCGCCTACGGAAGCCTGTCGCAAGTCGACAATCCATACATCCAGATCGGCAAGGGCGCGCAGTTCCAGTTCTGCAGCCCGGGTCAGTCGCCGCTGCAAGCCGTCTTTGCGGATGGCTACTATGCGCCGGACTTGCTGATATTCTTCATGATGGGTAACGCGACAGAGCGTTGGGCCAGTGCTCCGGGCGCGGCCGTGCAGGATGTGCGGGCGTTGATGGACGACCTTCCCATGGACCAGCCCTGCATTTTCATGACTTCGGCGCCGCCCTACAAGGAGAAGGCGGTCCGCCTGCGCCACAGGGCGCAAGACAACATCGAGAGGGCCTTCGCCAAGTCAGGCAGTCATTGCAGCTTTGTCCCCGGCTTCACCGCCTCCACGATCCGCGAGAACCAGGGCAATGCAGGCAACTTCCGGCGAAGTTCCTCGGGTGCGGTCAAAGACCCGTACCACCCCACCGAATCCGCCGCCCGCCGGTTCCTGAGACTGCAGCGCAAGGCGCTCTGCAAGGCCATCGGGCAGCAACTGGATGGGCGGTGACAAGGCTTCCGGCGCGGCACGCATCACGACACCGCGATCCCGGAGAAAGTTTTGTAAGCCGGTCGCTGCCCGCGACGAATGGGTGGGTATGCAGCAAGAAAGGACCACCCAATGTTCAGAATGACCGCTCTCGCCATCGCCTTCACCGCCGGCATGATCGGCGGCGCCTTTGCCGGGGATCAATACGTCGACAAGACTGGGTTTGCTGTGTCTGGCTACGATGTGGTGTCCTATTTCGACCTGCCGCAGTCGAAGGTCGGCCAGCCGCAGGAAGCCCCGCTTGCCGGCAACGCCAGCATCACCGCCGAATACAACGGCGCGCGGTTTGCCTTCGCGACAGAGGCGAACCGCGACCGCTTCCTGGCGGACCCGGCGACTTTTGTCCCGCAGTATGACGGCCACTGCGCCTATGGCGTGGCACAGGGTGGCAAGGTTCCCGGCAATCCGACGCTGTGGCGCATCGTGGATGGCAAGCTCTACCTCAACATCACCAAGAACGTGGTCGGCTTCTGGGAGGAGGACATTCCCGGCAACATTGAGAAGTCCGAGACGAACTGGGATGGGCTGGAACCCACGCCTGCCTCGGCTGACAAGATCCCGAGCTTCACGTCCGCAGCTCCCGTGGCGAACTGATCCAAGACGGATCCTGACCGACCTGAACACCCGGCGGGCCGTGATTTCCCGAAGCAAGGCGAGGGTGGGCTGATGCGCCTGGCCAGTGCAGCCGATGACCCGTCGACGAAGGCGGGTGTCGGCATCGCTGGTATTCTTTGCGCAAAGTACGCCACGGTGGGCAAATCGGCCGCGGTTGAGGCGCGGCATGTGTCGGGGCAGGGGCAGCGCATCAACCTAGCCTTGATGGACGCGCGGGTGGCGGCGCGGGGCCTTGGGCCGGGGCCTGCCGGCTGGCGGCAATTGCTGGCCGACGGCGTGATCGAAGGGAAGCTGGACGGGTGAAGACCGAGACCACAGGAACCGGCGCGGACATCATCGGCGCGGCGCTGGCGCGGGCAGGTGCGACCCATGCCTTCGGCATTCCGGGCGGCGAGGTTCTGGCCCTGATGCAAGGACTGGATGGCGCGGGCCTGAAGTTTCTGTTGGTCAAGCACGAAAACGCGGGCGGGTTCATGGCCGAGGGGCTGTGGCACATGACAGGCGCTTTGCCGGTCCTTTTGGCGACGCTTGGGCCGGGCGTGGCCAATGCCGTCAATGTCGTCGCCAACGCGATGCAGGACCGGGTGCCGCTGATCTTCCTGACCGGCTGCGTCGATGCGGCCGACGCCGAGACCTATACCCATCAGGTCTTCGACCATCAGGCGATGCTGTGCCCGGTGGTCAAGGGCAGCTTCCGCCTGGCCCCCGGTGCGGTAGGCGCTGGCATTGCCAAGGCCGTAGCGCTCGCGACCTCGGGCCAGCCGGGGCCGGTGCATGTCGATGTGCCGATCGGCGTGGCCGAAGGTCTGGTGAGCGAAACCGTCGTTCCCCTTGCGCCACCCAGCCTTCCCGGTCCGCCACCCGCGTTGGCGCTGCAGGATGCCTTGACCGCCCTGACGGGGGCGATGCGCCCCCTCGCCATCGCCGGGGTTGACGCGGTGAACGAAGCCGCGGGCGCCCTGATAAGCCGCTTTTGCCGTGACCACGCCATTCCCCTGATCACCACCTACAAGGGCAAGGGGCTGATGGACGAGCGCGATCCGCTTTGCCTTGGCGGCGCGGGTCTGTCGCCCAAAGCGGACCGGGTGCTGATGCCTCTGATGGCCGAGGCGGATTGCATCCTGCTTCTCGGCTACGACCCGATCGAAATGCGCATCGGCTGGCGCAACCCCTGGACCTCCGGCCAGGCGGTGATTGAGGTTGCCCCGGTGGCGCGCGAACACCGGATGCACCGGGCGGGTCATTTGCTCATCGGTAGCCTCGCCGAGACTCTTCCCGCCCTGCGCCACTCGGCCCCGCAGCGCTGGACGGATAAAGCCCCAGCTAAGGCGCGAGACGCCCTGAGAACCGGGTTTTTCGCGCAGGATGCTTGGGGTCCGCATCAGGTCTTTGCCACTCTGCGCAAGATCATGCCGCCCGAGACGGTCATCAGCGCAGACAGCGGCGCGCATCGGATTCTGGTCAGCCAGATGTGGGACTGCCCGGCCCCGCGGCTGATGCTGCAATCCTCGGGGCTTTGCACGATGGCTTGCGCCGTGCCCCTTGCGGCGGGCGCAAAGCTCGGCCGTCCCGCAGCACCTGTCCTGGCCTTCGTCGGCGACGCGGGGCTGGAGATGGGGGCGGGTGAACTTGCCTCGCTGACCGCACATGGCCTGCCCATCGTGATCTGCGTTCTGGTCGACGACAGCCTGTCCCTGATCGAGTTGAAGCAGCGCGGCACACAGCGTCCCAATCTTGGCGTGGATTTCGGCGGCCCGGGACTGGGAACCGATTTTGCCGCCCTTGCCCGCGCTTTCGGCGGCCACGGGGTCGAGGTCACCGACAGCGGGTCGCTGGCGCGGGAGGCGACAGCCGCACTGACCCGTGACTGCTTTACCCTGATCGCCGTGCGCATCCCGCGCCGCGCCTATGATGGCGCATTTTGAGGCAGTAGCTGCGCTTTCGGCTCACGCATGCGTGAGGCGGCTGACATCACCCGGGACAATCGTAACGAAATCCCTGACCTTCGCGAAGCGGAAGTCGCACCGCCTGCGCAGCCACCTGCGCAAGCTATGGTTTCGACCGCAAGTGGGTTCGCCAATGCCGGTTTCCGACGACCTGAGTGGAATGCCCACATCGCTTGCCGGCGATCTGATCGGCGATTGGAACAAGGTGATCCTCGGTGTCTTGTCCCATGCTGCCAGCACCGGACCTGATCTGAACCGGGTATTGGCCGCGGCCCCGGATTTCGCCTTGGGTCAGGCGATCCGGGGGGTGTCTTGCCTGCTTTTAGGTCGCGCGGAGATGGTGTCCGTGGCGCGGGAGGCTTATGCGGCAGCCATTGCGGGCGCCCCTGCGACCATGCGCGAGATCGCCTTTGTGCATGCGTTGGGCGATTGGCTGGGCGGTCGGCCGTCACGCGCGGCGGCGCGGCTGCAAGTCATCCTGAACCTGAACCCGCGCGATGCGCTGGCAATGAAACTGGTGCAGGCCATCCAGTTCGTCATGGGCCGCCCCAAGGAAATGCGCGCCTCGGCCGAAGGCGTGATGGCTGCCTGGCACGACCATCCCGGCCGCGGTTACCTTCTGGGCTGCCATGCTTTTGCGCTGGAGGAAACCGGTGATTTCAGCGCAGCCGAAAAGACCGGACGCGAAGGTGTGGCGTTGGCCCCGGACGACGCCTGGGGCCTGCATGCCGTGGCACATGTCTATGACACGACGGGCCGGGCGCAGGCGGGGATTGACTGGCTGACCGGGCGCGAATCCTCGTGGGCGCATTGCAACAACTTCCGTTTCCACGTCTGGTGGCACCGGGCGCTGATGCATCTGGACCTGGGCGAGTATGACGTCGCCTTGGCGCATTACGATGCAGACATCCGGGCCGAAAAGACCGACGACTACCGCGACATCTCGAACGCGGCCTCGCTTCTGTCGCGGCTGGAACTGGAAGGGGCGGATGTCGGCGACCGCTGGGAAGAACTGGCCAATCTGGCCGAACATCGCGCGACCGACGGCTGCCTGGCCTTTGCCGACCTGCACTACATGCTGGCCCTTTGCGGCGGCGCACGGGATGAGGCTGCGGTGGCCCTGATTGCCCGGATGCAGGCGACGAAGCGCGACGGCAACGAAGCCCGGCAGATCATCGCCCATCCGGGCCTGCACATCGCGCAAGGCCTGCATGCCTTTGCCAGTGGCGAATACTCCAGCGCCTGGATGCATCTGCGGGCGGGGCGCGCCGATCTGCAATCCATCGGCGGCAGCCATGCCCAGCGCGATGTCTTCGACCGCATCACCATCGAGGCGGCCCTGCGCGGCGGCTACATGGACGCGGCCGAGGGGCTCTTGCGCGACCGCATGGCCCGGCGCGCCGGCGTGGCCGATGGCTATGCCACGGCCCGGTTGTCGCTGATCGGTGCGGCCCGCGCCCAGGCAGTGTGAGATGAGCGCGCCGGTCAGACAACGCGACCCGCGGCTCGATTTCTTCCGGGGCGTGGGGATGTTCATCATCCTGATCGCCCACATCACCGGCAACCCCTGGACGCTGTGGATCCCGGCGCGTTTCGGCTTTTCCGACGCGACCGAGATGTTCGTCTTCTGCTCGGGCATGGCCTCGGCCATTGCCTTTGGCGCGGTCTTCACGCGGGCGGGCTGGCTCATGGGCACGCTGCAGATCGCGTTCCGGATCTGGCAGGTCTACTGGGTGCATCTCGGGGTGTTCTTCATCACCCTGGTTCTGATGCTGGCGCTGAACGCCAGCGGGGCCTTCCCACGCGATGAGGTCGGCGCGCTGAACCTTTATCCGTTCCTGAACAACGCCGGGCCGAACCTGATCGGGCTGGTGACGCTGACCTATGTTCCGAACTACTTCGACATCCTGCCGATGTATCTGGTGATCCTGGCGCTGGTCCCGGTGATGATGGCGCTGGTCAGGGTCGACGTGCGCCTGGCGGTCCTTCTCAGCCTGACGCTTTGGGTCGCGGCCACGGCGGGATTGAACCTGCCGGCAGAGCTGTGGTTTTCGACGCCGTCGGCGCGGCTCTGGTTCTTCAACCCCTTCGGCTGGCAGCTGGTGTTCTTTACCGGGTTTGCGCTGATGTCCGGCTGGCTGCCCGCCCCGCCGGTGCGGCGCGAGCTGGTCTTGCTCGCGCTGGCGGTGGTGCTGCTGTCGGTACCCTTCGCCTGGCACAAGGTGATCGGTGCCTCCGAATTCGTGAGCGACTGGCGCCATGAGTGGTCGATCCTGTTCGACAAGTCCGACTTCGGCGTGCTGCGCTATCTGCATTTTCTGGCTCTTGCCTACCTGGCCTGGGTCGCCGTCGGCCCGCAGGGCACACGACTGCGGCGCGGTGGCCGGATTGGCAGCGTGGTCGCCCTGATCACGCGGGTCGGACAGCAATCGCTGGCGGTCTTTGCGGCGTCGATGGTAATGGCGCGCGTGCTTGGCGCTTTCCTGAACCTTGCCGGCGGAGGCGCACTTGCGGCCCTGCTCATCAATCTGGCCGGATTTGCGATCATCATTGTGGTGGCAAGGCTGGCGGCTTTCTTCAAGGCCAAGCCTTGGAAGACAGCTCCGGCACGGGTTGCCGAACCGATGAAGGCAGAGGGGACGGACATGCCCGTCCCGGCAGAGGTGCGGCCATGACCGGGCCTTCCCGCCGCCATATGCTGAGGCTTCTGGGCGGTTTTGCCGCGCTGGGTCTGGCCCCGGCAGGGGCCGGGGAAATCGCAGGCCTGACGCTTGGCCCCGCAGTCCCGTTCGACCCCGAGAGGGTCGTGGCCCAGGCCCATGCTTTAGCTGCCGCGCCCTATGCCCCGCCACCCGCCGTCAGCAAGGAATGGCTTGACCTCTCCTATGACGCCTTCCGTGGCATCTGGTTCGACACCCGCCACACGCTCTTCCGGGGCACGCCCGGCGCCGTGCAGGCCGAGTTTTTCGTGGCCGGCCTCTATTTCCCGCACAGGGTCGGCATCCATGCGGTCGAGAAGGATCAGGCGCGCGAGGTGCAGTTCCAGCTGCGCACCTTCGACACCACGGACCAGTTCCCGGCCCTGCCCGAAGACGGCACCGGCTTTGCCGGGTTCCGCATCCTGGGCGAGCTGGAGGTCGAAGGCCGCTTCCAGGAATACGCCGTCTTTCAGGGCGCAAGCTACTTCCGCGCCATCGGTCGCGGTCAAGCCTACGGGCTATCTGCCCGAGGCCTTGCACTGAAGACGGCGGCGGACGGGGCCGAGGAGTTCCCGGTCTTCCGCGATTTCTGGATCGAGGCGGCAGAGCCGGGAGCGCCCACCGTCACCATCCACGCGCTGATGGACAGCCCTTCGGTGGCTGGCGCCTACAGCTTCCGGATCACCAAGGGCGAGACCGCCGAAATGACGGTCAGCGCCCGGCTCTTCCCCCGGGTCGATCTGACCACGGTCGGCATCGCCCCCGGCACATCGATGTTCCTCTTCAGCGACATCAACCAGGTCAGTTTCGACGACTTCCGCGAGGCGGTGCATGACAGCGACGGCCTTCTGATCCTGAACGGCGCGGGCGAGACGATCTGGCGCCCGCTGACCAACCCCGAGACGGTCGAGGTCAGCACCTTCGCCGATACCTCGCCGCGCGGATTTGGCCTCATGCAGCGCGCCCGCCAGCTTGGCGATTACAACGATCTGGTGGCGCACTACGAACGCCGCCCCTCGCTTTGGGTCGAACCTGTGGGCGACTGGGGGCAAGGCGCGGTGATGCTGGTCGAGATTCCCACTGACAAGGAGATCAACGACAACATCGTCGCCTTCTGGCGACCTGCCGCTCCGCTGACCGCCGGGGCCGAGCATCGCTTCGACTACCGGCTCCACTGGTGTGCGACCAGCCCGGCCGAAGGGACCGTGGCCCCGGTCACCGCCACCCGCACGGGTGCCCGCGTCTTCGAGGACGGGCGGCTTTTCACCATCGACTACGCCCCGCATCCGGCCCTTGGACAGAACCCGGACCGGATCGAGGCACGGATCAGCACCAGCGCAGGCGAGATCTCCAGCCAGCACCTGCAGGCGAACCCTGCGACCGGCGGGATGCGGCTCGACTTCACCCTGAAGGGCGACGCGCCGCTTTACGAGCTGCGAGCCGAGCTTTGGCGTGGCGGGCTGCGGGTGGCCGAGGTCTGGCTGAACCGCTGGGTGCCCGCATGACCATGATTCTGCGCCAGCAGCAGCCTGCGGTTCTGCCTAAACTGCCGCTGGCCATGCCGGACCAGGACCTGAGCAAGGGCTTCACCGACCCCGCTGCCCCCGGTATCCGCACAGACCGCGCCACAAGGGCGTTGCGTGCGCTGGTGCTGACCGCGCCCTTGTGCGTGACGCTGGCCCTGGGCTGGGCCGGGCTTGGCTGGTTCGCGCTCGATGGCCACCTTTCGGTCGCCGAGGGCGCGCTGGTCGCGGTCACCGTCTTCGCCTTCTACTGGGTGGCGCTGTCGGTCGCTTCGGCGCTTCTGGGACTGGTGTGGCGGCCCCGACCGCAGGCGCAGGCCCTGCACGGGTTGTCCGTGGCAATCCTCTTGCCGATGTACTGCGAGTCCGCCCAAGCCACGATCGGCAATGCTGTTCACCTCCTTGCCAGCCTGGCCGACAGGGGGCGGCACCGGTTTTCGCTGCACATCCTTTCGGATACCTGCGATCCCGTTGCCGCCCTGCGTGAAGAAGCCGCCGTAAGCGCCGCACGCATCGCACAGCCGGGGCTTGCCATCCATTACCGCCGCCGCGCCGCCAATACCGACTACAAGTCCGGCAACATCCGCGACTGGGTGACCACGCGCGGCCAGGATCATGATGCGATGCTGATCCTTGATGCCGACAGCGTCATGGGGCCGCAAAGTGTGCTTTCTATGGCCGACAGGCTGGCCATCGAACCGGGGCTCGGGTTGATCCAGACCGTACCGCGGGTCCTGCCGGGCCAGACCATATGGCAACGGCTCCAGTCCTTCGCCAGCGAGGTCTATGGCACCAATCTTGGCCTGGGGTTTGCCTTGTGGACCGGGACCGAGGGGAACTTTCTCGGCCACAATGCGCTGGTCCGCACCCGCGCCTTTGCGGCCTCTGCAGGCTTGCCGCATCTGCCCGGGCGGGCACCGCGCGGTGGGGTGATCCTCAGCCACGATTTCGTCGAGGCCGCCCTGATCCGCCGCGCTGGCTGGGGTGTCCGGATGCTGCCCGAGGCAAGCGACAGTTTTGAAGATACGCCCGAGATGCTGCTCGGCTACCTGCGCCGCGACCGGCGCTGGTGTCAGGGCAACATGCAGCACCTGCGACTGCTCGCAGTACCAGGACTGCACCCGGTGTCGCGCTTTCATCTCCTCCAAGGCGCGATGGCCTACCTTGCTTCGGTCTGGTGGCTGGCGCTGCTGGTCCTCTGGGCACTGCCGGGACAGGATGGCACCCTGCCTGATGTGTTTGCGTTGAACCCGTTCATGCCGAATTGGCCGGATCTGCCGCCCGTGACCCAGGGCGCCCTGATGCTGATCGTCGGGCTGATGCTGCTGGGCCCAAAGCTTCTGGGGATCGTGGCCCATGTCCGCGACCGGGGACTTGACCTGCTTCAAGCGCCAGGCTTCGCGGCTTCGGTGCTGGTCGAGATCGCGATGTCGGTGCTGATCGCGCCGGCGCTGATGGTGCAACAGGTCCGCGCCGTCCTGCGCACGCTTGCAGGCTTCGACGGCGGATGGATGCCGCACCTTACCGGCCGCCCGGGCCTTGGCACCCTTGCAAGGTTCCACGCGACCGAGACCCTGCTGGGGCTGGGACTGCTGGGTCTTGCCGCCTGCGGGCAGCTGACGCCCTGGCTGCTGCCGGTGGCGGTCAGCCTGGCCCTGACCATTCCGCTGTCCTGGCTGGTGCAGCGCAGCGCCGCCGCAGCCTGGCTGCTTCGGCCGCTGAAAGCTTCATGAACGGCCGGTCAGTCTGCGATGCCCGCTGTCGCCAGCCCTTGCCAGATCGTTGCGATGTCCGTTTCGCGCTGGAACGGCGAGCGGGCAAGGTGTTCGCCCATCGTGTATTTCGGGTTGATCGTCTTCAGTTCCGCCCAGACGCGGCGCGCTTCTTCCGCTTCGCCCAGATGACCCAGGACCGATGCCAGGAAACCCCGCGAAAGGTCGGTGTCCGGGCTCAATCGGATGCGTTCGCGGAAGCTGTCGGCGGCGGCGGCAAGATCGCCCGCCATGAACCGGGCGAGACCCAGGAAATGCAGCGACTGATGCGCGAACCCCGGATCGAGCAGCATTCCGCGCCGGATATGCGCAACCCCCTTAAGCGGCTGCCCCAGATAGACCTCGACCAGCCCGAGCGCGCCCAATGCTGGGGAGTAGTTCGGGCTGAGTGCCAGCGCGCGCTCTTCCAGCGCATGCGCCGCTTCCAGATCACGCTTCCAGAGCTTTACGACCCCGAGGACGAAATGCGCGAAGGGATCGCTCGGTCCCCTTTCGACCCCGAGCTTGGCAAAGTGTCCGGCCAGCGAAAGCGGGTCCTCGGTACCGGACCAGTGGTTCATGAAATCGTGCGTATAGGCCAAGCCCAGCCCGGAATAGGGCAGCGAATAGCCGGGATCAGCCACGATCGCCTTGTCAAAATCCGCGACGGCCAAGGCAAAGCTCCCGGCCGTCTGCGTCGGACCCAACAGGAGTTCGCGCCCTCTCAGGAAGTGGTCGTGCGCCTCAACGCTGCGAGTGGACGCCTCGGCAAGAAGCGCCACTTCCGCGGGCTTCAGGGCGACGCGGAGCGCCCCGACGATGCGCCTGGTCACCTCGTCCTGCACCTCGAAAATATCGGTCAGATCGCGGTCGTAGCGGTCCGCCCACAGGTGCGCGCCGTTCCGTGCGTCGATCAGCTGGGCAGTGATCCGGACCCGGTTGCCGCCTTTCCGGATCGAGCCTTCGAGCACCGAAGTCACGCCGAGTTCGCGGCCCACAACGCGGATGTCCAGCGCCTTGCCCTTGTAGGCGAAGCTCGAATTGCGCGCGATCACCATCAGTCCGCCGATCTTCGACAGGTCGGTGATGATGTCCTCGCTGATCCCGTCGGAAAAGTACTCCTGCTCGGGATCGCCGGACATGTTGGTGAAGGGCAGGACGGCGATTGATGGCCCGGCCTCCGGGGCCGCCGCAGGTTTCGGGCCGGCCGCTGCGACCGCTCCGCCTTCCCCTTCCCAGCGCCAGGCCCGGACGGGCATGGCTATGTTCTTCAGGTCGAGCTCGCCCGCGTCTTCGAAGGCCACGCCGACCTTGCCCTTGACCTGGGCGTGAATGCCGTCCGAGACGAGCACGCCCCCGACCGGCGCCTGCGCCTCGAGCCGTGCGGCGACGTTCACTCCGTCGCCGAGGATATCCGCGCCGTCGATCAGGATGTCGCCGAGGTTGAGGCCGACCCGGAATCGCAGCGGCGGGCGCCCCTCGCGCACGGCGTTGAACTCGGCCATCGTCGTCTGGATCGCCACCGCGCAGGAGACCGCGTCGACCGCGCTGGCGAATTCCACCAGCGCGCCGTCGCCCATCGTCTTGACGATGCGCCCGCCGTGTTCGGCGACGGCGGGGTTGAACCGTGTCGCCCAGACATCGCGCAGGGCGGAAATCGTGCCCGCCTCGTCCTCGCCGATCATCCGCGAGTAGCCGGCCACATCGGCCGCGAGAATGGCGGCGAGGCGGCGGTGTGCACGGGCGTCGGTCATGGGTGGATCGCCTGAGTGGGTTCTTCCGCCGGACCCTATTGCAAGGGCGCTGGCACGTCCAATGCGGCCGCGGGCTTTGCCAGAGTAATACCAACGGTTGCTTGGTCTGACTCTGGGGGATTCCCTCGGGGGTATTTCTCTGATTCACTAACCTTTGATGGGG
>JANOGU010000003.1:0-10780 GCA_031406135.1 Rhodobacterales bacterium
GATACCTCGCAAGGTCCTACTTCCGCACCGGCTTCACCTTCCTGCGCAACCGGCTCCGATCCAACCACCCCGAAACCCTGGCCGAGTGGATCAACCTCCCGAAAACACTCGGCAAACAGAGAGTCGTGTAGTGTGAACAAATGCTGAATCGGACCTCGCAACCCCTTGGGATTGCTCAAGGAGCAGAATGTCCCACCGTGGGACATTTTCGTCCGGCGGCGAAAAGCTCAGTCCTTGGCCCGCTCGACGTAAGAATTGTCCTCGGTGTTGATGACGATCCGCGTCCCCGTCCCGATATGCGGCGGCACCAGCACGCGCAGGCCATTGTTGGTCATCGCCGGCTTGTACGAGGACGAGGCGGTCTGCCCCTTCACCACCGGCTCGGTCTCGGTGATCTCGACGGTGATCTTCTGCGGATACTCGATGCCGATGGCCATTTCGTCGTGGATCTTGAGGTAGACCCGCATCCCCTCCTGCAGGTAGACCTTGCCGTCTCCGACCATGTCGGCGCTGACCGTGATCTGGTCGTAGGAGATCGGCTCCATGAAGTGGTAGCCCTCGCCATCCTCGTAGAGGTAGTCGTATGCCCGCTCGTCCACCGTCGCCTTTTCCACCTGGTCGGTGGTCTTCCAGCGCTCCGAGACCTTCACCCCGTCGGAGATGCGGCGCATGCTGACCGAGGTGGTGGGGGTGCCCTTGCCGGGGTGGAAGTTCTCGGCGGTCAGGACGACACAAAGGCGGCCGTCCATGTCGACGATATTGCCCTTGCGGAGCGAGGAGGCGATGACTTTCAAAGGTCTGATCCTTGCGAAACCTGGAGGCGGCCGGTAGAGGGCCGCGTCGCGCGACCCCCTAGCGCAAACCGCGCGCCCGCGCCAGACGGAAGCCGAGATGCCCCAGACCCCCTGGTGGGACCGCGACCGCCACGCCGACCGGCGCGGGCTGCTGCTTGAACGCAACCGGCTCAAGGCGGCGCTGCGGGCCTGGTTCGGGGCGCAGGGCTTTGTCGAGACCGAGCCGGCGGCGCTGGCGGTCAGTCCCGGCAACGAGGCGCATCTGCATGCCTTTGCCACCGAGGCGATCGGCAATGACGGGACGGCGCAGCGGCTCTACCTCCACACCTCGCCCGAATTCGCGCTGAAGAAGCTGCTGGCGGCGGGGGAGGCGCGGCTCTTCGCCTTTGCCCCGGTCTGGCGCAACCGCGAGCGGGGGGCGCTGCACAGCCCCGAGTTCACGATGCTGGAGTGGTACCGGGCGGAGGAGGACTATTCGGTCCTGATGGCGGATTGCGCGGAGGTGCTGCGGCTGGCGTCCCCGAGGGGAAGCCTGCGCTTCCGCGACCGGCAGTGCGACGCGACGCTGGCGCCGGAGCGGGTGTCGGTGGCGGAGGCAGTGGCGCGTCATGCGGGGTTCGATCTGCTGGCCACACTGGAAGCCGACGGCACGCCGCAGCCGGAGCGGCTGCGGGCGGCGCTGGCGGGGTGCGGCGTCGCGGTGGCCGAGGGAGATACCTGGCCGGACATGTTCTCGCGACTTCTGGCCGAGAAGATCGAGCCGCATCTGGGGCTGGGCCGGGCCACGATCCTGGACCGCTACCCGGCCTGCGAGGCGGCCTTGGCGCGGCGTTGCGCCGACGACCCGCGGGTGGCGGAACGGTTCGAGCTTTATGCCTGCGGGGTGGAACTGGCCAACGGGTTTGGCGAGCTGACCGATGCCGGCGAGCAGCGGCGGCGGTTCGAGGTGGAAATGGCGGAGAAGGCGCGGGTCTATGGCGAGAGCTACCCCATCGACGAGGGGTTCCTCGCCGCGCTGGCCATGATGCCGCCGGCCAGCGGCATCGCGCTGGGGTTCGACCGGCTGGTGATGCTGGCGACCGGGGCGCCGCACATCGATCTGGTGCGCTGGACGCCGGTGCCCTAGCGATACACCGGGTTCGACCAGGCCCGCCGCCCGGCGGCATCGACCACGGTGACGCGCACGAAGGGCGAGCCCTTGAGCCGCCGGATGGGTACCGTGGCCCGGGTCATCGAGGCGCCGTGGACAACCGCGGAGGCGGTTCCGGCGCCCTGGGCGATGATGCTGACGCAGGCCGAACAGTCCACGCGCACCTCGTCGCCCACCACCTCGACGTCGCGCAGGTCAGGCCCCTGCGACGAATAGAAATCCCCGGCCTTCAGCGCCGCGAGCAGCGCCTCGGGCGCGTTCTCCTCGGCCCGCACCATGACCCAGCCGCCAAAGTGGTCGGGCTCGGTGAAATGGGCGTCGTCGGTGGCGATGAGGTTGATCTTCCGGCCCTCGGCCAGCAGGAGATCGGCGATCGCGGCACCGTCGCCACGGTCGCAGCCCACCGCGCAGCCGTGGTTGTAGATCTCCACGGCGTGGGCGGCGGCGACGGAGCGGGCATCGGCCAGCGTCAGCCCCGACCATTGCGGATGGGCGATGGCCACGAAGGCGCCGGCCTCAACGGCGCGGGCGGCGAGGTCCGGGCCGCTTTCGCGGTCGTCGGCCGGGAGGCGGTCGGACAGGTGCGGAGGGGCGAAGTCGTCGGGAAGCCCCACGGCGAGGATGTGCCAGCGCTCGCCGCGCTGCATGGCGCCGGCGTGGATTTCAGCGCCTAGGATCGTGGTGAAGCTGTTCGACCGGAACGGCCGGGTATCGACGATGGAAAAGCCGTAGCGGCCGACGAAATGGTCAGTGAGCGCGAGGAAGTCGTATCCCTGGTCGCGGTAGCGGCGGCAAACCTCTTCCGGTGTGAGGATGCCGTCGGAACGGTCGGAATGGGTGTGCAGGTTGCCGCGCCAGAAGCGGCCGGGAGCGGTGAAGGCGGCGGGACGCATCTGGGACCCCGTATTCGGTTTCCGACCTGTCTAGGCGGTCGGAGGCACAAGGACCACCGGTCGGTCGGCGATTTTTTGACGGATTTTTACCAACGCGTCGCGCCACGGCTGTGGCAGCATCCTCATTGCCGCACGCATTTGCGGCCTAACACAATCACCAGAGGGAATTTTCCATGGCCTATCCGGGACGCATCATCAAATCTGGCGAGACCAACCGCACCGTCGTATCCAGCATTGAGCGGCGGCTGGATCGGCTTGGGTTCAACGTCGGCGCGCGCGACGGGGCGTTCGACGCCGCGCTACGCAACGCCGTCCGGATCTTTCAGACCCGCGGCACCGACCGCGAAGGGCGACCGCTGCACGTTGACGGCGAGGTCGGGCCGATGACCTGGGGCGCGTTGTTTCCCGACGATGCCATCCCGGTGCCCGCCGCCATATCGGGCGGGGCGCTGGCCCGCCGCGCGCTGGCCAAGGCGGTCGGCGAGATCGGGGTGATGGAGGATCCAGACCGTCCCAATCGCGGACCGAAGGTGGATGAGTACCAGTTCACCGCAGGCCTGTCGTCCAGCGGGCAGTTCTGGTGCATGGCCTTCGTGTTCTGGTGCTTCGAGAAGGCGGCAGCGGACAGCGGCTTGGCCAACACCTTCCCGAAGACGGCGCACTGTCTGACCGCCTGGAACCGCAGCACGTCGATGCGGATCAGCCGGACACAGGCACTGGCTGATCCGGCGCTGGTCACGCCGGGTTCGGTGTTCATCATCGACTGGGGCAACGGCAACGGCCACACGGGGTTCGTGGAATCGGTGCGCAACGGGGCACTGGTGACGGTGGAGGGCAACTCCAACACCAACGGCAGCGCCAACGGCATCGGCGTGTTCCGCGTCACCCGACGCAACGTCGCCAATTCCGAGATCCGCGGCTTCATCCGGGTGCCGTGACCGGGTTCCCGGCCGGGTGCTACAGCCTTTCCGGCTGAAGCGCGGCGAGGAAGGCGGTGACGGCGTCGTCGAGAGTTCCGGCGTTCTCCACCACCTTGACGTCAATCCAGGGCGGGATGTCATAGACGGTGCGCGCCAGCCGCCGGGCGATGTCGGCCTTGCCCTCGCGGCCGCGGGCGGCCAGCCGCTCGGCCAGGATCGGCACCGGGGCGGTGACATGGATCACGGTCAGGCCGGGAAAGGCCGCCCAGGCCTCGCCCAGCATGGCGCGGGAGCCGTTGAAGATGACGTCGCGGCCCTCGTGCAACGCGGATTCGGCGCTGGCGGGGATGGCGTAGCGCAGGCCGTGCGCCTCCCAGGTCAGCAGGAAGGCGCCGATCGCCAGCCTGGTGTCGAACACGGGGTCGGTGACGCCCTCGAATGGCTCGCCGCCGGCCTCGGCCGGCCGGGTGACGACGCGGCGGACCACGTGGAGGTCGCGCCGCCGGGCGGCGGCGGCGGCGATCAGCGTGTCCTTGCCCGCCCCGGAGGGACCGACGACGGCGAAGACCCGGCCCGGCATGTGTCCCCCCTCAGAGCCACTTCTTCCAGCGGAAGAAGATGTAGGTGCCGAGCGCCGCGGCCAGCATCATGCCGAGCGACATCGGATAGCCCCAGGCCTGAACCAGTTCCGGCATCACCCTGAAGTTCATGCCGTAGATCGAGGCGATCAGCGTCGGCGGCAGGAACAGCGCGGCCACGACCGAGACGATGCGGATGGTCTGGTTCTGGTCGAGGTTGATCATGCCCAGCGTGGCGTCGGTGGCCAGCGCCACACGGTTGGCGACAAAGTCGGCGTGGACCTCCAGCGCCTGGATGTCGCGCGTCAGGCCCTTGACCATCGGCAGCAGCGTATCGCCCCGGTAGGCTTCGTGCAGGGTCTGGCCGAAGTAGCTGAGCGCGCGTTCCAGCGTCAGAAGCCCGAAGCGCACGCGGCTGATGTGCTCGCCCTCGCGCCCGATCTTCTGCAGCGCCGCGCGCAGTTCGCGCGACTGCATCGCTGCGGTCTCGGCGTAGACCTCGTGCGCCACGTCGTCCAGCACCCGCCCGCTGCCCTCGAGGTGGTCGGCGAGGCGGCCGATGATTTCCTCCATCATGCTGAGGAACATCCGGTCCGGATCGACGCAGCCGGGGCCGACCTTGTCGGCGCGGCCGGGGTAGGTCTCGAACGGGCGCGGGGTGTGGTGGCGGACGGTCACCATCTGCGTCGGCGTCAGGATGAAGGTGACCGGCAGGTTGACCCGGTCGCCCGGCGCGTCGTGGCCGGGGAGCACGACGGTCATGTAGTCGGTGCGGTCCTCGCGGTAGAGGCGGTTGGAGATCTCGATCTCTTCCATGTCCTCCAGCGTGGGCACGTCGGCGCCCAGCGCCTTGACCGCCGCCTCCTCGGCCGGGTCCGGGCGCAAGAGGTCGATCCAGCCGGCCTGCGTCAGCGGCGCCCCCGGCGCCAGCTTCTCCAGCCGCTGCCCGACCACCCGATATGCGAAGAGCATCGCCTGACCCCCGTCTGTGCCGGATCCTTGCCCGGGTCTATCCTGTGCCCGGCCGGGGGTGAAGCCGGATGTGACCTGCGGTCCGGCATCGCCCTTGACGCGCCGCGCGCTATGTCGAAGGACGGCGGCAGGAGCGGAGGGGCATCTTGGACGGCAGCAAGCAGGGCGCCAGCTTCGTTCCCGGCCCGGACACCGACCGCGCCTTGCGCGACGCTTTGGGGCGGTTCGCCACCGGCGTGGCGCTGGTCACCGCGCAGGGGCCGCACGGCCCCGTGGGCTTTACCGCCAACAGCTTCGCCGCGCTGTCGCTCGACCCGCCGCTGGTGCTGTGGTCGCTGGCGAAGCACGCGCAGCGACACGGCATCTTCACCCGCGCCACGCATTTCGCGATCCACGTGCTTCGCGCCGAGCAGATCGGCCTGATCCGGGCGTTCCATCGCGGCGGTCCGGGGTTTGACGGGGTGCCGCACCGCCTGTCGGCCGAGGGCATGCCGGTTCTGGACGACACCCTGGCCCGGTTCGAATGCGCCCGCCACGCGCTGTTCGATGGCGGCGACCACACGGTGGTGGTCGGGCGCGTGCTGCGGGCGGCGTCGGGCCAGGGCGCGCCGCTGGTGTTCAGCGCCGGCCGCTACGGGACCTTCGCCGAGTCGCCGTGAAGCCCGCGCGGCTGCCCGGTCAGAGGTCCTGCCCGGCAAGCTGCCGGCCGGTGGCGAGGCCCAGTTCGTAGGACTGGGCGTTGAACAGGACGTCGAAGGCGGCGAACAGCGCGGCGTTCAGCCGCCGCCCGGCCGGGCTTTCGGAAAAGTCGATGTAGGCCTGCAAATCCTCGTCGGGCAGGCTGCTGTAGGACAGCGCCAGAAAGGGGTAGAGCCAGGTCTCGGTGTCCGCCCGGACCTCGGCCTCCTGCGACCAGACATCGGCGAGAATCTGGTCGAGGCTCATGTCCTCGGTTCCCGGGCCGCCGGCCTCGACCAGACCGCGGTAGAAGGCGAGGTTGGCGTTCAGCGCCCCCTGCACGTTCATCTCGATCAGGTCGTTGGCCTCGCTGAACCGGCGCAGCAGCTCCAGCCGTGGCGCGCGCTCGGCGACCATTTCCGCGAACCGCGCCTTGGCCTGGTCCTCGACCGCCTCGTCCAAGAGCGCACGCCGCGCCTCGATCTCCAGCGTCAGCAGGCGCTGGCCGCGTTCGGTGCCGAAGAAGACCAGGGACGCCGCAACGGTATCGGCGTCCGCCGCCATCGCCCCGGTCAGCGCCGTCTCGAACCGGCGCTGCATGGTCGGCAGGTCGTGCACCGCCTCGACCGTGCTGCGCCAGGCCGCACCGCCGGTGCCGAGAAAGAGATCGGCGTCGAGCGACAGCGCGTAGTCGATGCCCTCGTCGCGCAGGACCGCGATGATGCCCGGCACCTGCAGGACATGGACCAGCTCCGCCAGCCGGTCCCCGGCCACCGCAGGCGGGGTTTCGGCCGGCGCGACCGCCGGCACAGCCAGACCGGCGCAGGCGACGGCGGCCGCCAGGATCAGAGGTCGAAGCATCATGCGCGGTCTCCTCGCTGGCCAAGAGGTATCCCCCCGACGCCCGCTTTCCAAGGAGCGACGTGCCCCTTCATGGCGGTGCGCGACCCTTGCAACCCTGGCGCCCGCCCGCTAGAGACCCCGGCGACGACCCCCAAGCGCGGAGAGGTGCCGGAGTGGTCGATCGGGGCGGTCTCGAAAACCGTTGTGGGTTTGCGCCCACCGTGGGTTCGAATCCCACCCTCTCCGCCACACCATACATCTAAAGTATTGATTTAACGTAATAGTATCCGATGAAGGAATTTCTTTCCCCCACCTGATCCCCCACCCTGCATTCGGCTGACGCGTTTTCTCGCCGTTTATGGCGGAGAGACTCCTGACGCTGGTCCCCTTCGGACGGTGCAGGAAAAGTTGATCCCCCCCTTGGTGGAAATGAGCGCAAGGCCACCGCCGCTACGCAGGTCTGCATCGTCGCCAGACTGCCCTAATGGGCACGCTTGGCCACTTACTGGCGATAAAGGGAGGCACGCTCAGCTCACTGTGTGTTTGCTCAGCACGGCGACGTCGCTCTTGTCAGCGCCCCTTGAGGAAGTCGTCGACAAATTCGGAAACTGGAGCAACACCTGTCACTAGCAGGTGATCTCTGGCCCTCGTGCAGGCGACATAGAGCAAGTGCCTTTCGGTGTAGTACACTTCTTCGAGGTCGGCATCGTCTGCAACTGCCTCGATCCGCTCGGATTGCGGGATCACCTCATCATCGCAGGCCATCACGACCACCGAGCGGAACTCCAGGCCTTTGGCGAAGTGCATCGTGCTGATGGCGACGGCGCCGTCCTCCACTTCGACCTTCTCGCTCAGTTCAACAGCGCGAACGCCGGCGGCTTTCACGGCAGCACGTGCACGCTTGAGTTCCGCATCAGACCGCACGAAGACGCCGACTTCGCGAGGCGCGCAGCCCTCCTTCAGTCGATCCGAAATCCAGTCCGCAACCATCCGGCATTCGTGATCGACATCGCTGCATGCCACGACCATGGGCGGTGGTCCGTCGAACATGGACACAGTTCCACGCCGCCCCTCCGTGTTTCCGTCCACATCTGAAACGGTTGACGGCAAGAGCCGGTCGGCATGGATGCGAATCTGGTGTGACGTGCGGTAGTTGATGCGCAGGGTGAAAGAGCGGCCGCGAACATCAAGGCCGAGCGCCTTCCATGAGAAGGGCTGCTGAAAGATGCGCTGGCCAAGGTCCCCGGCGAAAAAGAGCCCGTCGCTGCGCGCTGCTGCCAATGCGGAGAAGAAACGCGCTTCGGCGACACCCAAATCTTGCGCCTCGTCGATGACGGCAAAATCGTAGGGTCGCGTGCTGCTCAGGGAGATGCTTTCTGCTAGGCGACCGAAGACTTCCGACCAAGTCAAAACGCCGCGCTCCAAAAATTCTGCCCGGACACGCTCGTAGATCGCCCAGAGGGTCTCGCGCTGCTTGCCGCCGATCCTTGTCTTCCGGCCCAGCCGAGAGACGTCACGGTAGTCCTCCCACGACCGCAGTTGCCAGGCATCGACGACGTCGTTCCACTCTCCAATCAAGAATTGGGTCGTGAACCTGTGCCTGTCCACCTCGGCAGCAGCCTTGACGATCAGTGACTTGACCAGCACGGCTGGGGCGATCTGCGGTTGTCCGACCTGCTCGGAATACAGGTCATAACCAACTGCCGAGACCGCCTTCACGACGATCCGCGCTGAGACATGTGGCTCGTTGCCCGCAAGGCTGGCCAGCTTGCGGCGCAGGGCGTTCGCCAGTGCCTTAGAAAATGTGGTCAGCAGCACAGTCGAGCCAGGATTCGCACGCGCCAGGTGCACTGCACGGTGCAGGGCCACGATGGTCTTCCCCGTTCCGGCCGAGCCCGAAACCCGGGTCGGGCCGGAGAAGGACCGCTCGACGAGGTCGGCTTGGGCCGGGTGCAGGAACACCGCCCACTTGTCCCAAGGATAGTCCAAGGCCTGCTTTAGTTCCTCGGCATTGGTCAGCACACGGAAACGGCGCTGGGCGTCGGGGTGTGCAAAGGGATCGGCCTCGGCCGGGACAGGTTCGGGCGGTTGCGGTTTCTCGCCCACGGCCAGCTTCAGCAGCGCTTCCTGCGCCTCTTGCGGCAGGTGCTCGATGATGTCGAACAGCGTGTCTTCGGTTGCCGTGCGGACATCGTTCACCCATTCCTCGGGCACACCAAAGCCCATCAGCTCGAACTTGCGCAGGTTGTCGAACAGGCGGGCAGCGGGCTTGGCGGCAGGCACAGGTGTGGCGGCCACCTCCCTGGGTTTGAAGATTTCCACCTCTTCGACCCGCTCGCGCACCTCGACCAGCTGCATGGCGCCGGTCGTCGGGTGGCGTTCGATCTTGCGGCGTTCCGCCCATTTGTAGGCGTCGTCGTGATGATCGACGTAGACCAGCAGGATGCTGGCGGCCGTGCGATGGACGATGATCCGGATGTCGGCATTCACCCGCACCGACCAGAAATTCGTATCCTTGGCGCGGTCCAGCTTGTGGAAAGACAGGCCGGGCGCAGAGGGGTCAAGTTGTAGGTCGAAAGCGGTGGTTTTCACAGCCTTCTGCTCCTGCGCTGTCAGACGGCCGAGGCTGTCGGTGAAGGTGTCGGCGATGCGGAATTCGATCATCCTAGAATTCGCTTGACGATCGACTTCCAGCGTCTGCCACCGAGGAAGTCGTTGATTGCTTTCTCTTTTGCTTCACGGCTCCGAATGCCGCTGACGTCCGGGCAATTTGCGTGGAACGCTCTCAACAAGTCTGAGCGCTTCTGTAACTCCACCTGGTTGGCGGTCAGCTTTTCGGAGAGGGAGGCAACAAACTCGTCATCCTCGATAGCTCGATCAGGATCTCTTTCCCACCAAGAATGAACCTGATGAACGCCATTCAAGCCTCCTTTCTGTGACATCTCAGCGATCCTCCTCACCCCACTGCAAACACCTTCATCACTTCGTCGCCAAGGTGGTTGATCACCTTCACCGCGATGCGCCCCGACTTCGGCTTCGCAAACGGCCGCGACGTGTCGGAGTACAGGCTCTCCCAGGCTTCCTCGTCGATCTCGGCCTTCAGCGTGGTCTTCAGCGCCTTGTAGGGGTCGTTGGCGCCGAGGAAGTAGGCGTGGCGGACGAAGAAGGATTCTTCGTTGTAGTCGGTGTCCAGCATCCACAGGGCGATGCCGTCGGTTCCTTCGCTTTCCACCGAACCGGTCTGGGGCTTGAACACGTCCACACCAAACACCTGGACTTGCACCATGCCGTCGCCAGCATCGGTGATGCGAATATCCGGCTCGCCGAAGATCACGAACAGGTTGCCCGCGCCGGTGGCTTTCAGGTCGGCGGCCATGTGCAGGTCGGGGTTCATCCGGGCTTTCAGCACGCGGATACGGCCGAGTTTGTCGAACTCGGAACTGTGGGCGTCGTAGTTGAAGGCGCAGGCGATCAGAACGTCGAAACCGGCATCGCCTGCCTCGCGCGCCGCCGCCACCAGATCGGGGCGGGAGACGGTGCCGAACTCGGGGCCGATGAACACACCGGCGCGGCGCTGGGTGTCGCCTTCCATGAAGGTGCCCTCGGCGGCGATCCAGTTGCCGGGCCAACCCTTCAGGCTGGTGAAGGTAATCCGGTCCTCCTTGTGGGCCTGCTGCACGCCTGCGGCTTTCAGGTTTTCCAGGATCATGTGGGCGAAGTCGGTGAAGTCGCGGGGCGATTCCAGCTTTTTGCGCTTGCCTTCGGCGGCGTCGTGGGTGTCGATCAGCTCGTCGTCCCAATCGACGGCTAGGTGTGGAACCTCAACAGGTTGTCCATCGGTAACGCGAGACGGCTGATGGGTGGCTTGGAGTTTAGACTGCCGTGCGGGCGGTGCCAATTGTACATGTGGGTCCATTCCGGGAGGTGGGATTTGCGCTGATCCGAGGTCATG
>JANOGU010000097.1:0-37288 GCA_031406135.1 Rhodobacterales bacterium
CGGGGGCCGGCGCGGGGGAAGGAAGCGTTGCCGCGGCCGGCGGCGCCGTGCGGCCGGTGGCGGTGGCCGGCGGCGCGGTCCGGCCGGCCAGGGGCGGCGCGGTGCGCAAGGGCGGCGCGATCTGGGTCGCGTCCGGCGGCGGCGTGGTGAAGATGCGCCCGCCGGGCACGGTCGGCTGGTAGTCCGGGGCGATGATGCGCAGCGCGTCCACCGCCGTCGGGGTGCGGTCCTCGGGCTTCGGCGCCGCCATGCCGTCGATGAAGCTCTTCAGCGGCTCCGGCACCCCCGAGGTGTCGAGCGGCTCTTCCTTCTTCGCCAGCATCTGCACCGGGTTGCTGCCCAGGTCCGGCGACCGGCCACGAAAGGCCGCGAGCAAGGTGGCGCCCAGCGCATAGAGGTCCGACCGCGCATCGGTGCGCCCGTACAGCTGTTCCGGCGCGGCATAGGAATACTTGCCCGCGAATTCGTTGCCGACGATCGTCTCCGCCCCCGGCCGGTCGTCCTTGGCGATGCCGAAGTCGATGATGACCGACTCTTCCGGCTTGCCGTCGCGCAGGATGATGTTGTCGGGGCTGAGGTCGCGGTGGACGAGGCGCTTGGCATGGGCGGCGACCAGCCCCTCCACCACCCGCGCGCCGATGGTCAGAAGATCGTCCGCCGCCACCGGCCCCGACCGCATCAGCTTGTCGAGCGTCGGGCCGTCGACGAAGTCCATGACCAGGAAGACGTGGCCCTCGGGCGTGCGGTAGTTCTCCGAATAGCGCACCACCGCGTCGTGGCGAACGTCGCGGATCGCCTCCTCGCGCGTCATCAGGCGCAGGTAGGCCTCGTCCTTCGACAGTTCCGCCTTCAGCACCTTGATCGCCACCACGCGGCCGGAAATTTCAGACCGCGCGCGATAAACCTCCGAGGTGCCGCCGCGGCCCAGCAACGCCTCGATCCGGTAGGTGTTGTTCAGAATCTCGCCGACGCGAAAGGTGTCGCGGCTGCTGGAACGCTCGGCCATGGCCCGCCCGTCAGTTCAGGCCCGGGGCCGGAGCCCGGATACAGGTCAAAGGCTGCGGCTTCCGCATCGGAACCCCCTCCGGCGTCCAGTGACACGGGCCAGACGGGTATTGCACAGGCCGCCCACCCCGACAACGCCTTTCCCGGCTTCCAGCGGTCGCTTCCCCGATGCGCCGGTCCCGGTTTTCTTTCGTGTTGTCGCGTGTATAGTGACCTGAGGCCAACGTATCCGGAACACCCCCTTGCCACCGCCACCCCACCTGCAGAAGAACACCCCCGCCCCGGCCCCGGCCGCGAAAAGCCCGGATTGGATCGTCCCGGCGATCATCGTCGCGGTCGGCCTCGTGCTGGCGCCGGTGGCCTATCTCGGCCTGCGCGTGCTGCTGTCATCCGGCGGCACGGTCGATATCGGCGGCAGCGGCGCCGTTGATTCCAGCGCCCGGATCGAGATCGAGATGCTGCGCCAGCAGATCGAGGACCTGCAGAACCGGATGAAGTCGGCCGAGGAGCAGATTTCCGCCCTGGCCAGCCGCCCGGCCGCCGACGCCACGGCCGGTCTCGATTCCTCCGGCGAACAGTTCGGCACCGGCGGCGAGAACGCGATTCTCGACAGCTACGCCCAGGTCGTCCTGCTGGCCGGCCGCCGCATCAACAACGAAGGCCTGACCGTGCCCTCGTCCAGTTCGCAGGTCGAGGTCTTCGGTATGCCGCGCGAAGGCCTGTCGGACGACTGCGAGCCGATGACCAACGAGACGCTGAAGGCGATGCTGGTGACCGAGGACGTCGGCCCGATCCGGGTCTCCATGCTGCGCCCGGCGGTCGAGTCGCTGCGCGTCGTCTTCGAGAAGATCAAGGCCACCGACGAGGACCTCTACAACCGCATCAATACCGCCGGTGCGCTCTGCGTCCGCCGCATCCGTGGCTCGCAGACCGCGGTGTCGTCGCACTCCTTCGGCACCGCGGTCGATCTCTACATCGACGGCGTGCTCGACCAGCTGGGCGACGGCAAGACCCAGCTCGGCCTGACCATCCTGGCCGATTTCTTCCAGGCCGAAGGCTGGTTCTGGGGCGCCTCCTTCTCGCGCGAGGACTCGATGCATTTCGAGGTCTCGAAGGAGAAGATCGCGCAGTGGAAGTCCGAGGGCAAAATCTGACGCCCCGTACTCGCCCGTAGTACTGGCCCGTAGTACTGGCCCGTAGGGCGGGGTTCACCCCGCCGCTGCACCACCCGTCACGCCGCGCGCTTCGGCAGCCGCCAGTTCGGCCTGATCCAGTGGCAGGTGTAGCCGTTGGGATGCCGCACCAGGTAGTCCTGGTGCTCCGGCTCCGCCTCCCAGAAATCCCCGGCCGGCTTCACCTCGGTCACCGCCTTGCCCGGCCAGAGGCCGGCGGCATCGACATCGGCGATGGTGTCGCGCGCAACGCGCTCCTGTTCCGGCGTCAGAAAGTAGATGCCCGACCGATAGGACAGGCCGATATCGTTGCCCTGCCGGTTGAGCGTGGTGGGGTTGTGGATTTGGAAGAAGAACTCCAGCAGCTCGCGATAGCTGATGCGAGCCGGGTCGAAGGTGATCTCGATCCCTTCGGCATGGGTGCCGTGGTTGCGGTAGGTCGCGTTCGCCACATCGCCGCCGGTGTAGCCCACGCGGCTGGACAGCACGCCGGGCAGGCGCCGGATCAGGTCCTGCATCCCCCAGAAACACCCCCCCGCCAGAATCGCGCGCTCGGCCTCGACCATCAGCGTTCTCCCTTGCTCGTGCATAGATGGTCCGGGCGGGGCGGCTTGTCCAATCCCCTCACGGGAACCTGACACCGCTGCCCGGACCGCGATCCCTACGTCCGCCGGCAGGCAGTCGTTACGGGGGACGGGCGGTCCAGCCGGTCACACCATGCGGATCGCGTCCTTGGCCACGGCCAGCACATAGCCCCGCCGGGCGATGGTCTTGACCAGAAGCTCGCTGACCAGCTGGTTGCCCAGCGCGTCGCGCAGCCGCTTCACCCGCGTCGCCCCTGCCGCCTCGTCGCAATCGGACTCGTTGCGCCCCGAGATCACCGCCTCGATCTGCGCCCCGGTCAGCACGTCGTCGTCCATCCGCGCCTCGGCCAGCACGCTCAGCGTCTCCAGCGCCGCCCCGGTCAGGGCGAATTCCAGATCGTTGATGTAAACCGCACGGCTCTCGCGCGCGATCATCAGGCTCGACACCTGAATGCCCGACCGCTGGATCGCGGAGACGCGGCGGTTCAGCGCGATCAGCATGACCAGGAAGACCAGTGTGGCGACCAGCAGCGCCGTCGAGAACACCAGAAGGACGAACATCACCATGCGGTAGCTGGACAGGACCTCCTGGAACGAGGTCCCCGATTCCGCAAGGATTTCCAGCAGCTTGACCTCCGCGCCCCGGCGCAGGTCGTCGTTCTCGACGAACAGCCGCTCGACCCGGGCGTTGAAGGCGTTGGCGTCGGGCAGTGCGAGGAACAGGAATACCGTCGCCGCGGCGAGGATCAGCACGATGGCGGCGATCCCCGCCACCACCACCCGGTTACCGGCCTTCAGCCCCTCAGTAACGGAGGAAGTAATCTCCGGCATTGCCTCTCCTGTCCTCCAGCCCCTCCGCTCCGAACACCGACAGGACATTCAGCAGCGTCCAGCCGGCGCCGGCAAGCCGGTCGGCCGCCACGGCCGCCGCCGCCCCCGGATCGCAAGCCCCGTCGGGGATTTCCATCACGCCATAGTGCAGGCGCAAGGGGTCATCCTTCTTCGCCTTGTAGTCCGCGTAGCATTCCGCCGAAGCGGGGCCCGCGGCAAGGGCGGCGAGGGACACAAGAGCGGCAGTCAGAAGCGCCAGGCGCATCGGGGTCTCCGGGAAAACAGGTCGGGGCAATCTGCGCCGGGGTGTGCGGATATTCAATAACCCCGGGCGGCCAAACCCCTGCTATGGGATAGCGGCGGGGCGATATTGCCTGTCCCGCCGACTTGGCCCGAGCCTCCCGGCATCACATGAACGGAGGCTCCCATGTCCCCTCTGACCCGTCGCCTGATCGCCACCATTTCCGCCGTCGCCGCCGCGCTGGCGCTGATGACCGCCGCCGCCGCGGTGCCCGCCCGCGCCGACGACAAGGACCTCGCCAAGGCGCTGGCGGCCATCGCAGCCATCGCGCTGATCGCCAAGGCGATTGACGACCACAAGAAGCCGAAGGGTCACAACGGCTCCTGGCGCCGGCGGCTGCCGGCGGCCTGCGCCGTGGACCTGCGGTCCCGCGGCGACTGGCAGCGGGTCTATCTCGCCGCCTGCCTCGACCGTTTCGGCGTCCGCCGCCTGCCGGAGACATGCGAGGACACCGCGCGGCTGCGCGGACGGCATGTCCGCGTCTACGGCGAACGCTGCCTGCTGCGCGCCGGCTTCCGTCCGGAGTGACCGGGCCTGCCATCCGGCGCGCGCCCGCGGCCCGTGCCCCGCGCGCCGAACCTGCCGGGGGTGGGGGCCGAGCAGCCCCGCCCCCGGCCCCTTGCGCCCCACGCGCACCCGCGCGAGGCTCGCGCCCCATGCCCCCCGATTTCGCCTTCGAGACCGCCGCCCGCGTCCGCGGCCTGACCGTGGCCGGGGTGGACGAGGCCGGCCGCGGGCCGCTGGCCGGCCCGGTCGTTGCGGCGGCCGTGGTGCTCGACCCCGCCCGCATTCCGCCGGGGCTCGACGATTCCAAGGCGCTCACCGCCCGCACCCGCGCCCGCCTGTTCGACCGGCTGATGGAATGTGCCGGGGTCGCGGTCGGCCTGGCGACGGTCGAGGAGATCGACGCCCTGAACATCCTGCGCGCCAGCCATCTCGCCATGGTCCGCGCCCTGGCCGGACTCGGGGCCGCGCCGGGTCTCGCGCTGATCGACGGCAACCTCCTGCCGCGCGGTTGCCCGGTCCCGGCCGAGGCCGTGGTGAAGGGCGACGCGCGCTGCCTGTCCATCGCCGCGGCATCCGTTGTCGCCAAGGTCACACGTGACCGTGTCATGGTGGCTCTGGCGCAACAATTTCCCGGCTACGGCTGGGAGCGGAACATGGGCTACCCCTCGCCGGAGCACCTTGCGGCGTTGAAAACCTTCGGCCCGACCCCATTCCATAGGCGGTCCTTCGCGCCTGTGCACAAGGTCTTGTAGCAAGCGTTTTCTCTAACCCCTTGATTCAATAATGAATTTGACGGGGAGTCGCGTTTCCGTGATGCTTCCCTTCAACAACCGGCGTCGAAAGCCGGGCAGGGCAGAGGCACGCATGACCAAAAATCCCGTCGCAGGCGCCGAAGCCCTGCCGGTGAACACCATCCTTTCCGGCGACTGCATCGAGACGATGCGCGGCCTGCCTGCGGGCTCCGTCGACCTGATCTTCGCCGACCCGCCGTACAACCTGCAGCTCAAGGGCGAGCTGCACCGCCCCGACAACTCGCGCGTCGATGCGGTGGACGATGCCTGGGACCAGTTCGCGAGTTTCGACGTCTATGACCGCTTCACCAGGGCCTGGCTGGCCGAGGCGCGGCGTCTGCTGAAGCCCGACGGTGCAATCTGGGTGATCGGCAGCTACCACAACATCTTTCGCGTCGGCGCCGCGATGCAGGACGCGGGCTACTGGCTCTTGAACGACGTGGTCTGGCGCAAGTCGAACCCGATGCCCAACTTCCGTGGCAAGCGGCTGACCAACGCGCACGAGACGCTGATCTGGGCCGCCCGGCAGGAAAGCAGCCGCTACACTTTCAACTACGAGGCGGCGAAGGCGGCGAACGACGGCGTGCAGCTGCGCTCCGACTGGGTGATCCCGCTCTGCACCGGGCATGAGCGGCTCAAGGACGGCGAGGGCGCCAAGGCGCACCCGACGCAAAAGCCTGAAGCACTGCTCTACCGCGTGCTGATGGCCACCACGAGCCCGGGCGACATCGTCCTCGACCCGTTTTTCGGCACCGGCACCACCGGGGCGGTGGCGAAGATGCTCGGCCGCCAGTGGATCGGCATCGAGCGCGAGGAAAGCTATCGCCAGGTCGCCAGCACCCGCCTTGCCAAGGTCCGCCCGTTCGACGCCTCGGCTCTTGCCGTCACCGGCTCGAAACGCGCGGAGCCGCGCGTGCCGTTCGGGCAGGTCGTCGAACGCGGCTGGCTTCAGCCCGGGGACATCCTGACCTCGCCGCGCGGCGCCACAGCGAAGGTGCGCGCCGACGGCACGCTCGCCGGCTCCGATGTCACCGGCTCGATCCACCAGGTCGGCGCCGCCTATGAACGCGCACCCAGCTGCAACGGCTGGACCTACTGGCACTTCCGTCGCGACGGGATGGATGTTCCGATCGACGTCCTGCGCCAGCAGATCCGGGCTGAGATGGAGGTCGGCGGCGCGCCCTGACGCGCGGCCCCGGCCTCTGCCAGAATGCTGACAGGTTTGCCAGCGCGGTGGTCCGCCCGCCGCGCCACTGCCCCGCCATGTCAACATGGCGGGGCCTTTCTTTGCGCCCTGGAGTTTCGCTGGTGCCAATCCTGCCGTAACGTCCCGGGGTCAGTGACCGGAGGCCCGAATGCGACGTTTCGACATCCTTGCCGCGCAGGCCGAAAAGCTGCAGCGCGAGGCCGCGGTCACAGCCCAAGCGCTCGCCGAAGGGCTGATGCGGCCGACCGGCGCACGGGACGGCATCATTTCAGAGGCGGCGGCGCTGGCCGACCATTGGCAGGCGGCTCAGGCTCTGGCGCTGCGGATGCGGCGGCTGGTCGGGCCGACGGCCGTGGCGCACGGCGGCGGCGATGCCGTGGCGCTTGCCGCGTTTGCGCGCTGCCTGCACCTGTGGACCACGGCGCTGGACGCGGTGGAGGTCTGCCTGTCAGGGCGCGAATGGCCGCTTTTCGCGCCGCCGCCGCCCCGGCACCATCTGGAATCGGCACAGGCGCGGGTCGTGTCGGACAGCCTGACCTTCGCCACCTATGCGCTGACGCCGATCGCACAGGATGCGGACGGACGCGCGCTCGGCTACTACGAGGACATCCCGCTGAACGCCGCGCAGTTCGTGGAACTGGCCCACATCGCCTATCGTCTCCTCCTCGCACAGAAGCGGCCGCGGCCGTTGCGCTTCGTTGATGTCGGCTGCGGCGGCGCGCTGAAGGTGGCGCTGGCCGGGTCGCTGTTCGACGAAATCTGCGGCATCGACTACGACCCGGGCTATGTCGATGCGGCGAAACGGACGCTGATGGCGATGCGCGCGGCGCGCTGGCACGTCGAACTGGCGGACGGGCTGACCTGGGACGGCTACGGCGGCTTCGACGTCATCTATTTCTACATGCCGATCCGACCCGACCGCGGCCTGCTGGACCTCGAGGCAAGGATCGTTGCCATGGCTCCCCCCCATTCGGTCCTGGTGGCGCCGTACAACGAATTCCGGCCACGGGCCCCCGATCTGGGCTGCGCGCAGATCGTGCCATTCGTTTACATCAAGGGCATGGACCAGGCCGAGGCCGATGAACTGCAGGCCGAGGCGCGCCGCATGGGCCCCGACATCCCGGGCTACGGCGCGGTGCCCCGCGACATCGGCTGGCTGAGTTCGCTGTGGAAAGCCTGCATCGCCAACGGCATCTGTCCGTGATGATGCCGCGCCCGGATTGATCGCATCGCACGGCACGGCCGGAACCAGTCGCTTGCCGCCCCGCGCAGGGCGCGGGCTCGGGTCTTGGCTCCGCCGCCGCTGCCTGGCTCAGGCCGTCATGAAATGCAGCCCCTGAAAGCGCGCGCGCAATGAAGCGGTCCGCGGCGCCACGTCCTCCGGCCGGTTCGCCCGCAGCCCCTCGGCGATCAGGTCGGCCAGCGCCGGCACGTCGGCCACCGTGACCCCTCGGCGGACCAGCTCCGGCGTGCCGATGCGCAGCCCGTTCACGTCACCCTCGACCGCCGGCCCCGGCAGCCCGATGCCGCAGGCCAGGAACCCAGCGTTCCGCAACCGCTTCGCAGCCGCTTGCCCGCCGCCGAAACCCTGCGCCTCCAGCGCGAACTGGTGCGAGGTGGTGGCGCCCCGGTCCATCGCATGCACCGGCAGCCCGCGTTCGGCCAGCGCCGCCGCCAACGCGCGCGCGACCTCGACCATGGCCGCTGCATAGGCCCGCCCGTGGGTCCGCCAGTCCAGAAGCGTGATCGCCAGCGCCGCGGTCTTGCCGGCGTCGAAGTTGGCGGTCAGCCCGGGGTAGGCGATGGCGTCCAGCCGCTCGGCGATCCCGGCATCGTTGGTGACGATCAGCCCGCCGGCCGGCCCGCCGAGGCTTTTGTAAGTGCTCATCGTCATCAGATGCGCGCCCTCGTCCAGCGGATTGGGCCAGGCGCCGCCGGCGATCATCCCGCATTGGTGGGCGGCATCGAAGACGAGGGCGGCGCCGACTTCGTCGCAAATTGCGCGGACGGCGCGGACCGGGTGGGGAAAGAGGTTCAGGCTGGCGCCCAGGGTGATGACCTTCGGGCGCACCCGGCGGGCCAGCGCCGCCAGCGCCGCCACGTCGACCGTGTAGCCCGCGGCGTCGACGGGCGCCGGAATGGTGGTCAGCCCATAGAGACCGGCGCACCCGGCCCTGTGGTGGGTGACATGCCCGCCGATTTCCGCCGGCGGGGCGATGATCGTATCGCCGGGCCGCGCCAGCGCCATGAAGGCGTAGAGGTTGGCCAGCGCCCCCGACCCCACGCGCACCTCGGCATGGGTGGCGCCGAAGACCTCCGCCGCCAGCGCCGCACAGAGGACCTCGATCTCCTCGATGGCCTCCAGCCCCATCTCGTATTTGTCGCCGGGATAGCCCAGCGACGGGCGGCTCCCGAGCCCGCGCGACAACGTCGCCTCCGCCCGGGGGTTCATCACGTTGGTGGCGGGGTTGAGGTTGAAGCACTCGCGGTCGTGGATCGCGAGGTTCTTCTCGATCAGCGCCTCGATCCGGCCGGCCACCGCAGCATCCGGCGCATCGGCGCCAAGTGCGAGGCGCTGGATATGCGCCTCCACTGCGGCGGAAACCCAGGGGCGGGGGGCGAGGTTGGTCATGGCGGGTCTCCTTTTGTCGGTGGCAGGGAACCACCGGGGAGGCTTGCGCGCAAACCGGAAAAGCTGAAACTGAGGTTCAGGAAACCTGAGGCTTTCATGACCGTCGATCCGCCGCTGCCCAAGGGCGTGCCGCTCAACGCACTGCGCGCGTTCGAGGCGGCGGCGCGGTTGGGCGGGTTCTCGGCGGCGGCGGCGGAGCTGGGCGTGTCGCCGAGCGCGGTGACCGCGCATCTGAAGGCGCTGGAGGCGAGCCTCGGCGTCGTCCTGTTCGCCCGCACGGTGCGCGGGGTGCGGCTGACCGCGGCGGGCGAGGCGGCAGGGCCCCGGCTGACGCGGGCCTTCGCGGCACTGGGCCGGGTGGTCGAGGACCTGCGCGCCGAGGGCAGCGCGACGGTCATGCAGATCGCCACCCTTCCCGCATTGGCACAGCTCTGGCTCACCCCGCGCCTTCCGGACCTGCGCGCCGCAATCCCGGAGGTGACGCTGTCGGTCACCGCCATGGAAGCCCCGCCGGAGGCCAAGCGGGGCAGCTTCGACCTGCACCTGTTCTATGGCCCGGATGGCAGGGGGCGGCTTTGCGACGACGTGATCCTGCCGGTCTGCGCACCGGCCATGGCCGCGCGCCTGTCCGGGCCACAGGACCTGCCCGCCGTTCCTGCGCTGTCGGATTCCGCCTGGGCGGCGGACTGGGCCGCCTGGGCCGCGGTGGCTATGCCGGGGCAGGGGTTCGTCCCGCGCGGGCCGGTGCATTCGCTTTACGCCGTGGCGCTGGCCGAGGCCCTGGGCGGCGCGGGCGTGCTGATGGGCCATGCGGCACTGGTGGCGGCGGCGCTCGCGCGCGGCGATCTGGTCTGCCCATTCGGCCCGGCGGTCACCCTGCCCCGCACCCTGTGCCTGACCCATCCGCGCCCGCCGACGCGGACCGTGCGGCGGGTGGCGGCCTGGCTCGCGGCAAGCGTTCAGCCGGCCGAGGCGGGCATCGGGTTGGTGCCCCGGTCATAGGCGGACCAGTCGGCGATGTCGGGATACCACTGCCGCCGCCAGGCGCGCACCCTGCGGTTCATGATCCGGCGCCACAAAGGCGGGACCATCGCGGCTGTGGTCATCAGCGGGTAGCCGAAGGGCAGGTTTGGCGCCACCTCATCACCATAGGTCTGCAACAGCGGGAATCGGCGGTCGGGCTTGGTGTGGTGGTCGGAATGGCGTTGCAGGTTGATCAGCAGCCAGTTCGACGCCCGGTGCGCCGCGTTCCACGAATGGTGCGGCATCATGCGCTCGTAGCGGCCATCGCCCAGGTGGCGGCGGGTCAGGCCGTAGTGCTCGACGTAGTTGACAAGCTCCAGCTGCCAGATCGCGGTGAAGGCCTGCAGCAGGAACAGACCCAGCCCCTGCCAGCCGCCCAGCCACAGCGCCAGAACAACAAAGCTCCCCTGCAGCGCCCCGTAGCGCCAGAACGGGTTGGAAAGATGCCAGACCGGCCGCCCCGCCTTGGCCAGAAGCTGCCTCTCGGCCTTCCACGCCGAAGGCGGGCACTGCCGCAGGACGCGGACGAAATAGGCGGGAAACCCTTCGCCCAGTCGCGCCGTCACCGGATCGCGCGGGGTGCCGACCCAGCTGTGGTGGACCCGCAGGTGCTCCGAGCGGAAGTGCGAGTAGAGCACCGAGGCCAGCAGCAGGTCGCCCAGCCAGCGTTCCCCGCGGTTGCCCTTGTGCATCAGCTCATGGGCAAAGACGATGCCGATGGTCCCGGCGACGATGCCCATGCCGAAGAACAGGGCCACCTTCTCCACCCAGCCCAGATGCGCCGCCTGCGGCACATACCAGAGCAGCCACAGGAGCAGCGCGGCCTGGACCGGGAACCAGACCAGCGTGACGAGGCGGTACCAGATCAGGTCGCCGTCAGGCGTCTGCGGATCGGCGTTGCGCTCCTCGGTGCCGAGCACTGTGTCGAGCAGTCCGAAGGTGACCCAGGACACCAGCGGCATCAGCGCCACGGTCCAGCCGCCCACCAGCGCGCCGAGCACGGCGACGGGGATCAGCGCCAGCGCCAGCCAGAACGGCGCGGCATCGCGAAAGCGGGGCAGGGGGGCGGGGGCGGGCGTGTCGGTCATCGGCGCAGTGTAGGGCAGAGCCGCCCCTGCGCTCAACGCGGCACAAGTGCGCCTGACGCCACGTCCCAGACCTTGCGCATGAGCGTGGGCAGGTCGGCCGGTGACAAGTCCGCGCGGGGGATGAAGGTACCGCGCATCGGTGTCGGCGTGGGATGCGGCTCCCCTCCCCCCTTTGGGCAGGGGAAGGGGGTGGGGGGTCCGGAGGCTTGCGCGGCGCCCCCCCTCCCCATCCCTCCCCCACGAGGGGGGAGGGAGGCACTCTGCCGGACCTTGGCCGGGTCGGGCATAATCGCGCCCACCCGCGCCACCATCACCGTCAGCGCCAGGTTGAAATGGGTGAACACGTGGCGGGCGGTTCCGGCCGCGCGCCAGACGGCGGAGAGTGGCGGTTCGTCGGTGCCGTGCCCGTCCCAGCCGCTTCCGGGGAAGCCGAGCAGCCCGCCCAGCAGCCCCTTGGGCGGGCGGAGTTCCAGAAGCACGGCGCCGTCGTCACGCAGCGCAACCCAGACGGTGCCGTCGCGGCGCGGCTTTGCCGCCCGCGCCGCCCGGCGCGGCAGGTCGCCCTGCACGCCTGCGCCGCGTGCCGCGCAGGCCTCCGTCCAGGGGCAGAGCGCGCAGGCCGGCCTGCGGGGCGTGCAGATCGTGGCGCCGAGGTCCATCACCGCCTGGGCGTAGTCGCCCGGCCTGCCGGCGAAGGTCAGCGCGGCGGCGAGCCGGGTCAGGCCGGGCCTGGCCGCGGGCAGCGGCGTCTCGACCCGGTGCAGCCGGGCCATGACGCGCTCGACGTTGCCATCGACCACCGTGGCGGGCCGGTCGAAGGCGATGGCGGCGATGGCGGCCGCGGTGTACGGGCCGATCCCGGGCAGGGCGCGCAGTCCGGCCTCCGTCTCGGGGAACCGCCCGCCGAAGTCGCGCGCGACGACCCGGGCGCAGGCCAGCAGGTTGCGGGCGCGGGCGTAGTAGCCAAGACCCGCCCATTCGGCCATGACCGCTGCTTCCTCTGCCGCGGCCAGCGCCATGACGGTCGGCCATCGGTCGGTGAAACGCCGGAAATAGGCGCGCACGGCGGCAACCGTGGTCTGTTGCAGCATCACCTCCGACAGCCAGACGCCGTAGGGGTCCGGCCGGACCCCTGCTGCCCGGTCCTGCGGCCCGATACGCCATGGCATCACCCTGGCGTGGCGGTCGTACCAGGCGAGCAGGAGGGACGGCAGATCGTCACGCAAAGTTGCGGCCTCGTGCGCCGGGTGGGGTGGCAGGGCGCCCCGGGGCTGATATGAATAGTCTCCGAACCGGACCCAAGGCCAGATGACACGCGCCAAGCCCCCGCAGGATGCCGTCCGCCGGATGCGCGGCTTCGAGCCCGCCGCCGGGCTCTTGGCCGAGCGCATCCGCAAGGCCGGCGAGAAGCGCGGCTTCGCGATGACCCGGCTCTTGACCCATTGGGCCGAGGTGGTGGGCGAGGACCTTTCCCGCGTGACCCGGCCGGTGAAGGTGGGCTACGGCCGCGAGGGCTTTGGCGCCACGCTGACGCTCTGGGCGCAGGGCGCGCAGGCACCGCTGGTCGAGATGCAGAAGGACCGCATCCGCGAGCGGGTCAATGCGGTCTATGGCTACTCTGCGGTCTCGCGCGTGGTCCTGACCCAGACCGACCCCGGCTTTGCCGAAGCGCCGGCACCCTACACGCCGCCCCGCATCCCCGTGCCGATCCCCCCTGCCGCCGAACAGGCGGCCGCGGGCGTGACCGATCCTGGCCTGCGCGACGCGCTCGCGCGCCTGGCAGCCAACTTGATTCTTAAAACCGAAGGCCTGACATGACCCTGACCCGACGCACCGCACTGACCCTCGCGCTCGCGCTGCCCTTCGCCTCCCGTCTCCACGCCCAGGACGCCCCCGCGGTCGCGGATTTCGGCATCGGCCCCGCCGACGCCAAGGTCACGCTCATCGAGTATGCCTCATATACCTGCCCGCACTGCGCGGCATTCCATGCCGAGAGCTTCAAGCCGCTGAAGGCGGACTACATCGACACCGGCAAGATCCGCTTCGTCTACCGTGAGTTCTACCGCAACCGGCTGGACCTCTGGGCCGCGATGGTCGCCCGCTGCGGCGGCGAGATGCGCTATTTCGGGATTACCGACATGCTGTTTGAAAAACAGCAGGAATGGGCGTCCAGCGAGGACCCCGCGGTGATCGTGGACAACCTCAAGCGCATCGGCCGCACGGCGGGGCTCGAGGATGCGGCGATGGACGCCTGCCTGAACGACAAGGCGAACGCCGAGGCGCTGGTGGCGCGGTTCCAGGAAACCGCTACCGCTGACGACGTGCAGGGCACGCCGACGGTGTTCCTCAACGGCACCCGGGTCGAGAACCGCGGCTACGCCGACCTCAAGGCGCAGATCGACGCGCTGCTGGCGGAATGACGCCGCTTGCCGGCTTGAAGGTCGTCGAGCTGGCGCGCATCCTGGCCGGCCCCTGGGCCGGGCAGACGCTGGCCGACCTCGGTGCCGACGTGGTCAAGGTCGAGGCGCCGGAAGGCGACGACACCCGCCGCTGGGGGCCGCCCTTCGTGGACAACGGCGGCGAGACGGCGGCGGCCTATTTCCACTCCGCCAACCGCGGCAAGCGGTCGGTCGTGGCCGATTTCGCCACGCCGGAGGGTCAGGCGCTGGTCCGGCGGCTGGTCGTTGACGCCGACGTGGTGATCGAGAACTTCAAGGTCGGTGGCCTGCGCAAGTTCGGGCTCGACTGGGACAGCCTGCGCCAGCTCAACCCGCGGCTGATCTATTGCTCGATCACCGGCTTTGGCCAGACCGGACCCTATGCCCCACGGGCGGGATACGACTTCATCATCCAGGGTATGGCCGGGCTGATGTCGATCACCGGCGAGGCCGACGGCCAGCCGCAGAAGGTGGGCGTCGCCGTCGCCGACATTTTCACCGGGGTCTATGCGTCGGTGGCGATTCTCGCGGCGCTGCTGCAACGCGAACGGACCGGAGAGGGCCAGCACATCGATATGGCGCTGATGGACGTGGCGACCTCGATCCTCGCCAACCAGGCGTTGAACTGGTTCGCGGGCGGCTCCGCCCCGGTGAAGCTCGGCAACGCGCATCCGAACCTCGCCCCCTATGCCGTCTTCGACTGCGCCGACGGCTGGGTGGTCCTGGCCACCGGCAACGACGCCCAGTACCGCAGGCTCTGCGGTATCCTCGGCCTGCCGGAGCTGGCCGAGGCGCCGGACTACCTGACCAACGCCGACCGCGTCCGCAACCGCCCCCACCTGACCGAGCTGCTCACCGCCGCAACCCGCCAGTGCACGAAGGCCGACCTCCTCGCCGCCTGCGAGGCCGAGGGTGTGCCCGCCGGCCCGATCAACGACATCGCCGAGGTCTTCGCCGACCCGCAGGTGGTCGCGCGCGGGATGCAGATCGCGCCCGGAGGGCTGCCGGGCGTGCGCTCGCCCTTCACCTTCTCCGGCGCCGACCTCGCCCTCGACCGCCCCGCCCCGCGGCTCGGCCAGCACCAGGCCGAGGTCTGATGTTCGACGCGGCGCTCCAGCCGGCGCTGGGGCGGCTCTATGCCCGCCCGGCACGGGCGCTTGCGGTCAGGGGGGTAACGGCGGACGAGGTCACGCTGGCCGGGTTCGGCATCGGCATGCTCGCGGTCCCGGCGCTCTGGGGCGGGCTCTTCGGGCTGGCGCTCCTCCTGATCCTCGCGAACCGCATCGCCGACGGGATCGACGGCACGCTGGCGCGCCTCAAGGGTCCGACCGACCGCGGCGCCTTCCTCGACATCGCGCTCGACTTCGCCTTCTACGCGCTGGTCCCGCTGGGTTTCGCCCTGCACGACCCCGCCGCCAACGCGCTGCCCGCCGCGATCCTGATCGCGGGTTTTGTGGGCACCGGATCGTCGTTCCTCGCCTTCGCCGTCATCGCGGCCCGCCGCGGGATCGCCTCGCCGCACTTCCCGAGAAAGGGCCTCTACTATCTCGGCGGGCTGACCGAGGGCGCCGAGACCATCGCCGTCTTCGCCGCCATGTGCCTCTGGCCCGCAGCCTTTCCTGCGCTTGCCCTGACCTTCGCCGCCCTCTGCGCTGTAACGACCGGAATGCGCTGGCGAATGGCTTGGCACACCTTCACCTGACGGAGCCCCGATGCGCGTCGCCCTTGCCGCCTTGTCCCTTCTGGCCGCGACCCCGGCCCTTGCCGGCTGGCAGGAGACCCTGGACGCCGCGCGCGGGCAGACGGTCTACTTCAACGCCTGGGGCGGCGATCCGCGGACCAACGCGATTCTCGACTGGGCGGGGCAGGAGGTGCAGGCGCGTTACGGCGTGACGCTGACGCATGTCAAGCTCGCCGACACCGCCGAAGCGGTCAACCGCGTGGTGGCGGAAAAGGCGGCGGGCAAGACGGAGGGCGGGTCGGTCGACCTGATCTGGATAAACGGGCCCAATTTCGCGGCGATGAAGGCGGCGGGGCTGCTGCGCGGGCCGTTCGTGGACGATCTGCCGAACGCGCAGTACCTCGACCTTTCCCCGGGCGCCCCGGCGACACTGGACTTCACCGTGCCGGTCGAGGGCTTCGAGAGCCCCTGGCGGCTGGCCCGCTTCGTCTTCGCCCATGACAGCGCGCGCGGAGAGCCGCCGGCAACCATGGCAGCTATGGTGGACTGGGCGGCGGCGAACCCGGGGCGGATGACCCACCCCGATCCGTCGAACTTCATCGGCGCCACCTTCCTGAAACAGGCGCTGATCGAACTCGCGCCCGATCCGGCGGCGCTGCAGGCCCCGGTCACGGACGAAGCCTTCGCCACCCAGACCGCCCCGCTCTGGGCCTGGTACGACGCGCTGCGCCCCAACCTCTGGCGCGGCGGCGAGGCCTTTCCGCAGAACGAGACGGCGCAGGCGCAGCTGATGAACGACGGCGAGGTGGACATCGCCATGTTCTTCGACCCCGCCGCCCCGGCTGCGCTGATCGAACAGGACCTGCTGCCCGCCACGGCCCGGGTCTTCGTTCCGCAGGGCGGGTCCATCGGCAATGTCAGCTTCGTCGCCATCCCGTTCAACGCCTCGGCCAGCGAGGGTGCGATGGTGGTCGCCAACTTCCTCCTCGACCCCGCCACCCAGGCGCGGCAGCAGGACATCACCGTGCTCGGCAGCTTCTCGGTCCTTGACCCCGCGAAACTCCCGCCCGACGCAACCGCCGCCTTCGCCGCCCTGCCCGCGCATCCCGCCCTGCCGACGCTCGCGGCGCTGGGCCCCACCCTGCCCGAACCGCACGGGAGCTGGATGACGCGGCTCGCCGAGGACTGGGCGCGGCGCTACGTGAAGTGAACGGCCGGGGCCTCGCGCGTGCAGTCTTGGCGCTGGTGCTGGCGGGCCTCGTCCTGCCCATCGCCGCGGGGCTGTGGCTGACGGCGCGGGCGGCCGTCGGCATCCTGCCGGCCATCGGGGCGGACCGGCTGTCGCTGGCGCCGTGGCGGATGCTGGCCGAAATGCCGGGCCTGTCCACCAGCCTGGGGCTGACGTTGCGCACCGGGCTCGCCGCCACGGCCCTCGCCCTGGTGCTGTCTCTCGCACTGGCCATTGCGCTCTGGCGCCGCGGCCGCCGCGGCCGGTTGCTCGGGCCGCTCTTGGCCGCGCCGCATGCCGCGATGGCGATCGGCCTCGCCTTCCTGCTGGCGCCTTCCGGCTGGATCGCGCGCGCGCTCAGCCCCTGGGCCACCGGCTGGGACCGCCCGCCCGACCTCGACAGCGTGAACGATGCCGCCGGGCTGGCGCTGATCGTCGGGCTCGTCGTCAAGGAAGTGCCGTTCCTCACCCTTGTCACCCTGTCCGCCTTCGGCCGGCTGCCGGTGGCCCGGGACCTCGCCGCGGCGCGGGCGCTGGGCTACGGCGCGGGCGTGGCCTGGGCCAAGGTGATCCTGCCCCAGCTCTGGCCGCTGCTGCGCCTGCCGCTCTGCGCCGTGCTGGCCTACGGCCTGTCCAACGTCGAGATGGCGATGATCCTCGGCCCGGCGCAGCCGCCAACGCTCGCCGTCCTGGTCGCCCGCGGCTTCACCGTTCCCGACCTTGCCCATCGCCTGCCGGCGACGGCGGCGGCGCTGACGCTGGCGGGGATCGTGGCCAGCGCGATCCTGACGCTGATGGCGCTGGAGCGCCTCGCCGGCGCTGCCGGCCGCGCCTGGCTGCGCCGCGGCGGCCGGGGGCGCGCCGCCGCGCCCCTGCTGCGAGTGGCGGTGGCCGGGGCCTGGGCCACGCTGGGCCTGGGCTTCCTCGCGCTCGCCGCGCTGATCCTGTGGTCCCTGGCCCGGCGCTGGACCTGGCCCGACCTCTGGCCCTCCGGGCTGTCGCTGCGCGCCTGGACGGCCCCGGGCCTGACCTGGGCCGACCCGGCGCGGACCACCCTGTCGCTGGCGCTCGCCGCCACCCTGCTCTCCCTGCTCCTCGCCATCCTCTGGCTCGAGGCCGAGGACCGTGCCCGCCGCCCCCGCGCCGGCTGGGCCGAGGCCCTGATCTACCTGCCGCTGATCCTGCCGCAAGTCGCCTTCCTCTTCGGCCTCAACATCGCGCTCCTATCGGCCGGTGCGGGTCCGGGATGGGCGGCGGTGCTCTGGGGCCATGCGCTGTTCGTCTTCCCCTATGTGATGATCGCCCTGTCTGCACCCTGGCGGGCGCTCGATCCCGATCTGATCCGCTCGGCCGCGGCGCTGGGGGCGGGGCCGAACCGCCGGCTTCTCGCGGTCAAGCTGCCGTGCCTCCTGCACCCGATCCTGACCGCCTCGGCCATCGGCTTCGGCGTATCGGTCGCGCTCTACCTGCCGACGCTGGCGCTGGGCGGCGGGCGGGTGGCGACGCTCACGACCGAGGCGGTGACGCTCGCCTCCGGCGCCGACCGCCGCGTCCTGGGGGTCACAGCCACGCTGCAGGCCGCCCTGCCCTGGGCGGTCTACGCGCTGGCTGCCACCGTTCCGGCACTGCTGCACCGCCATCGGCGCGGGCTGCGGGGGGGCGGACGATGACGCTGGAGCTTCGCGAGCTGACCGTGCTGAGCGGGTCACTGCGGCTCCTGCCCCCGGTCAGCCTGACCGTGGCACCGGGCCAAGTTGCCACGGTCATGGGCCCCTCCGGCATCGGCAAGTCGACGTTGCTGGACGCCGTGGGGGGCCACCTGGCGCCGGGGTTCCGCCTGACCGGGCGCGTCCTGCTTGACGGGCGCGACGTCACCGACCTGCCGGCCGAAGCGCGGCGCATCGGTCTGATCTTCCAGGATGCGCGGCTGTTTCCGCATCTGTCGGTTGGCGACAACCTCGCCTTCGGTCTGGCCGCCGGCCGCCGCGACCGCAAGGCCGCGGTCGCGGCGGCGTTGGCCGAGGCCGGGCTCGCGGGGTTCGAGAAGCGCGACCCGGCAACGCTATCCGGGGGGGAGAGGGCGCGCGCGGCGCTGATGCGGTCGCTCCTCGCCGAACCTCTGGCACTGCTTCTCGACGAACCCTTCTCGCGCCTCGATGCGTCGCTGCGGGCAAACATCCGGGCCTTCACCTTCGATCACCTGAAGACCGAAGGCATTCCCGCGCTGTTGGTCACCCACGACGCCGAGGACGCCGCCGACGCCGCAGCGACAGGCGGTCCGGTCCTGCAGCTCTGATCTCAGCGCCCGGCCAGCAGCTCCGCCCGGCTCAGCCGGAAGCCGGAGGCGATCCAGCGCGTCTCGGCCGCCCGCAGCGCCGTGCCCAGCGCCCGGCCGGACAGCCCGGGCATCAGGTCGGCCGCCGTGAGCGGCATGACCGCCGCGGCGCCGCGCGCCGCCTCTGCCTGCCAGTCCGCTTCAGGCGGCGCACCGGCCGCGGCGCGGATCAGCAGCGCATCCTCCGCCACCTCCACGCCGTATCGGTAGCCTAGCACCGCGGGCGGCGCGCCGCCCGCCACCGCTTGCATCCGCGCGGCCAGTCCCTTCGCCTCGTCGCGCGCCAGCCGCAACGCTCCGGCCCCGGTGCCGCCCAGCGCCGCCAGGCGGCGCAGCCAGCGCGGCGGACGCGCCGCCTCCAGATGCACCAGCGGCGCCAGCACCAGCGCCGTCGCCCCGGGCAGCACGCGCGCCAGCACCCCGGCCGCCGCCATTGCCGCCACGGCGGGCGCGGGGTCGGCCGCGGCCAGCAGCTTGCGCATCTCCGCCCCCACCCGCTCACGCGACAGGTCGTCCACCTGCTCGGCCAGCGCGGCGCAGGCGGCGAGCCCCTCGGCGTCGATCCCGTCGCCGCCATAGCAGGCCTGGAACCGGAAGAAGCGCAGGATGCGCAGCGCGTCCTCGCGGATGCGCGCCTGCGCATCGCCCACGAAGCGCACCCGGCGGGCGAGCAGGTCCGGCAGGCCGCCCAGCGGGTCGATGACCTCGCCGCCGGCCGTGGCGTACAGCGCGTTCATCGTGAGGTCGCGCCGCGCCGCGTCTTCCGCGATCTCGGTGGAAAAAGCCACGACCGCCCGGCGCCCGTCGGTTGCCACGTCGCGGCGGAACGTGGTGACCTCCAGCGCCCGGCCATGCGCCAGCAGCGTCACCGTTCCGTGCTCCACCCCGGTTGGTACCGCGCGGACCCGCGCCGCCTTCGCCAGCGCCATCACCCGGTCCGGCACCGCGTCGGTGGCGATGTCCACATCGCCCACCGGCTCGCCCAGCAGCGCGTTGCGCACGCAGCCGCCCACCACCAGCGCCCGATGCCCGGCCCCCGCCAGCAGAGCCAGCACGGCCTGCGTGCCCGGATCGGCCAGCCAGTCGCCCGATACCCTCATGGCGCCAGCCGGTCGGCCAGCCCGCGCAGGATGCGCGCGGTGGCGCCCCAGATGTAGTGCGGGCCCCAGGGCGCCACGTAGTAGAACCGCTGCACTCCGCGCCAGCGGCGGCTCTCGATGCGAAAGCTCGCCGGATCGGCCAGGTAGGCCAGCGGCACGACGAAGACCTCGTCCACCTCGCCGGCCTCCGGCCGCGCCACGAAGGGCCGCGTCACATGCGCCAGCACCGGGGTCACCGAAAACCCCGTCACTGTCTCATGCGCGGGAAGGCGGCCCAGGATTTCCACCGCGTGGCGCGGCAGGCCGATCTCCTCCTCCGCCTCGCGCAGCGCCGCGGCCTCGGGCGAGCCGTCCCCGGCATCGACCTTGCCGCCGGGAAAGGCCACCTGTCCGGGATGGTGCGCCAGGCCCGAGGCGCGCTTGGTCAGGATCACCGCCCCCGCCGCGACCGCCACCAGCACCGCCGCCGGCCGCAGGATGCGCCCCTTGGCCAGCGTGATGCCCGGGTTCAGGTCATAGTCCGACGACGGCCGCGCCGGCCGGGCAAGCGCGGCCCGAAGCGCCTCAGGCGCCATGCGCCCCTGCCGCCTCGAACCCCACCGTCGCCGGGTCGAGATCGTAATGCGCCCCGCAGAACTGGCAGTCCGCCGTGATCCGGCCCGCGGGCGTGGTCATCGCGGCGATGTCGCGCGCGGAATAGATCGACTGCGACTGCCGCACCTTGGTCTCGGAACAGGAACAGCCGAAGCGCACCGGCTGGGCGTCGAAGACACGCGGGCCTTCCTCGTGGAACAGCCGGACCAGAAGGTCGGTCGGCGCCACCGTGGGGCCGACCAGTTCCAGCGCCTGCACCGTGTCGAGCAGCAGGTTGACGCGGCGCCAGTCCTCACCCGCCGCGCCGGACAGGATGTCGGTGTGGGCCAGCAGACCGCCCGGCCCCGATCCAGCCTCCGCCGCGACGCCGGCACTGGCCGGCATGTGCTGCAGCATGATCCCGCCGCCGCGCCAGGCCGGGGCGACACCGGGCGCCGCGCTCCGCCCGAAACTCAGCGCAAACCGGGTGGGCAGCTGCTCGGACTGCGCGAAATAGGTCTCGGCGCAGGCCGCCAGCGACCCGCCGGCCAGCGGCGTGATGCCGGAATAGGGCACGTTGCCCTCGCCCTGGTCGATCATCAGCGCGACATAGCCCTCACCGATCTGCGCGAAGGGGTCGGCCTCGGGGTCGAAGCGCGCGGCATCGAAACCGGCATAGCCGCGGATGCGGGCGGGCTCGCCATCCTGGGACGGCGCAAAATAGTCGGTGGCGATGATCCTCACCGGCCCCTTGCCGCGGACCTGAAGCGACAGCTTCCAGCGCAGTTTCACCGCCTGGCCGATCAGCGCCGTCAACAGCGCCGCCTCGGCGACCAGCGCCTCGATCCCCGCCGGATAGCGGTGCTGCCGCAGCACCTGCGCCAGCGCGCCGTCCAGCCGCGCCACCCGGCCGCGGACGGCGCAGCCGTCGAGCTGGAATGGCAGGACACTGTCGTCCCAGGCGATCTGGCTGGGTGTGGTCATTGCGGTCCTTCGGGGTTTGCGGGGCCTCCGCCCTTGGCATGCCGCGCCCATGTAGGCACAACTTCGGGCAAGCGGAAGAGGGCGGCCGATGCGGCGATATGGTGAGGCGGTGCGGAGGGAACAGCGCTACCGGCACCGGCCGGGGGTCTACGCGATCCTGCCGCGCGGGTCCTCGATCCTCGTCACCCACCAGGCCGAACCGATCCCGGAGCTTCAGCTTCCCGGCGGCGGCATCGACCGCGGCGAACAGCCCATCGCCGCCCTGCACCGCGAGGTCCGGGAGGAAACTGGCTGGCTGATCGGCGCGCCGCTGCGGATCGGCGCCTTCCGTCGGTTCACCTACATGCCGGAATACGACCTCTGGGCCGAGAAGGTCTGCACGATCTACCTGGCGCGCCCGCTGCATCCGCTCGGCCCGCCAAAGGAGCCGGGCCACACCGCCCTGTGGCTGCCGATGGAAGCGGCACTCTCGATGCTCGGCACCGCAGGAGACCGCGCCATTCTGGCGCGGTTCATCGCCGCGCGCTGACGCCCTCGCCGGGCGTCCAGGCGAACAGCACGCCGGACACGTCGTCGGCAAAGACATCCTTCCCGCAATGCTCGGCCAGCGACCAGGCCAGCGCCTCCAACAGCGCGGCGTTGGGCAGATGCGCGTGACCGGACAGGAACTGCTCCAGCCGGTCGGCGCCAAACTCCACCCCGTCCGGCGCGGCGCATTCGGTCACCCCGTCGGAGACGAGGAACAGCCGGTCGCCGGACCGCAGCTGCGCCTCGACCCGGTCGTAGACGGCACCGGGGATCAGTCCGATGGGCAGCCCGCCCTGTCCGATCGCCTCCACCCCGCCAGACGCGCGCAGGATCATCGGATGCGGATGCCCGGCCTGCACCAGCGTCACGCGGCCGGAATGAAGATCCACATCGGCATAGGCGAGCGTGAAATACAGATCGACCTGGAACTCATCCAGCATCATCCGGTTGAAGCGGCTGGCCACGACCTCCGGCGGCCAGGCGCCGGCGCCCCCGGCGACACCGGTCAGCGCGACGTTGCGTTCTGGCACGGTGCCCGACAGAAGGCCGGACAGCCGGGCCGTCATCATCGCCGAGGCCACGCCATGGCCGGAGACATCGACCGAGAACAGCGCCAGCCGCGACGGCCCGATGTCGAACGAGCCCACCAGATCGCCACCCACATGTCCCGACGGCCGCAGCATCAGCGTGACCTCGCCGTCCGGCAGCCGCCGCTGGCGGTCACGCACCAGTGTCTGTTGCACCTTGCGCGCCTCGATCAGGTCGCGGTCGAGCGAATCGTAGACCGCCTGCAGCTTCGCGAAGGCCTCGCCCACCAGCGCGTTTCGGCGCAGCAGCTCGCCCTGCATGGCGATGATCCGCTCCCCCGCACGCAGGCGGGCGCGCAGCTCGTCGGGGCTCACCGGCTTGGCCAGGAAGTCGTCGGCGCCTGCGTCGAGCCCGTCGGCGACCTCGGCCTTCTCCGACCGCGAGGTCAGCAGGATGAAGCAGCCGTAGCTGTCCCGCTGCAGGGCGCGGAAGGCGCGGCAGAGGTCCACGCCGGACATGCCAGGCATCATCCAGTCGCTGAGGACGATGTCGAACTCCGCGCTCCGGCAGAGCGCCAGCGCCTCCTCTCCCGAGGCGGCCTCGGTCACGGCATAGCCGGACCGCTCCAGCGTCAGCGCCAGCACCCGGCGCTGGGCGCGGCTGTCGTCCACGACAAGGACGCGGCGCGCCGCGGGCACGGGTGCGGTGCGGGACCGCAGGTCTGGGGCGTCGAGGCGCAAGGCAACAGGCTCCGTTCATGGAGGGCAGGGACCGATCCTCGCCCGCGCCTCCTAACCCGGCGTAAAGGGTCAAATTGCGCCGGTCTTTCCAGACAGACGTTACCAACGGTTAAGCGACCGCCCGCATCCTTGCCCCCGGGTGTGAAGAACGGGGACGGGGTGCGGTCATGATCGACTGGTCACGGGTGGATGAACTGCGGGCGGAAATCGGGGCGGAGGACTTCGCAGAGGTCGTCACCCTGTTCTTCGACGAGGCGGACGAAGTTGCGGCACGGCTCCCGGCAACCGCCGCCGCCGCGGTCGAGGGGGAGCTGCATCTGCTGAAGGGCAGCGCGCTGAACCTGGGTCTCGCCGATCTGGCGGCGCTCTGCCAGTCCGGCGAACGGGCGGCGCGGGCCGGTCAGGCCGGCACGGTCGACCTCGCTGCCGTGGTCGTCTGCTACCTGGCCTCGAAGGCGGACTTTCTCGCGACCGGGCGGCAGTCCGCCGCCTGACGTCACTGGCTAGCTGGACGCCGCGGCCGCCCGGGTCAGCACCCGCACGCGGCGCTGCAGGTCATCGGCGAGGGGTATCGCCGCGCGCAAAGCAGCGACCGCCGCGTCCACGCCGACCAGGGCGAACCGGACGGTTTCGCCCGGCCGGGTCTGGGCAAGGCGCGGCAGGTCGGCCCGGATCACGGTGGCGATCTTCGGGTAGCCGCCGGTCGGCTGCCGGTCGGCCATCAGGACCAGCGGCTGCCCGTCGCCCGGCACCTGGATCGCGCCTTGCGCGATCCCGTCCGACAGGATGTCGTGCCCTGCCGCGTGCTCCAGCCGTGGCCCCGCCAGCCGCCAGGCCATGCGGTCGCTGCGCGGGGCGACGGTCCAGAGCGCGTCCGTGAACAGCCGCCGCGCCGCGGGCGGGAAGTGGTCGTCCTGCGGGCCGGCGACCACGCGCAGCGGTCCGGCGTCGGCGGGCGGAGGATCGAACAGCGCCCGGTCCGGCACTTCATCCGCCGCCGGCGCGGCCAGCCGGTCGCCCGCCGCGAGTGCGCGGCCACCCAGTGGACCCAGGCCCGAGCGCAGGTGGGTGGCGCGGCTGCCCATGACCGGCGGAAGGTCGATCCCCCCGGGCAGCGCCAGATAGGCCCAGAGCCCGGCGTGCCCGGGCAGGATGTCCAGCACCTCACCCTCCCGCAGGGTCAGCACGATCCGCGTCGGCAGGGCGCTGCCCTGCCGCAGCACGCGGAACCCGCGCGCAGACAGCGCCAGCCGCACCGCCCCGCCCTCGGCCATCACCGTCAGGCCGCCCGGTCCGATCTCCACCGCCGCCGCGTCCGGCGGGTTGCCGGCGAGCAGGTTCGCCGTGGCCAGTGCGATCCAGTCCATTGGCCCTGCTGGCGTGATCCCGAAGCGCAGGAAGCCGTGGCGGCCGCCGTCCTGCACGGTACAGAGCGGCCCGGCTCGGCGGACTACCAGCGCGGTCACGACGCGACCTCCCGCAACACCGGCTCGCCCGCCGCCGCCCGCACCTCCAGCGCCGCCAGCATCGCCGCGTCCACCGGATCGAAGGACAGCCGGTCCCCGGGCGCGATCAGGAACGCCGGCTCGCGCGCCGGCTCGAACAGCCGCACCGGCGTGCGCCCCAGGATGTGCCAGCCCGACGGCATCGGCAGCGCCGCGACGATGGCCAGGCCCCCGGCGATGAGGAGACTGCCGCCGGGAATGCGGTCGCGCGGGCCTTCCCGCCGCGGCAGGGTCAGCGCGGCGGGCAGGCCCGTCAGATAGGCCCAGCCCGGGGCAAAGCCGTACATCGCCACCCGGTAGGTCGCGCCGGCATGCTGCCGCACCACCGCCTCGGGGCTCAGGCCGGTGACAGCGGCGACATGGGACAGGTCCTCGGCCAGCGCCGGATCGTAGCAGGCGGGCAGGCGCCAGTGCCGCCCTGCGACCTGCGGCGGCGCGGGCCGGTCCAGCGCCACCCGCACCGCCGCGACCAGCCGGTCACGCGACAGGACCAGCGGGTCGTAGTGCAGCATCAGCGACCGATAGGTCGGCACCGTCTCGTCCAACCCCACGGGCGGGTCGCTGGCCAGCGCGGCATCCAGCGCCAGCACCCTTGCGGTCACGGCGTCGTCGATCCGGTCGCCGAACTCGACCGTCAGCGCGCATTCGCCACAGTCGAGGAACCGCGGCATCATGCGGCAAAGGGCGCGACGGCCCAGCCGTCGGCCGCCAGCGCCCCGCGCAGGGCGCGTGCCAGCGCCACCGCACCGGGCGTGTCGCCGTGCAGGCAGAGGCTGTCCATGGCCAGCGGCAGCCGCGCCCCGTCCGCCGCCGTGACCGCACCCTGTGCCAGCATCCCGCGCACCCGCGCCACCACAGCCGCCGGATCGTGGATCACCGCGCCGGGCGTGCCGCGCAGCAGCAGCGTGCCGTCCGCCGCATAGCCCCGGTCGGCGAAGACCTCCGCTGCGACCGGCAGAATCTCGCGGGACACCCGCTCCCCTGCTGACCCCGACAGACACAGAAGGCAAAGCCGGGCGTCCACCGCGCGCACCGCCCGCGCCACGGCCCGGGCCACCTCCGGCTCGGCGGCGGCCAGATTGTACAGCGCGCCATGCGCCTTGACATAGGCCACCCGGTGCCCGGCCAGCGCCGCCACCGCCATCGCCGCGCCGACCTGCGCCGCAACCAGACGCTCGACCTCGCCCGCCGACATCGGCACCACGACGCGGCCGAAGTTCGCCCGGTCGGCATAGCCGGGATGCGCGCCCACCGTCACGCCGCGCCGCTTCGCCTCCGCCATCGCCGCGAACATCGCCTCCGGCCCGCCGGCGTGGCCGCCGCAGGCGACGTTGGCCGAGGACACCAGCGCCAGCATGGCGGCATCGTCCCCCACCTCCTCCCCGAGGTCGGCGTTCAGGTCGATGCGGCGGGCGGGCGTCATTCCGGAGGTATGGACGATCTTGCGCTCCCTGCCAAATGTCGCGCAGTCATGGGTGGCCTGATCCTGCCGAGGTCGCCATGCCCGACACCCCCGCCGATGCTGCCGCCCGCCGCGCCGTGCGGCCCGTTGTCTGCTATCCGGTCGGCCACCTGCCACCCGTGGACCGCGACTGGCTCGCGCGCCTGCACGACGGCGCCCGGCCGGTGGGCCAGATCACCGTGCCGCCACGCGATGGCCGCGCCTTCCGCGTCCCCGCCGGGCACCTGTTCCGCATCGTCTCGACCGAAGGCCCGCAGGTCGGCGACCTCAACCTGTGGAACGCCGCCGACCTCTCCGAGCGCTTCTTCTCCGGCAAGACCCGCGCGCTGCACGCCACCCATGTCACCGCCGGCCACAGGCTGTGGAGCAGCCTCCCGCACCTGCGCCCGCTGGCCACGATCACCCGTGACACGCTGGGCTGGTACGGCTTCGACGCCGACGGCGCCGGGGTGCATGACGTGATCGGCACGCGCTGCGACCCCTACACCAACCGGCTCCTGTCGGGCACCGACTACCACCACTGCTGCCACTCCAACCTGTCCCGGGCGCTTTCGGCCGAAACCGGGCTGCCGGTGACCGAGGCGGAGCTTCATGTCCACGACGTGCTAAATGTCTTCATGGCCACCGGCTTCACCCGCGACACGCACCAGTATTTCATGAAGGCAAGCCCGGTGCGGCCCGGTGACTTCATCGAGTTCCTGGCCGAGATCGACCTGATCGGCGCGCTGTCAGCCTGTCCCGGCGGCGACTGCGGGTCGGAACATTCCAGCGACACCGCGCCCTGCCACCCGTTGCGGATCGAAATCCTGCAGCCCGCGCCGGTGGCGCTGGCCGGCTGGACGCCGCCGCCCCGCAGCGCCTATCCGCGCAGCCACGGGACGTAGGGCGGGGTTCACCCCGCCGCTACGATGCCTTCAGCACCCCGCGGTCGATCTGGTCCTGCTCGATCGATTCGAAAAGTGCCTTGAAGTTGCCCTCGCCGAACCCGTCATCGCCCTTGCGCTGGAAGAACTCGAAGAAGATCGGCCCGATCACCGTCCGGGAAAAGACCTGCAGCAAGATGCGCGTCTCGCCGCCATCGACCACGCCCTCGCCGTCGATCAGGATGCCGTGCTTCTCGAGCCGGTCCAGCGGCTCGTCATGGCCATGCACGCGGTCCTTCGAGGCCGCGTAGTAGGCCGCGGGCGGCTTCGGCATGAACTTCAGCCCCCGCTCGGCGATGGCGTCGGTCGCCGCATAGATGTCGTCGCAGCCCACGGCGATGTGCTGGATGCCCTCGCCGTTGTAGCGCTTGAGGTATTCCACGATCTGCCCGGTCTCGCCCCGGTCTTCGTTGATCGGAATGCGGATCCGACCGCAGGGCGAGGTCAGGGCACGGGAGACAAGTCCGCTGTGTTTGCCCGCGATGTCGAAGAACCGGATCTGGCGGAAGCCGAACAGCTTTCCGTAGAACTCGAACCAGCGGTCCATATTGCCCTTGTGGACGTTGTGGGTCAGATGGTCGAGGTAGTGGAACCCCACGCCCTGGGGCTTACCTGCCGACAAGAAATCGAAGTCCCCGGCATAGGGGTCCGCCCCCGGCCCATAGACTTCGGTGAAATAGATCAGCGACCCGCCGATGCCCTGGATGGCCGGCCAGTCCAGCGCCTTGTCCGGTCCCTCATAAGGCGTGGCGCCCATCGCCACCGCATGGGCGAACGCATGCCCCGCATCCGCCACCCGCCAGCCCATCGACGGCGCGCAGGGGCCGTGTTCCTCGACAAAGCGGCGGGCGTGGCTGCCGGGCTCGTCGTTCAGGACATAGGTGATGTCGCCCTGCTGCCAGAGCTCGATCGCCTTGGTCCGGTGCCGGGCGGCGAGCGTATAGCCCATGCGCCCGAACAGCGCGCGCAGCGCCTCCGGCTCGGGGTGGGCGAACTCGACAAACTCGAACCCGTCGGTGCCCGCGGGGTTTTCCGGCGAGATCACGGCACGCGGCGCGGTATGCGGGAACGGACCCATCGGCAGACTCCTTGCAATGTCGCGTGATTCTGCGCCCGGACACGCGCGCAGTGCGCGCGAAATTGGTGCTTGATTCCGCCAACGGCGCGCGGGATTCTCGCGTTCCAGACAGAACGCGCGGACCCCACGCATGCTCGACGACACCGACCGCCAGCTCCTCTCGCTCCTCCAGCGAAATGCCGAGATCACGGCCGAGGCGTTGGGCGAGGCGCTGACCCTCTCCGCCAGCCAGGCCGCCCGCCGCCGCCGGCGGCTGGAGCAGGCGGGCTATGTCACCGGCTACGGCGCGCGGCTCGACCCGGCGAAGCTCGGTCTCACCGTGCAGGCCTTCGTGCAGGTCGAGATGGCTGCGCACAGCGCCGACCGGGCGAGAAGCTTCCTCAGCCTGATCTCCACCCTGCCGGAGGTCGCCGGCTGCTGGACGCTGACCGGCGAGGCCGACTATCTCTTGCGCGTCTGGTGCCCCGACCTCGCCGCGCTCAACCGCCTGATCCACGACCGCCTGCTGCCACACCCCACCGTCGCCCGGGTGAAGAGCCAGATCGTCATGGACCAGCCCAAGCGCGACACCGAACTGCCGGTGGGCTAAGACTGCGCCCGAGGAGACCCGATGCCCCGCCCCTTCACCGGCAGCTTCACCCAGCAGGAGGCCTTGCCGCAGGCATCGCTCGATGCCGCGATGGCGGTCCTCGGCACCGCGCGGCTGCACCGCTACAATGTGGCCGAGGGCGAGGAGCCCGAGGCTTCGGCGCTGGAGCGGGAGTTCGCGGCCTGGCAGGGCGCGCGCTACGCCCTGGCCACCGCCTCGGGCGGGCAGGCGCTGCAACTCGCGCTGCGCGCCGTCGGCGTGCAGCCGGGGGATCGCGTGCTGACCAACGCCTTCACGCTGGCCCCGGTGCCCGGCGCGATCCGCGCCGCGGGCGGCGAGGCGGTGCTGGTGGAAATCACCGAGGACCTGGTGATCGACCTCGGCGACCTTGCCCAAAAGGCGACATCCTCCGGCGCAAGGGTGCTGATGCTGTCGCTGATGCGCGGCCACCTGCCGGACATGGAAGCGCTGATGGAGCGCGCCAATGCGCTCGGGCTGACCGTGATCGAGGACTGCGCCCATACCATGGGCGCCCGCTGGGCCGGGCGGCGCTCCGGCAGCTTCGGCGCCGCCGGCTGCTTCTCGACCCAGACCTACAAGCACATGAATTCTGGCGAAGGCGGGTTCCTGACGTCCGACGACCCCGACCTGATCGCCCGGGCGATCGTCATGTCGGGCTCCTACATGCTCTACGCCCGCCACGGCGCGGCCCCGGCCGAGGCGCATTTCCGCGCCTGCCGGCTGGACATGCCGAACACCTCCGCCCGCATGGACAACCTGCGCGCGGCGATCCTGCGGCCGCAACTCCCCGGCCTCGACGACCGCATCGCACGCTGGAACGCACTTCATGACCGTCTGGGGATGCGGCTCGCCGTGCATCCGGGCGTCGCGCTCCCCCACCGCCCGCAGGCCGAGGCCCATGTCGGTTCATCGCTGCAGTTCCGCGTCCCTGGCTTTACTCCCGCCGGCTGCGAGACCTTCCTGGCCCTGACCAGGGTCGGCGGGGTGGAGCTGAAATGGTTCGGCGCCGCGGAGCCGGTGGCCTTCACCTCCGCCCATCCCTCCTGGCGCTACCTGCCGCCGCAGCACCTGCCGCAGACCGATCGCATCCTCTCCACGCTGTTCGACCTGCGCCTGCCACTGACCTTCACGCCCGGGGACATCGACTGCATCGCCGACAACATCCTCGCCGCCCTGCCGGACGGTCAGCCCGCCGCCGCCATCTAGGGACCCGGCAGCGCCCGCAGCCCCCCCTCCCCATCCCTCCCCCACGAGGGGGGAGGGAGGCGCTTGCAGAGCGGTCGCGCTCCGGTGCCACCGGCAGCGCCGGCCGCGGCGCCCCGGGGCGCTGCCCCGGACCCCGGGGTATTTGGGCAAGGATGAAGCCATCTCCGCGTCAGAGATGGTCACGCGCGATGCAATCGTCCCAGCTTCGGGTGAAGACGGCGGCGCCGTTCCCAGTGACGGTCAGGCGGGCGGTGAAGATGAAGTGGGCGGCATCGCAGGACAGGCGGGTCTCGCAGACGGCGGACAGCGGGCCGCCGTCGGTGATCGTGTAGCGCGCGAGCCCGGTGCGGTGCGTTGTCTGGCCGATGGCGGGCAGGCCGGTGCCGTGGGTCCAGCGCGGGACGTCGACGACAATCTCGCCGGACAGGAGGTCGCGGCGCACCGTGCGGCGGACCTTCGGGCCGCCGGGGTCAGGGGTTCGGGGCGCTCGTGGCCGTTCCGGTGCGTCAGGTTCAACAGCCCGACGGTGACGCGGGTGGAGGCGCCGGAGGGCGCCACGTCGTTCAGCCGGGCGCCCAGGATTTCCAGCGGCGCGGCCAGCGGCGCGGAGACGAAGACCAGCGAGCCGCCGTCGTCCTCGCGCCGGTTGGTGGGTCATTCGGCCGCCTTGCCGTGGCGCCAGACCTCGCCTGCGGCGAGCCCGACCCAGAGCGGGGAGCAGATCGCCGCCTCGCCTGTGCCGGGCGCGCCGAGGCGGCCGCCCGGCCCGAGCGGCACCCGGCCGGCCCCCCCGCAGCCAGAGCCGGCCGGCGAGCCGCACCCCGTCGGACATCGGAACCCAGACGTTCTCGATCTCCCGAAGCCCGAAGGGGTAGTCCGTCGCGATGATCGGCACAGTCAGCCGCCGAAAAGCGTGGTGTCGAAGGACAGGAACAGCCCGACGTAGCCCTGCACATACTCCGTCCCGTCGTACCAGCGCAGGTCGACCGCCGTCTCGTCGGTGAAGTTGTAGGTGGCGCCGAATTCCCATTCCTGTTCGGCGGCGGCATCAAGCACCTCGTAGGTTCCATAGTTGGCCGACAGCGTCCATTTCTCGGCCGGATAGACCTCGACGCCCAGATAGGCATTGCCGAGCTCGTTGTCCGGATCGTAGGCTAGGTCGAGCGAAACGAACACCGTTTCGCTGATCGACTGCGCGACGCCGATATGCAGCTCGCCATAGTCGGACGCGCGGTCGTAGGGATAGATGTAGCGGTAGTAGCCGAGGTCGTAGGAAAGGCCGCTGTCCAGGTCGCGGCGGTAGCCGAAGTAGAGGTTGATCTCGTCGTAGCTCTCGACATTGGCCTGAAGCGCCCAGACCCCAAGATAGAAGCCCGAGACCTCGCCTTCGACATAGGCCTCGAGGCTGGACACGTTGGGCTCCTCGTCGCCGTCCGGCCGGTTCAGGTACTCGAGACCGATGCCGCCATAGACAATGAAGTCCTGCGCCACCACCGGGGTGGCGATGACTGCGGCCAGAACAGCCGCCAGAACAGCCGCCAGTGTTCCTGCGTTCAATGCACATCTCCCTGTTGCCACGTCATTTCAGTTCATCGGTGCCCCGCCTTCGGCCTTGCGCCGCGTGACACAGGCGGCCAGCGCCGCGTCGGTGGCGGGGTCGAGCCAAGTAGGGTGGTTGTCCCGGTTCGCCAGAATCGGCGCGTGAAAGGCGGTCTCGTAGCGCGCCATGGTATGCGCAGCGCCCATGCAAAGCCTCGCGCACCGCGTCGATCAGCTCCGCCACCAGCCGCACCCGGTTGCCCACCGACCCGCCACAGGCATCCGTGCGGCGGTTGCAGTCAGCCAGCAGGAAGCGGTCTCAGGTCTTCCCCGCCAGCATCGCCTTGGCGAGTTCCGCGGCCTTGGCATAGCCGATCTCGGGCACCATCGCGGTGACCCGGGCGGTGGAGCGGTCGAGATGCGCCTTGCACACCTCCGGATTGGCCTGGATGCCCGCCACGCAGAGCGTCGCCAGCGCCACCGCCCCGCGCGGCAGCAGCGTCAGCGCGGTCAAGAGGTTGTAGGCGATGACCGGCTCGAAGGCATTGAGCTGCAGTTGCCCCGCCTCGGAGGCCAGCGTCACCGTCAGGTCGGCGCCGATCACCTGGAAACAGATCTGGTTCACCATCTCCGGGATCACCGGATTGACCTTGCCCGGCATGATCGACGACCCCGGCTGCATCGCCGGCAGGGTGATCTCGCCGATCCCGCCGCGCGGGCCGGAGGACAGCAGCCGAAGATCATTGGCGATCTTGGACAGCTTCGTCGCGGTGCGCTTCAGCATGCCGGAGAACAGCACGAAGGCCCCGGTGTCCCAGCTGCTCTCGATCAGGTCGGCCGAGGGCACCAGCGGCAGGCCGGTGATCTTGGCCAGCGCGGGCACCACGGCCGCGCGGTAGTTTTCCGGCGCCAGCAGCCCGGTGCCGATCGCCGTGCCGCCAAGGTTGACCTCGTTGAACAGCCGCGGAATCTCGTTCAGCCGCGCCACATCCTCGCGCAGGGTATTGCTGAAGGCCATGAACTCCTGGCCCAGCGTCATCGGCACGGCGTCCTGCAACTGGGTGCGGCCCAGCTTCTCGATCCCCGTGAACTCCGCCGCCTTGGTGGCGAAGGCATCCGCCAGCCCGGTCAGCGCGGATTGCAAACCGAAGGTCTCGGCCATCAGGGCGACGCGCACGGCGGTCGGGTAGACGTCGTTGGTGGACTGGCACAGGTTCACGTGGTCGTTGGGGTGCAGGTGGTCGTGGGCGCCGCGCGGGTGGCCGAGAAGCTCCAGGCCCCGGTTGGCCAGCACCTCGTTGATGTTCATGTTCGACGAGGTTCCGGCCCCGCCCTGCAGCACGTCCACCGGGAACTGGTCGGCGTGGCCGCCGGCAATCACCTCCGCCGCCGCCGCGGCGATGGCCCGCGCGATCCCGGGGTCCAGCCGGCCCTGCGCCGCGTTCACCTGGGCGGCGGCGAGCTTGACCTGCGCCAGCGCCCGCACCAGCGCAGGAAAGTGGCTGATCGGCACCCCGGTGGCGAGGAAGTTGGCTCGCGCCCGTTCCGTCTGCGCGCCCCACAGCGCGGTTTCGGGGACCGCGACGGCCCCTAGCGAATCCCTGTCCTGCCGCATCTGTCCCTCCCCGAGACCCCGGCCCCCTGTCCCGGGGTCCGGTCGCGTCCGATGTGGCAAGCGGTGTCACAGCGTCCCCGGCCCCGCAAGCGACGTTCGGCCATCACTCAAATTCGGCTGCGCGACCGGGCCGCGGGGCTGACCCTGGCGCCCGCCCGCGGCATCGCCTGGCGCGGGCTCCGCATCGGCTCGACCGCGCTTCCGGGCGGCGCGGCGAAACCCTCTCCCCCGCCGCCGCCGAACTTGCCGCCCGCATCGGCGCCGCGCGGGCCTGGGGCCACCGTGCGCTGGGCTAACGCGAGTCCATTCCCTAACAAACCCCTAACGAATCAGTGCAAGGCATTGAAACTATTAAAGGAAAAAAATGTCCCACCGTGTGACGCTTGCTCAGGGCTCCGGCACAAGCAGGACGATCCCGTCCAGCGCCGGTGACATTTTCAGCTGACAGGACAGCCGCGACTCCGGCCGCCGCTCGGCCTCGGTCACGTCCAGCATGTCGTCCTCGAACGCCTCGGGCTTTCCGGTGACTGCACGCCAGTCTTCGGTCACATAGACATGGCAGGTGGCGCAGGACATGTTCCCCCCGCATTCCCCGATCACATGGGGGATTCCGATCGCCACCGCCGCCTCCATCAGGCTCGAGCCCTGCTTCACCTCGCTCGAAACCTCGCGCCCGTCGGGCAGGATCCAGGTCGCCTTCATTGTTCCCCCTCACAGATACCAGATATACCAGTCGCGCAGCGCCTCGCCCTCCAGCGCCTTGGTCTTCTCGACCTCGGCGCGCTTCATGTAGAGGTGGTTCTGCACAAGTCCCGCGCCCACCGCCGCCGCCAGCGCGGTGTCGGCTTCCAGGTCGTCGAGCGCCCCGGCCAGCGATGCCGCCACCCCATGCGGGGCGTCGTTGCGGGTGAATCCGTCGCCGGTTTCCATCGGCGGCAGGTCGTAGCCGCCCTCGACGCCCAGCAGCGCTGCCTGCAGCACCGCCGCGACCGTGGTGTAGGGGTTCGCCGCCGCATCTGCCATCCGGTGTTCCAGCCGCGCCTTCTTGCCGCCCTCGGCCGAGACCCGCGCGGTGACGTTGCGGTTGTCGCCACCCCAGTTGCACCAGTAGCCCGACAGGCTCGCCGGCTGCAGCCGGGCGTAGCTGAGCGCATTGGGGGCGATCAGGCCGGCGAGTCCCCGGTGATGCCGCATCCAGCCGGCGATGCAGCCCTTGGCCAGCGGGTTGAGGTTCGCGGGGTCCCCCCGGTCGCCGTGAGCGATGGCGTTCTTCCCGGCGGCGTCGGTGAAGCTCAGGTTCACGTGCAGGCCCGAGCCGCCCTTGGTCGGGAAGGGCTTGGGCAGGAAGGTCAGGATGATGCCGTGGTCCCAGGCGATCTCGCGCGCCATCTGGCGGAACAGGACCACCGTATCGACATGCCGCACCGCCTCGTCGAAGGCGAGCGTGAACTCGAACTGCGGGTTGTCGTATTCCGCGGTGATCAGGTCGAGCGGCAGACCGATCGCCTCCGCCCGGTTCCAGATCGCATCGGTAAACCGCCGCGGATCGGTGAAATTGCCGGTGCCGTAGACGATTCCGCCGGGCGCGTCATAGGGCACCACAGCCCCCTCCGGCGTGCGCACGAAGGCATAGGCCTCCAGCTCGATCCCCACCTTTGGCGCCAGCCCCCGTTTGCCCCAGGCCGCCACAGCCCGCTTCAGCGCCCCGCGCGGGCAGAGCGGCAGGGGCACCCCGTCGCCGTCGAAGAGGTCGCCCATCACCACCTTCGTCTCCGGCTCCCAGCCCTGCCGCACCTCCGCCCCGTCCCAGCGCAGCACCATGTCGGACAGGCCCTCCAGGCATTTCGTCCCCGGCGCCTCGATCAGCAGGTCCTTGTCGTAGTGGACGCTGAAGGTCGGCTGGGCAAAGCGGCTCTCGTCGCTGCCCATCTTGGCCGCCGGCAGGTACTTGCCCCGCATCAGGCTCAGGTGGTCGCAGAACATCGCTCGCAGGCGTTCGGTCATCTCGGTCTCCCCGTTCCGGCGCTCACGGCCAGTGATCGTCTTGTCATTGCAGCGTCACGAGCACCGGCAGTTCCTTGATCCCGCCAACGAAGTTCGACCGCAGGAAGCGGTGCTCTCCGGCAGGTTCGATGCTGCGGATGCGCTTGGCAAGCTCCTGGAACAGCAGCCGCACTTCCAGCCGTGCCAGCCACATCCCCAGGCAGACATGCGGCCCGCCCTGGCCGAAGCTCAGGTGCCGGTTGGGGCTGCGGGCTAGGTCCACGCGGAACGGGTCGGCAAAGGCCGCGTCGTCCCGGTTGCCGGAGGCGAACCAGTACAGCACCTTGTCGCCCGCTTTCACCGCCTTGCCATGGAACTCGAAATCCCGCGTCGCGGTACGCCGGAAGTAGAGCGCCGGCGTGGCCCAGCGGATGATCTCGTCGGCCATGGTCTCGTCCACCGCACCCGACTGCAGCTGCGCCAGCAGCTCCGGCTGGTGCGCCAGCGCCTGGATGCCGGCGGCGATGGAGTAGCGCGTGGTGTCGTTTCCCGCGGCTACCAGCAGGCAGAAGAAGTTGCGGAACTCGTGCTCCGGCATCACCTGCCCATCCGATCCGGGCGCGAGGATCAGCGGCAGCACCCCCGAGGTGTCGCCGCTCGCCGCTTTCCGCGCCATCAGGTCGCGGGCGTAGACGTACAGCTCGGCGCCGGCCGGCGAGTTGAACGGCATCATCCGGAACTCGTCGGTGGTCATCTTGTCGAGGACATGCGTGGTGAAGTCCGGGTCGGTGTTGGCGATCAGCGCATCGCCCTTCTCTACCAGCCAGGGCAGGTCCGCGTCCGGCACGCCGATGATCCGGCCCAGCATCCGCATCGGCAATTGCCGCGCGATCTCCTTGGTGGCGTCGAAGCTGCCCTTCGGCAGCGTGCTGTCGAGGATCTCGCGGCACAGGTCGCGGATCTGCTCCTCGAACAGCGCCACCATGTTGCGCGAGAAGGCCTTCGCGACCTTGATCCGGGTGACCATGTGTTCCGGCGCGTCGGTCTCCATGAAGGTGCGGCGGGCGAGGTATTCCTCGTAGCTCTGGTCCTCCATCCTTATGCCGCGGGCCGACGACAGCAGGTCCGGCTGCCCGTTCAGCTTCAGGATGTCCTGGTGCCGGGTGACCGACCAGAAGCTCTGACCCTGCGACCACTCGGTCCAGTGCATCGGGTCCGCGCGCCGCAGCCGGGCGAAGGTGTTGTGCGGCGGCCCCCGGGTGAAGCTATCGTGCGAGGTGAGGTCGGCAAAGCCGTCGTCGGCAGGTGTCCAGACGGTCATGCGACTCCCCCTTGTTGTCTGCGCAACGATATACTACACAAGTTCATAAATATGCAAACAGGAATCACCGTGCATATCGCGATCCTTGTCACCAACACCGACCGCTCCGATTTCTCCGCCCGTCATCCGCGGGACGGAGAGAAGTTCACCGCGCTTCTGGCGCTGGCGCGGCCGGACTGGCCGGTCACGGTCTTCGACTGCACGGAAGGCGAATTCCCCGAGAACCCGGACGCCTTAGACGGTCTGCTGCTCGGTGGCAGCCCGGCCTCCGTTCATGATCCTGACCCCTGGATCGCGCGGCTTCTCGATCTGATCCGCAAGGCTCACGCCCAGGGTGTGCCGATGCTTGGCGCCTGCTTTGGCCACCAGGCCATCGCGCTGGCGCTGGGCGGCGCGGTCGGCCCGAACGACGGTCGCTTCATCCTCGGCGTGGTGGAGGCGACCCTTGACGGCCGTCGCCTCCGCATCGCAGCCGCGCATGCCGAGCAGGTCACGCGCCTGCCGCCGGGTGGCGTGGTGCGGGGCGCGGGGCCGGGCTGTCCGGCGGCGTTCTACAGTCTCGGCCCGCGCATCCTCTGCACCCAGTACCACCCGGAGATGACACCGGGATTCATCGCCAGTCTCGTGGACCACCTCGACGGCGACGGCGCCGCCCGTGCTTCGCTCGCCGACCCGTCCGATCCGGCCCGACACGCCGAATGGGTCGCGGACTTTTTCGAGAGCGCGCGCAGGTAGGGTGCGTGCTCGCACGCACCGCGGCGGTGCGTGCG
>JANOGU010000179.1:0-10399 GCA_031406135.1 Rhodobacterales bacterium
GCGCTGGTTCTGCGGCGGCCGCCCCGGTGACGGGGCGGCCGTTCGCGTTGCGGGGGTCACCACTTGCACGCGCCGGGACGAGGCGGATTTCGCGATGCGCGTGCAGTATTGCCGGATGAACCCGGTGAAGCACGGGCTCGCCGCGTGCCCGGCGGCGTGGCCGTTCTCGCGGGTCCACCGGGAGATAAGGGCGGGGCGGGTGGATGCGGGGTGGGCGGGGGTTGGGGTGGAGGGGGCGTTCGGGGAGTGAGGGGGGGAGATGGGTGCGGAGCACCCATCGACGTTGCTAGCGCCGCAAGAGCAAACTTGCTACTTTGGGCGACCGCAGGGGACAAGCAGAACTGATGGACACAGCTACCGGCCAGGAGATCGTTACCGCCCTGACGGAGGACCAAGCCTCGCGCGTAACCGGCATCTCTGTCGGGCAACTGAGAGCTTGGGATCGACGTGGCTTCTTCACGCCTGCTCATGGCTATGAAAATAGGAGTAGTGCATATAGCCGCATCTATTCCTTCAAGGATATTGTCGGCCTGAAGACCATAGCGACCCTTAGGCAGAAACACAAAATCGGTTTTAAGACTCTCCGCAATGTTGCTCTTGAGCTTGAGCGTCGTGGCTACAAACATTGGGCGGATACGAGGCTTTTTGTAGTCAAGAAAGAGGTCCACTTCCACGACCCAAGAACGGGTCAAGTAGAAAGTCTGCGTGACGGTCAGTACGCGATGCTTCCTGTTATCGACGTAATTGACGACGTAACGAGGCGCGTTATCGAACTGAAAAAGCGACCTCAAGGTTCGCTTGGGAAAGTTGAACGGCATAAATTTGTAGCGCGCAATAGCTGGGTGATTTCAGGAACACGCATACCGACGGCGTCGATACGGCGCTTCGCCGAGGCAGGTTATACGGTTCCCCAGATCATCGGAGAGTATCCGACTCTTACTGCAGTGGATATACATGCGGCACTTCTCCATGAGGGTTTTGAGAAGATTTCAGCCTAGGGAGTAAGTATTCGCGAAATGCGCTTCATGCTCGATGAAAATGTGCCGAAAGCGGTATCAAGGATACTCATGGATCGGGGATTTGAAACCTTCTATATTCGGGACCTCATCCCGGAAGGATCAGTGGACCCTCTAGTGGCCTTTGTCGCAGAGGATAACTCGGCGGTCTTGGTCTCGAGCGATGGGGATTTTGAGAGAATAGCCCCAAGAATTCCGGATGGCCAAAAGAGAAGATTCCGCAGCTTGAGTCGCATCAGCCTGCGTTGCACAGAGTATCAGGCCGCTCAGAGAATAGACAGTGCGTTCTCTTTCATCGAAGCAGAGTACGCAATCGCCCAAGAGAGACCTGATACTCGGATGATCCTTTCCATTGGTAACTCGTATATTCGCTCTGAGCGCTGATCGCGGCGCCCTACCTCCTCCGCTTCCCGCCCCGCATCCCCGCCCGCCCCCCCGTGCTCCGCCCCGACCCCTTCACCGCCTTCTCGCTGGCCGCCTCCACCGCCGACTGCCGCGCCAGGGGGTCGTCGGCCACCGCCAGTTCCACCGCCTCCAGCCGCTTCACCTCATCCCGCAACCGGGCCGCCTCCTCGAACTCCAGGTTCTCCGCCGCCTTGCGCATCTGCACCCGCAGCCCTTCCAGATGCGCGGCCAGATTGGCCCCCACCATCGGCTTGTCCACCCGCGCCGTGACCCGCGCCATGTCGGTGTCGCCCTGCCAATGCCCGGACATCACGTCCTCGACGTTCTTGCGGATCGTCTCCGGCGTGATGCCGTGGAGCCGGTTGTAGGCCTTCTGCTTGTCGCGCCGCCGGGTGGTCTCGGCCAGCGCCCGCTCCATCGAGCCGGTGACGTGGTCGGCATACATGATGACCCGGCCCTCGGCGTTCCGTGCGGCCCGGCCAATGGTCTGGATCAGCGAGGTTTCCGAGCGCAGGAAGCCTTCCTTGTCGGCATCGAGGATCGCCACCAGCCCGCATTCCGGGATGTCGAGCCCCTCGCGCAACAGGTTGATGCCGACGAGCACGTCGAAGGCGCCGAGGCGCAGGTCGCGCAGAATCTCGATCCGTTCAAGGGTGTCGATGTCGGAATGCATGTAGCGCACGCGGATGCCCTGTTCGTGCAGGTAGTCGGTGAGGTCCTCGGCCATGCGCTTGGTCAGCACGGTGACCAGCACGCGCAGGCCGCGGGCGGCGACGCGGCGAACCTCGTCGAGCAGGTCGTCCACCTGCATCTCCACCGGGCGGATTTCGACCTGCGGGTCGACCAGGCCGGTGGGGCGGATCACCTGTTCGGCGAAGACGCCACCGGCCTGCCCGATCTCCCAGGCCGAGGGCGTGGCGGAGACGAAGACGCTCTGTGGCCGCATCGCGTCCCATTCCTCGAATTTCAGCGGCCGGTTGTCCATGCAGGACGGCAGGCGAAAGCCGTGTTCGGCCAGCGTGAACTTGCGCCGGTAGTCGCCGCGATACATGCCGCCGATCTGCGGCACGGAGACGTGGCTTTCGTCGGCGAAGACGATGGCGTGGTCGGGGATGAATTCGAACAGCGTGGGCGGCGGTTCCCCGGGGGCGCGGCCGGTGAGGTAGCGGGAATAGTTCTCGATCCCGGCGCAGGAGCCAGTGGTTTCCAGCATCTCGAGGTCGAACTGGCAGCGCTGTTCGAGGCGCTGGGCTTCGAGCAGCTTGCCCTCGCCGATCAGCTGGTCGAGGCGCTGGCGCAGTTCGATCTTGATGCCTCCGATCGCCTGTTGCAGCGTCGGGCGCGGGGTGACGTAATGCGAATTGGCGTAGATGCGGACCTGCTTGAAGACATCGGTCTTCGCCCCGGTCAGGGGGTCGAATTCGGTGACCGATTCCAGCTCCTCGCCGAAGAAGGAGAAGCGCCAGGCACGGTCCTCGAGGTGGGCCGGCCAGACCTCCAGCGCGTCGCCCCTCACACGGAACGACCCCCGCGCGAAAGCCTGGTCGTTGCGGCGGTATTGCTGGGCGACCAGTTCGGCGATGACCTTGCGCATGTCGTAGGTCCTGCCGGCGATCAGGTCCTGGGTCATCGCCGAATAGGTCTCGACCGAGCCGATGCCGTAGATGCAGGAGACCGAGGCGACGATGATGACGTCGTCGCGTTCCAGAAGGGCGCGGGTGGCGGAGTGGCGCATCCGGTCGATCTGTTCGTTGATCTGGCTTTCCTTCTCGATGTAGGTGTCGGTCCGCGCGACATAGGCCTCGGGCTGGTAGTAGTCGTAATAGCTGACGAAGTACTCGACCGAGTTCTCCGGGAAGAAGCCCTTGAATTCGCCGTAAAGCTGGGCGGCGAGCGTCTTGTTGGGCGCGAGGATGATCGCCGGGCGCTGGGTCTGTTCGATGATCTTGGCCATGGTGAAGGTCTTGCCGGTGCCGGTGGCGCCGAGGAGGACCTGGTTCTGCTCGCCCGCGGCGAGGCCGCCGACCAGTTCGGCGATGGCCGTAGGCTGGTCGCCCGCGGGCTGGAATGGCGCCTGCAGGACGAAGCGGCGGCCGCCTTCCAGCTTGGGCCGGGTCAGCACCTCGGGGCGGGGGGCGAGGGCGTTGTCGTTGTTGTGGGGCATGGCGCGATTCCCTTCGCCCGTGAATTTGATCCGTTTTTGTTCCGGGGCAAGCCGGTTGGCTTGGGTTCAAGGCCGCGCTATGGCGGGGCATGGGCAAGAAGATCGACACGCGCGCGGTGGGCCTGGACGTGGGGCTGGCGTTCATCCGCTGGCTGACCGGGGCGGAGAGCCTGCACTACGGCGACTGGACCGGGCTCGAGGTCAATGCGGCCAACCTCAAGGCGGCGCAGGATGCCTATACCGACCGGCTGCTGACCTGTCTGCCCGCCGCCCCGGCGCGGGTGCTCGACATCGGCGGCGGCGCGGGAGAGACGGCGAAGCGGCTGCTGGCGCTGGGCTACGCGGTCGAGATCGTGGTGCCCTCGGCCTTCCTCGCCGCGCGCTGCCGGATCAACGCGCCGGGGGCAGTGGTGCACGAGACGGTGTTCGAGGACTTTGCCGGGACCGGCGTCTTTGACACCTGCCTGTTCTCGGAGAGCTTTCAGTACATCCCCTTGGGCGAGAGCCTGCCGAGGGCGCTGGCGCTGCTGGCGCCCGGCGGGCGGCTCGTGGTGGCGGACTGTTTCCGGACCGAGGCCTATCGCGGACGGAAGGCGGACGGCCCGAAGCCGGGCGGCGGGCACCCGCTGGCGGCGTTCCGTGCCGCGCTTGCGGGGCTGCCCGTCCGCGTCGCCCGCGACGAGGACATCACCGACGCGGTGGCGCCGTCGATCGATCTGGAGCAGTCGCTGTACAACGTGCTGGGCCTCGGGCTGCTGCGCCTGCGCGCCGAGTTTGCCGAGAAGCGGCCGGCAAGTCTCTGGATTCTGGGCAAGTTCCTGGCGGCGATCCTGGCGCGGCGCAGGCGCGCCAACCTGATGGAGCGGCTGACCGGGCGCAAGCGGACGGCGCAGGCCTTCGCCGACAACACCCGTTATCTGGTGCTCGTGCTCGAGCCCTTGCCGAAGGGTTAAGAACGGCCGCTCAATTTTAGCGAAAAATCGCCGAGCACTCACACGCACACGTTGAAATCGGCGAACGAATGGGGCACGTTTGTCCGGCAAGCAGCAAACGCTGTCGGCGGATCGCACCCCACACCCCACCCACACTCCCCGTGATCCGCTGACAGCGCCCTTGCATGGGCGCGCCCGATGGCCCCATATCCGGGGCGTCGTGACGGAGGTCCCCATGCGCGCCCGCATCTATCAGCCCGCCCGCAATGCGATGCAGTCCGGCCAGGCCAGGACCCAGCACTGGGTCCTGGAACACGAGCCCGCCGCGTCCCGCGAGATCGACCCGCTGATGGGCTGGACCTCGTCAGGCGACACCGAGGCCCAGGTTCGCCTGCGCTTTGCCTCCCGCGAGGAGGCGGAGGACTATGCCCGCACGCGCGGCATCGACTATGACCTGGCCGAGCCCAAGCCGCGCCGCCCGGTGATCCGTCCCCGCGGCTACGGCGAGAATTTCGCCACCGACCGCAAGGGCGCCTGGACGCACTGAACCCTTTCGCTTTGAAATCAGGAGTTTGAACCATGTCGAAGCTGTTTTCTGCCGTGTCCGTCCTGGCGCTGGTGCCGGGGCTTTCCCTTGCCGAGGCGACGCCGCAGGGCGCGGCCGACCTGACCGCGCTGTTCCAGAGCTATCTCGGCAGCATTCCCGGCGTGGTCGAGGTGACCACCGAGGGCGACGCCTATGCGGTGACGCTGGATGCCGCACCGCTGTTCGCGTTGATCCCGGCAGAGGCTGGGGCGACGGTGTCGATGACGGCGCTGACGATGCTGTTGACCGACAACGGCGACGGCACCTGGGGTATCGCGCAGGACCAGCCGATGAGCCTGAAGATGTCGGTTCCCGGCGCTATGGAAATGTCGATCGACATCGCGAGGGCGGCTTGCGCCGGCACCTTCGACGCGGCGCTGATGGCGTATTCGCAGAGCGACTGCGTGCTGGACAACATGACCACCAGCCAGATCGTCACCGACCCGATGGCGGGCGAGCAGGTGTCGAATTCCACGCTGACCCAGATGGTGTGGACGTCGACCGCCGTGCCGGGCGCGAACGGCGGGGTGGACGGGACGCAGGTCTATTCCGCGACCGGCGTCAGCCAGACCATGAACATGCCGCTGGAACCCGGCGCGCCGCCGGTCACCATCGCGGTGACGCTGGACAGCTACTCGGTCAACGGCACCACCACGGGCTTACGGCCCGAGGCCTTTCTGGGCGCGCTCGCCTGGTTCGTCGCCAATCCGGGCGAGGCGGCGATACTGGCCAACCGGGGCGAGCTGAAGTCGATCCTGGAAGGCAGCCTGCCGCTGTTCGAGAAGATCACGGCCACCGGCACCGGCAGCAACCTGTCGGTGATGACCCCGGTGGGTCCGGTGACGGCGACCGGGTTGGGGTTCGACATCGAGATGGCCGGTGCGGTCGAGAACGGGCTGTTCCGCGAGGCGATCAGCCTGTCGGGCGTCACCCCGCCGCCGGGCGTGCTGCCGCCCTTCGCCGAGCCGTTGATGCCGACGGACGCGACCATCGACATCGGTGTGGACAGCTTCAACGCGGCCGCCGCGGCGCAGGTGCTGCTCGGCCTCTTCGACCTCGTCCCCGGCACCGAGCCCGGGCCCGAGTTCGAAGCGGCGCTGATGAATGCCTTCATGCCCGACGGTACGGTCGACATCTTCGCCGGCCCGGGGTCGATCAGCAACGAACTGTACACGCTGAGCTGGGAAGGCCGGATGCAGGCGGGGCCGAGCATGATGGTACCGACCGGCACCGCCACGGTCACCGCGACGGGCCTCGATGCGGTGATGACCTCGCTGCAGTCGGCGCCGCCCGAGGTGGTGATGCAGATCCTGCCGGTGCTCGGCATGGCGCAGGGTCTGGCGCAGCCCGGCCCAGACGGCGCGCTGGTCTGGGAGATCGATGCCTCGGCGCCCGGCACGTTGTTGATCAACGGCATGGATCTGATGGGGATGCAGTGATCGCCATCGCCGAGGAAAGCCCGCTGGGGGCCGACCTCGGCCCGCTGCTGGCGAGGCACCGGGCGCGGATGCACGAGGACACCCCGCCCGGGTCGATCCACATGATGGCGGCCGAGGCGCTGGCCGCTCCCGGCATCCGGTTCTTCGTGCTGCGCCGGGATGGCGGGCCGGTGGCGATGGGCGCGTTCAAGCGCCTCTCGACCCCGGGCCATGCGGAAGTGAAGTCGATGCATGTCCTGTCCGAGATGCGCGGCGAGGGCCTTGCGCCGCGGCTCCTGGCGCATGTCGTGGCAGAGGCCCGGGCCGACAGGATCGTGCGGCTGTGGCTGGAGACCGGGGCGCAGGCATCCTTCGTTGACGCGCGTCGGTTCTACCTGCGCGAGGGGTTCGTGGAATGCGGACCCTTCGAGGGGTACGGGCCGGACCCGAACTCGATCTTCATGACCCGCGAAATCTGATTGCGCCGGGCCGGTGCCCGTTGCAGGACAGGAGCGTGCGGCCCCGTAGCTCAACCGGATAGAGCAAGGACCTTCTAAGTCCGAGGTTGGGGGTTCGAGTCCTCCCGGGGCCGCCAGCTTGCCTGCGATTGCTGGGTCCGGGCGACGGAAACCTGTACAGGGGACGTTGATGCTGGACCGGACGGCTGGTCCGGGCGCATTGGACAGGGGGTTTTCGCAATGACAATGACACGCAGGTTCATTCTGGGCGCCGCGGCTGCGGCGATCGCCGCGGCGGTGCTGCCAGCGGTGGCGCAGGCCAAGGGCTGGGGGGGGCTGGGGCTGCGGACGGTGAAGCCCGGCGGCGACCACGACCGCATCGTGCTGGCGGGCGGTCGCCGGTTCGACGCGCTGCGACTGGAGGTGACCGAGAACGGCATCTTCATCAACAAGGTCCATGTCACCTTCGCCAACGGCAAGACGCTGGCCTTCAACCTGCGCAACTTCATCGAGCGGGGCGAGCGGACCCGCGACATCGTCTTTCCGGGCGACGAGCGGGACATCCAGCATGTCGATATGTTCTTCAAGCGCCGCCCGGGGGGCGGGCGGGCGGTGGTGACCGTGCTCGGCCACGAGGTCTGACACCAAGGGCGTGTCGCGCCCGATCATGTCCAAAGACCACCCGCCCCGGGCCTGACCCGGGGACCCGCCCGTCAAAGGCGGCGCAGGTTGACGGCGAGGCCCCGGGTCAAGCCCGGGGCGCGGGGGGTTGGCCGCACGCTTTGACTGCAACTTGCAGAGACAGGCTCTATTCCCCCTCCGTCCGCGGCGTGCCGCCTTCGAAGCGGTTGCCGTGGCGGTGGTCGCAGGGCGCCTCCTGCATCTGCAGGTGCAGGGCGTGCCGGTGCGGGTGGCCAACAGCGGGGCGTCAGATGCAGGCGCACCCGACCATATAGGTCACGTCGGTGGTGGTCCAGAAAACCCGGTACTTGGGCAGGGCGTTGATGATGTTGGCCACCGGCGCGCAGCGGCGACCGTTCCCGCAGCCTGTCTTGGAGCAGGTCACAGTGGCCTCGGCATCGGCCTGCGCCGCAGCCAGCGCCTTGTTCAGCGACGTCAGCGAACCGATGCGCGATCGGCTGAGCTTCTGTACGCTGCCGGTCGGCCCGGACAGGGGCACACAGGGAACTCCCATCGGCGGGTGCCTGATCTTCACCCGCTTTTCCAGGTCATAGGCCAGATAGGCGGTGGCCGCGACGATCAGCACTCCGATCGCCACCGCCGCTGCCGCCGCCGCACCGGTCAGACCTGCTGCCCCCGCCCCCGCCGCTTCGGCGCCGACTGCGGTAAAGATGCCCTCGCCCGCATTCAGCAGCGTCAGCGCTTCCATCAGGGCGGCAAGATTGAGCCGCCCGATCATCGCCATTTCGGACAGAATGGCCATGATGTAAAATCGGTAGGCGCCGGCAGTAGCCAAGAGCTCGGCCAGAATTCGCAACAGTTCGCGGGCGCTGATCCGGTCGCCCCGCGCAAGCAGGTCGCGCAGCACGACCCGAACGCTTTCGGGCAACTCGGCGATTCGCATCGACTTTTCCAGGTCCATCGCCGCCCTCGAAGTTCCACCGGTCAATCCGGCCGCGCTGCCGCGTTGATCCTATCACCCTAGGGTGGGCGGGTCAGCCCTTTTCCGTCGGCGCGCCGCCTTCAAAGCGGTTGCCGTGCCGGTAGTCGCAGGGCGCCTCCTGCATCTGCAGATGCAGGCCGGTGCCGGTGAAGGGATGCGCGCGGGCCAGGTCCTCGTCGAAGTCGATGCCCAGGCCGGGGGCGTCGGGGGGGAGGATGTAGCCATCCTCCCACTTGATCGAGTTGCGGATCAGCTTGAGGTGGAAGGCCCCCCCGGTCTCGATCGTCTCGGCGATCAGGAGGTTGGGGATCGAGGCGGCGAGGTGGACGTTTGCCGCCCACTCCACCGGCCCGGCGTAGAGATGGGGCGCCATCTCGGCGTTGAATATCTCGGCCATGGCGCTGATCTTCTTGGCCTCCCAGATGCCGCCGACCCGTCCCAACGCGGGTTGCAGGATCTTCACACCGCCGGCACGCAGGAGGGTTCCGAATTCGGCCTTCGTCGTCAGCCGCTCGCCGGTGGCAAGCGGGATGCGGACATGGCGGGCGACCTCGGCGAATTCCAGGAGGTTGTCGGGCGGGATCGGCTCTTCATACCAGAGCGGGTTGTAGGGTTCGATCTCGCGGCCGAGGCGGATCGCGCCGGGCGTGGTGAACTGGCCGTGGGTGCCGAAGAGAAGGTCGGCGCGGTCGCCCACCGCTGCGCGGATCGCCTTGCAGAAAGCGACGGAGCGGGTGATGTCGGACATCGCCGGCTGATGCCCGCCGCGGATCGTGTAGGGGCCGGCTGGGTCGAATTTGACGGCGGTGAAGCCCAGGCCGACGAAGCGGGCGGCGGCTTCGGCGGCGGCATCGGGATCGACCCAGAACTCCGCGCTTTCCTTGCCCGGCTCGGGGTAGAGGTAGGTATAGGACCGGATGCGCTGGTTCATCTTGCCGCCCAGGAGCGCCCAGACCGGGCGATTCCGCGCCTTGCCCAGGATGTCCCAGCAGGCGATCTCCAGGCCCGAGAAGGCGCCCATCACCGTCGGATCGGGACGCTGAGTGAAGCCGCTCGAATAGGCGCGGCGGAACATCAGCTCGATGTTCTCCGGGTTCTCGCCCTGCACATGACGCTCGAACACATCGCGGATCACGGCCTCCATGGCGCGTGGCCCGACCGCCGCCGCATAGACCTCGCCATAGCCCACCAGACCGTTGTCGGTGCTCAGCTTGACAAAGATGAAGTAGCGCCCGCCCCAGCCTGGTGGCGGGTTGCCGACGATGAAGACCTCGAGTTCCTTCAGTTTCATGCTGACCTCATGCAAGGGAGACTGGATCGGCGCGGCGCAGCCGCACGCCGCCCGATGGCATTGTCACCGCCGTAAGCCGATCAGGCCAGGCCGGCTCAGATGATGCGCGAGTAGCGCGCGCGCTGCCGGTCCGCTTGCAGGTGCCGGTCAAACAGCATTGCAATGGCGCGCACCAGGTACCAGCCGGCCTCGGTCAGCTTGATGCCTTGGTCATCGAGCCAGACCAGGCCCAGTTCCGCGTACTCCTGCAGCGACTGCAGCTCAGCCTGGAAGCGTTCGCGAAAGTCGATCATCCAGGCCAGTTCGACCGGCTCGAACAGCAGCTGGCCCCGGCACATCAGCGACATGATGATGCTGCGCCGGGCCAGGTCGTCCAGGCTCAGCGCCAGGCCGCGCGCCACCGGCAATCGCCCCCGTTCCAGGCTGTCGGCGTACTCCTCCAGCGTCTTGGCATTCTGGCTGTAGACAGCGCCGACGCGGCTGATGGCCGACACACCGAGGCCCA
>JANOGU010000184.1:0-9959 GCA_031406135.1 Rhodobacterales bacterium
CCGTGACCGACGTTAGCGTACATGATGAGTTCGGCAGGGACCTCGGCGCGTTTGAAGCGCAGGTACACTTCGGCCAGACCTTCGCTGATGTCTTGACGATCAGACCAACCGGCGCAGAGAAACGCGGGCGGCGCGCCTTTCACCGGCACGATGTCGACCGAACGGCCGGGATAGATCAGTGCTTGGTACGCTGGGCGCGCATCACCGCGATCAATCACATCGGCAGCATCGGCAGCGCCTCTGTGCAGGGGCGGCGCTCGTGGGTGATGGTGTCGCCGACGCGGGTGTCGCGGACCTGCTTGATCGAGGCGGTGAGCACGCCGATCTCACCGGGACCAAGCTCGGGCCAGTCGACCATCTGCGGCTTGAGGACCGCCAGACGGTCCACGCCGTAGGTGGCGCCGGTGGCGATCATCCGGATCCGGTCGCCCTTCTTGAGGCGGCCGTCCATGATCCGCACCATGACGACGACGCCGAGGTAGGGGTCGTACCACGAGTCCACCAGCATCGCCTTGAGCGGCGCCTCGGGGTCGCCCTTGGGCGCGGGAAGGCGGTGGACGATGGCCTCCAGCACCTCGGGGATGCCGAGGCCGGACTTGGCGGAGATCGGGATGGCGTCGGAGGCGTCGAGGCCGATGACATCCTCGATCTGCTCCTTGACGCGCTCGGGGTCGGCGGCGGGGAGGTCGATCTTGTTCAGGACGGGGACGATCTCGTGGCCGGCGTCGATCGCCTGGTAGACGTTGGCCAGCGTCTGCGCCTCGACCCCCTGGGAGGCGTCCACCACCAGGAGCGAGCCTTCCACGGCGCGCATCGAGCGGGAGACCTCGTAGGCAAAGTCGACGTGGCCCGGCGTGTCGATCAGGTTCAGCACGTAGGTCTGGCCGTCCTTCGCCGGATACTCGATCCGCACGGTGTTGGCCTTGATGGTGATGCCGCGTTCCCGCTCGATGTCCATCGAGTCCAGGATCTGCTCCTTCATGTCGCGTTCGGCCACGGTGCCGGTGGACTGGATCAGCCGGTCGGCCAGGGTGGATTTGCCGTGGTCGATATGCGCCACGATGGCGAAATTGCGGATCAGGTGCAGGTCGGTCATGGGCCGGGGATATGCGGGGGAACGCGGGGGCGGTCAATGGCGACGGCGGCGGGGTCGCCGATCCAGACCGTCGGCGAGCTGGTGGACCTGCTGAAGGCCGACCCGGGCGCGGTCAGCCGGGCCGGCGGCTCGGCGGGCGGCGTGGACCACATCTCGGTGGGGCTGCTGGCCAAGGCCGCGGGGGCCGATCCGACCAAGATCAGCTACGTCGCCTTCTCGGGCCGCGGCCAGGCGCTGGCGGCGTTGGGCGGTGACGAGGACTGAGGCGGGGCAATGCGCGGTCTTGTGCGGCGCGGGGGCATGACCGCAAGCCCTTGCGTTTCCTTGCGGATTGAGAAGGGCAGTTGATATTTCTTGCCCGAATCGGCATCCTTGACCTCAAATCAACGACCAGCGGCGGAGGCCTCGCGCGCCCCGCCTTTGGCAACAGAGGCAGAGCATGACCCCCACCTTCCGCTTCGCCCTTGCGGCGACCGCCACGCTGATGTTTCCGCATGCCGCGCTCGCCGGCCCGATCGAAGACGTCTGCAACCGATCCGACCGGCAGGGCGCCTCTCGCGGACTTTGTTCCTGCATCCAGCAAGCGGCGGACATGACTCTCGACCGCACCGACCAGCGGCGGGTGGCGAAGATGTTCAACGATCCCGAGGCGGTGCAGGAGGTGAAGCTGTCCGACACCGACCGCGACGATGCCTTCTGGCGGCGCTACGCGGCCTTTGGTGACACCGCGGAGGCGATGTGCGGCGCGGGGTGAAGCCACCCGCGTGAGGCGTGGGCAATCTGCCCGCCTTGCGCACCATGGTGGGCAGATTGCCCACCCTACCCGGTCTCCAGCCCCAGAACCCGCCGCATATGCCTAAGCGCGATGGCTACGCCGCGTTCGCCTTCCGCCGCCGTCGCCCTTGCGGCGGTTTCGGTGAACCAGTGGCCGCCCTCCGCTGCGCGGTCCAGCGCCACCGTCTGGGGTGCCAGCGCCAGCATCAGCGCGGTCTCGCCCTCGCCGGCGTGGTCGAAGGGGAAGTCGGCGCCCTTCGGGAACAGGGGGTGGACGCGGATCCAGTTGAACGGGTCGGCGCCGCGGGCGTGGTCGGCGTAGTAATCCTGCATCCCGCTTTCGCCCCACCAGCCGGGGCCGCGGTCGGCCTCCAGGTAGCGGAAGATCGCGTTGCGGGCCGCGAGCCGCAGGGCGAGGTCGGTGGGCATGCCCTGCGCGAAGTTCTCGGTCTGGTGGTGGATCACGGCGTGCAGGTTGCGCAAGCCGGTCTTCAGCAGCGCGGCAAAGAGGGCCTCCAGCATCGGCAGAAGCGCGGTGGCGTCGAGATGCAATGTGCCGGTACCTTCCGGCCCCGCAACGGCGTGGCTCGCGGCGCCGTAGGCGAAAGGGGGCAGGAGGACGATTTCGTCCCCCAGCCGGGCCAGCGTCTCGGTCACGATCAGCAGGTCCACGCCCGCGGGCAGGTGGCGGCCGTGGTATTCCATCACACCGACCGGGAGGACCACCGGCGTCGCTGCGGCGATGGCAGCGGCGATCTGGTCCGGCCGCATCCGCTCGAAGTGCATCAGCCCTCTCCGAGCGCGTGGGCGATGTCGCGGGTCTGGGCGTAGAGCCGTTTCCACAGCGGATACTGGCGGACGTAGGCGGGTTCGGGCACGGGCGTGACGGTGCGGGCGACCGGGTTCCAGGTGGCAATCTCGTCCGGCATCGCCTTGCCCACGGCCACGGCGGCGAGGAAGGCGTCGCCGTAACTTGCGCCGATGGTCTTGCCGCAGACGACCTGGCCGAGGCCGGAAAGGTCCGAGGTCGCTTGCATCCAGACCGGGTTCTGCGTGCCGCCGCCGACGGCCAGCAGGCGCGCCGGTCTCGCCCCGGCTTCGGCAAAGGTCTCGAACACATGCGCGGTGCCGGCGGCGATGCCTTCCAGCGCGGCGCGGAACATCTCGCCCCGGCCGTGGGTCAGGTTCAGGCCGAAGAAGGCGCCTTTCGCCAGCGGGTCGTGGATCGGGGTCCGTTCGCCGGAGAAGTAGGGCAGACACAACAGGCCGCGGGCGCCCTTGGGCGTCGCGGCGGCCTCCCGGGTGAGGGTGGAGAAGGCCTCCTCGCGCGGCAGCTCACGGGCGAACTGGTCGCGCAGCCAGTGGGTCAGCGTGCCGGAGGTGGCAAGCCCGGCCATCGCGGCGTGCAGGCCGGGGAACAGCCAGGGCGCATACCACAGGCGCGGGTCGCGGACGGGGTCGGACGTGACCTGGATCACGAAGATGGTGGAGCCATACATCACCATGCAGTCGCCGGGGGCCAGCGTGCCGACCGAGACCGCTTCCGCCGCCGCGTCGATGGTGCCGCAGGTGACGGGAGTGCCTTCAGCGAGACCGGTTTCGGCGGCCGCCAAGGCGGTGACATGGCCGGCAATGTCGGTGGACCACATCAGCCGCGGCAGGCGGTCGAGCGGCAGGATGTCGGGGGCGAGTTCGGCCGTCCAGCCGAGCGCGGCCACGTCGTAGAGGGGGGCGAAACTGGCGGCGGTGTAGTGGTCGATCACCCATTCGCCGGTGAGTTTCCCCACGACGTAGGTCGTGGAGGTGAGGACCTTCGCCATCTTGGCGTAGAGGTCCGGGTGGGTCTCCTTCAGCCAGAGGATTTTCGGGCCGACCGCCTGCGAGGTCAGCGCGTTGCCGCAGCAGGCGAGGATGCGATCCTCGCCGATCCGTGCATTGAGTGCGGCGATCTGGGCGGCGGCGCGGGTGTCCACGCCGTAAAGGACGCCGTTCATCAGCGGTCGGCCGGATGCATCCACCGGCAGCATGCAGGGGCCGATGGCGGAGACGGCGACAGCGGCGATGTCCGAAGCGGGGAGCCTGCTGTCGGCCAGGAGCTTTCTCGACAGAAAGGCGAAATCGCCCCACCAGTCCTGGTCCGGCACATGTTCCGCCCAGCCGGGACGCGGCACCAGCATCCGGTGCGGCCGGGCGGCGGTGGCGACGATCCGGCCCTCGGCGTCGGCGATGACGCCCTTGCTCTCAAAGGTGCCGATGTCGATGCCAAGAGTGTAGGTCATGGCGTCCGGTCGAGGTCGAGGTCGGCCAGGCGTGGAATCGTGGCGGCGAGGAGGTCGGCCAGCGCGTCGAGGTCGGCCGTGTCCACCACTTCAAGCGCCGAATGGGTGTAGCGGCAGGGAAAGCCGACATCGAGGCATGCCACGCCCCTGTCGCCGAGGAACTGGACGTAGGACAGGTCGGTCAGGGCGCCGGTATGGGCGGAGCGCTGCAGGGGGATTTGCGCCGCTTCCGCCGTCGCCTCGACGGCACGGACAAGGGCTGGGTGCGGGATCACCCCGTTCAGCGTGCCGCGGCCGTGGAAGGAATAGAGGCTGATCGCCGGACCGCCGCCGAGGGTCACGTCGCCACGGTTGGCCATGTCGGGCGTGTCGGTGGCCAGGATCAGGTCGATCTGCAACGCGATGTCCGGCCGGGCCGCCTGCGCGGCCGGCAGGACGCCGCGCAGGTTGAACTCCTCCTGCACCGACCAGACCAGGATGACCGTGGGCATCGGGCGCTTCCCTCCCCCTTGCGGGGAGGGAGAGGGTGGGGGGCTCGGCGGGTCGTCCCGGGAGCCCCCTCCCCCATCCCCTCCCACGAGGGGAGGGGAGGCGCCCTGCCCCAACCGTTCCGCCAGCGCCAGAAGCACGGCGCAGCCGGCGCGGTCGTCGATGGCGGTGCCCGCCAGCCGGGTGCCGTGCAGCGGCAGGACGCGCGGAGCGTAGGTGACGGGGGTGCCGATGCGGATGCCAGCGGTCTCGGCCTCGGCCCTGCTGGTGAACCCGGCATCGACGTAAAGCTCCATGTAGGGGACGACGCGGTATTTCTCCTCGGGCGTGGTGGCGTGGTGGCTCTTCATGCCGATCACGCCGGGAAGGTCGCCTTTTCCGGTCGAGAGTACCACCGCCTGCGCGAGCAAGGCGCGCTCCGGCACGCCGCCGAGGCGTTCGAGGCGGATCAGGCCGTCGGCCTCGACCTTGCGGACGACAAAGCCCAGCTGATCCATGTGGGTGAAGATCAGCAGCCGCGGCGCGCCGGGGTTGCCCGGGATCGTCACCGAGAGGTTGCCCAGGCGGTCGCCCTGCGGCGCATGACCCATGGCGCGCAGGCGGGCGGCGATGGCGGCGGCGACGCGGTGTTCGTGGCCGGACAGGCCGGGGATCAGCATCAGCGCTTCGAGGTCGTCGCGGATCATGCGCGCCTCGCTGCGCGGGCGCGGTCCATGAAGTCCTTGGCCCGGTCGGGATCGACTGCCGCCCAGGTGTCGCCGCCGACCTTGAGCGCCGAGCCCACGATGCAGCCGTCGGCCACCCGCAGGACGTCGGCCACGGTTGCGTGCTTCACCCCGGTGTTGGCGAGGACAGGGGTCGTGGGCAGGACGCGCTTGACCGCCTCGAGGTCGGTCATCGCCGCGGCCTCGCCGGTGATCTGGCCCGAGACCAGCACCGCGTCGGGGATCGAGGAGAACACGGCAGAGCGCGCCCGGTCGGGCAGCGGGCGGCGGTCCAGGCTGTCGGCGAACTCGGCCGAGACGTTGTAGAGCATGGCAACATCGGCGATGCCGAGCCGGCCGCGGTAGCGCATCGCGGCGCCGGCGTCGGGCACCCACATCCCCATGTCCGAGGCGTAGGCGCCGGTGAAGATCTCGCGGACGAAGGCCGCCCCGGTGGCGGCGGCCAGGGCCACGGTCGCCATCGGATCCCACAGCACGTTCACCCCGAAAGGCACGCGGATGTCGTCGCGCAGGCGGCCGATGATGAATGCCATGGTGGCGGTCGAAGCGGTGTCGACCTTCAGTTCATAGGGCCGGTCATTCTCGTTGCCGAACATCACCGCGTCCACGCCGGCGGCCTGCAGCGCCGCGAGGTCGGCGCGGGCCGAGGCGAGGATGGCGTCGAGCCCTCCCGCCGGGTTGTAGAGCGGCGCCCCCGGAAGGGGCGGCAGGTGGACCATGGCGATGACGGGCTTCGTCTCGCCGAAGATGCGTCGGAACCGGGTCATCGGGCACCTCCCCGGCGGCGGACGCTAGCGGGAATCATCTGGTCCGGATAGGGGTTGACTGACATGTCAGTCGGGGACGCAAGCATGCTGAAGACGCGCCACTGGGACCGCATCGGCAACGGCGGGATCACCTTCACCGAGCTTGGGTTCGGCTGCGCTCCCATCGCCAACCTCTACCGCGCGTTGACCGATGACGAGGCGCAGGCGGTGCTGGAGGCGGCCTGGGCCGCGGGCATCCGCTACTTCGACACCGCGCCGCTCTACGGGCTGGGGCTGTCGGAGACCCGCGTGAACCGCTTCCTGCGCGGCAAGAAGCGCGGCGACTATGTGATCTCCACGAAGATCGGGCGGCTGTTCAGGACCGCCACGCCTGAGACCCGCGACGGTTTCGGCAAGTGGTTCGACGTGCCCTCGCGCAACGAAATCTACGACTACAGCTATGACGGCACGCTGCGCTCGCTGGAGTTCAGCCTCGAACGGCTCGGGCTCGACAGTGTGGACATCCTGTTTGCCCACGACCTCGACCTGTTCAACCACGACACGCAGGCGCGGCTGGACGGCAAGCTCGCAGAGTTCATGGCCGGCGGCTACCGGGCGCTTCTGCGGATGCGCGACGAGGGGGTGATCAAGGCCTTCGGTGCTGGCGTGAACGACTGGCGGCCTTGCCAGTGGCTGACCGAGCGGGGCGATTTCGACCTGTTCCTGCTGGCCGGGCGCTACACGCTTCTCGAACAGGAGGCGCTGGCCACGTTCCTGCCGCTCGCGCAGTCGCGGGGGATCGGGATCGTGATCGGCGGGCCCTACAACTCGGGCCTGCTGGCCACGCCGCGGGCGAAGCGGGCGGCGGAGGGGGCGTGGTACAACTACAATCCCGCCCCGCCGCAGGTGCTGGCACAGGCCGACCGGATCGAGGACGCCTGCGACCGGCACGGGGTGCGGATGGTGGATGCGGCATTCCAGTTCTGCCTGCGCCATCCGGCCGTGGTCTCGGTGATCCCCGGCGCACAGGGCATCGCCGAGGTGGAGGGCAACCTGCGCGCCGCGGGAGCAGAGGTTCCGGCGGCGCTCTGGACCGCCTTGAAGGAACAGGGGCTCATGCGACAGGACGCACCGGCATGAAGATCGACGCGCATTGCCATCTGTGGCACCCTGGGCGGGGCGATTACGGCTGGATGCCGCCGGACAATGCGACGCTGAACCGCGTCTACGGCGCGACCGACCTTTGCCGCGAGGCCGAACAGGCGGGGGTGGAAGGCGTGGTGCTGGTGCAAGCGGCACCGACCGTGCACGAGACCGAATACATGCTGGGGATCGCCGACACCGCGCCCTTGGTGAAGGGCGTGGTGGGCTGGATCGACTTCGAGCGGCGCGATGCGGTGGTGGACCTGCAACGGCTGGCGGGGCATCCGAAGTTCCGTGGCGTGCGGCCGATGATCCAGGATATTCCGGACCTGAACTGGATGCTGCGGGAAGAGGTGCAGTGGACCTTCGACGCGCTTGCGGACCTTGACCTGACCTTCGACGCCCTCGGCTTTCCGCGGCATCTGCCGAACTTCCTGACGATCCTGACCCGCTATCCGCGGCTGCGCGCGGTGGTCGACCACTGCATGAAGCCGCAGGTCCGCGATCCTTCCGGCTTCGACGCCTGGGCCGAGGGAATCCGGCGCATCGCCGGAGAGACGGGAGCGTTCTGCAAGCTGTCGGGGCTGGTGACAGAGGCGGACGCGGACTGGTCGGCCGAGGCACTCCGTCCCTATGCCGAGCATGTGCTGATGTGCTTCGGCCCGAAGCGGGTGATGTGGGGCTCGGACTGGCCGGTCAGCCGGCTGCGCGGGGAGTACGGCGAGTGGCTCGCCACCGCGCACCGGCTCTGCGGCCGGCTGGCACCGGACGATCGGGCGCGAGTGTTCGGCGGGACGGCGGCGGCGTTCTACGGTCTGGATTGAGGCGAAGCGCCGGAGCGCGCCTCAGGGGGCCGCGGCGCGGATGCCTGCGAACCCGGCACCGGGATGTTCGTACAGCTGCCGCGGGAAGTCGCCCCTGTGCATGGGGCCGAAGTCGATGCCGCCGACTCCTGCGGTCATGGCGGGCTCCCGTCCGGGTAGAGTTGCGAAAGGTCGAAGGGCACGCTGCGGCGGTGGCCGTCCTCGCCGGTCACGGTGAGGTGAGCGCCATCCGCCGTCACCGCGGAAACCCGCACTCCGTGCCAGGCGAAAGCGCCGATCACGTGGCGGATGTCGATCCCGCCGCCGAGGGCGAAGGCCTCATCCTGCCCGAGGATATGCCCGGCGCGCCCCTCCTCGATGCCGAGGCAGGCCCGGTGCCGCCCCGACCACGGCGCATAGTCGCGCCCGCCGTTGGAATGCCACAGCATGGTCACCGGCAGCTGTCCGGGGTCGCGCAGGCTGAGAACCAGGTCGCCCTCTGCCGGCCGGACCACGGCGGTCCAGCCAAGCGGGCTTCCCGTGGCCTCTTCCGCCACCACGAAGTCCTCGTGCGCGGGTCCCCAGGGATAGACGGTAAGGTCGATGGTCGCGCCGGCCGCGGCCGGGAACTGCCGGGGGTCCGAGGCCTCGGCGGGGCAGGCCAGCGCCGACCGCCCGCGCGCCGGATCGGGCTCGAGCGCACGGGCAGGGGTGCGGAAGCGGGCCCGGGGGGAGAAGCTGAGGAGCCCGCCGGAAGGCAGGGTGACCATGGCGTGATTGGCGGCCGAGACCCGGCCCGCGCCGCCGGTCAGGCGATGCGCCTGGTAGAGGAAGGGGTGCCCGTCGCGCAGGACCAGCCGCTTCTCCACCCGCGCGCCCTGTACGTCCCGCGCCAGAACCGCCGTCAGAACGCTGCCCGCCACGGCCACCTTCCGCCAACGTCCGTTGGCCGGCCAGCCGTGCGGCACGGGCGCCGCGCCGCCGCCGTCGGAGAACGGGGCGCAGAAGAAATCGCCCTCCATCCGCCGCAGGTGGCGCGGCAGGTCCGCGGGCAGCGCTTCGCCCAGCCATGGCACCCTGTGCAGCGGCGCGATCCGGCGCCCCGCGTCGAAAAAGGTCAGGCCGCGGATCATCCCGCAGTCGGGATCGAACCGCAGCGCGGCCGCATCGGTCCGCAGGGTCACCTCGTCCGGCTGCATCGCTGCCCGCTCCGGGGCCAGCCTGGACCCCCTGCCCATGGTCAACCGAAGCCCAGGGCGCGGTCGCCTTGTCCGCCCTGGTCGCGCGCCGCGGCGAAAGCCTCGACATCCGCCCGGGTCAGGCCTGCGCGGGCGTCGGGATGGATCGCCACGGTCAGCGCGGCGGCGGCCTGGGCAAACTGCGCGGCGGCGGGCAGGCCGGCGGACCAGAAGGCCGCGAGGGCGCCGACGAAGCTGTCCCCGGCGCCGTGGGTGGAGACGGGCGTGACATGAAACCCGGGCCGGGCGAAGCCGCCCCGCGGCCCATGGCCGGCGAGGCCGCCGGCGCCCAGCGTGACGATGGCTTGCGGCACGCGGGCGGCGAGGCGCCGGGCGGCCTCGGCCGCATCGGCGGTGCCGGTCAGGTCCTGCGCCTCCACCCGGTTGACCACGAGCAGGTCTGTCAGGGCTGCGAGGTCGTCGGGCAGCGGCCGGGCGGGAGCGGCGTTCAGGATGACGGTCACGCCGGCCGCCCGGGCCGCGCGCGCGAGCCGCAGGTTCGCCGCCTCGGGCACCTCGTTCTGCAGGAGCAGCAGGCGCGTGCCTTCGGGAATCGGCGTCCCGCCGGCATAGGCGCGGTTTGCGGCCGACACGACGACGGCGGCGTAGTCGCCGTCGGGCAGGATCAGCGCCACCGACATGCCGGAGGCGCCGGGCAGCACCTCG
>JANOGU010000199.1:0-9332 GCA_031406135.1 Rhodobacterales bacterium
GTTGGCCTGCCGCAACGCCACAAGCTCCTCCGACAGGCGGATGTTGACATAGGCCTGCACCGCGGCCAGCAGCACCTGCTGCTCGATGTTGACCAGCGCCTCTCGGGTGGACAGCACGCTTTCCTTCGCCGCCTCCACCGCGAACTGGCTGCGGCCGAAATCGTAGAGCGTCATCTCCACGGCCACCGCGACGCTCGATTGCGTCTCGTCGAGGCGCAGGCTGGAATAGGTGGCGCCGGCGATGAAATTCAGCACCGGCCGCAGCGTCGCCACCGCACTCGCCACATCCTCGTCAGCGGCGCGCAACAGCGCGCGGTTCTGGTCCAGAAGGTTGGAGTTGCGGTAGGCGGCGATCAGCGTGTCGGCCAGCGTTTCCGCCGCCGCCGTGCCTGGAACCGCCAGGGCGAGCGCCAGGCAGGCCGCAACCAGGCGGTGGATCACAGCACGAAGCTCCGCGCCCGGGCGAAGCCGGGCAGCACCGGGGCGGCGGCGTTGAAGGCGAACCGCCAGGTCACCCGGCCGCCCTGCTTCAGCCCGATCCGCGCGATGCCGAGGCGCCCCTCGGCGAACAGCGCCGCGATCCGCCCGCCCTCGCCCAACTGCGCCAGGATCGCCTCCGGCACCTGCTCGACCGCGCCCTCGATCACGATGGCGTCGTAGGGCCCGTGCTTGGCGGAACCCTCGACCAGCGGGCCGGCGATGACGGCGGCGTTGTCGACGCCCTGCGCCGACAGCACCTGCTGCGCCTGCGCCGCCAGCGCCTCGTCCTCTTCCACCGCGACCACCGCGTCGCAGAGCCGCGCCAGCACCGCCGCCGAATAGCCCAGCCCGCAGCCCAGGTCGAGCACCAGGTCCTTCGGTCGGATGTCGAGCGCGTCCAGCATCTTGGCAAAGGTCCGCGGCTCCAGGATCACGCGGCCGGGGCCGAGCGCCAGGTTCTCGCCCACATAGGCCGCCTCGATCTGCGCATCCGGCACGAAGGCCTCGCGCGGGATCGCCAGCATGGCGTCGATGATCGGGAACTTGGTCACGTCCGAGGGGCGGACCTGGGTGTCGACCATCACCATGCGCCGGGTGGAGAAGTCGGCCATCGCTGAACCCTTCGGTTTAGTTATTCCGTCTTCCGGTGTGCCACAACTGGCCGGGCACGGCAACCTCGGCCCGGGGCCGCGGCGGCGTGACAGAGTGCGCCGGCGCCGGGCTTGCCGATCCCGGGGCGCCCCGCCTAGGGTGCTGCCATGCAGAGCCCCGCCCCCCCGCGCCCCATCCTCGGCGGCCCGTCGTTCTGGTTTGCCGACCTCGGCGGCGCGCCGCCCCGGCGCCCGGCGCTGGCCGGCGACACCCGCGCCGATGTCTGCATCGTGGGCGCGGGCTATACCGGGCTCTGGACCGCCTGGTATCTCAAGGCCGCGCAGCCCGACCTCGACGTCCTGGTGGTGGAGAAGGACTTCGCCGGCTACGGCGCCTCGGGCCGCAACGGCGGCTGGCTCACCGGCGGCTTCGCCTGGACCCAGCGGCGCTATCTCACGACCGGGACCGAGGCCGGCGTGCGCGCCATGGTCGCGGCGCTCGGCGCCACGGTGGACGAGGTGATCCGCGTGGCCGGGGCTCAGGGGATCGACGCCGACATCCTGCGCACCGACGAGATCATCGTCGCCGTCACCTCGGCGCAGGCGGCACGGATGCGCGGCGAGGTCGCGCACCGCCGCGCCTGGGGCGAGGACCGGGTGACCGAGATGACCGCCCCCGAAGTTGCCGCGCGCATCACCGTCCCCGGCCAGCGCGGGGCCATGCGGGTGGCGGGCGTGGCCCGGGTGCAGCCGGCGAAACTCGTGCGCGGCCTCGCCGCCGCCTGCGAACGCGCCGGGGTGCGCATCGCCGAGGGGACCGAGGCCGTGGCCCTGCGCCCCGGCCGGGTCGAGACTCGGCAGGGCACCGTCATCGCCCGGATCGTGCTGCGCGCCACCGAGGGCTTCACCGCCGACCTGCCCGGCCACCACCGCGACTGGCTGCCGCTGAACTCCGCCCAGATCGCCACGCCCATCCTGCCGCAGGCGGTCTGGGACCGTATCGGCTGGCAGGGCCACGAGCTGTTCGGCGATTTCGCCAACGCCTACTGCTACTGCCAGCGCACCCGCGAGGGGCGCATCACCGTGGGCGCCCGCGGCGTGCCCTACCGCTTCGGCAGCCGCACCGACGACAACGGCGTCCCCGACGCCGAGACCATCCGCCGCCTGACCGCGATCCTGGCGCGCCACTTCCCCGAGGCCGCAGCCCTGGGCGTGGACCACGCCTGGTGCGGCGTGCTGGGCGTGCCGCGCGACTGGTGCGCCACGCTGGGCTTCGACCCGGCCACCGGCATCGGCTTTGCCGGCGGCTATGTCGGCGTCGGCGTCTCCACCTCGAACCTGGCCGGCCGCACGCTGGCCGACCTCAGCCTCGGCCGCGACACGGCGCTGACCCGCCTGCCCTGGGTCAACCGGCCGCTGCGTCGCTGGGAGCCCGAGCCGCTGCGCTGGCTGGGGGTGCGCGGCATGTATGCGCTGCTCAATGCCGCCGACCGGCGGGAAGAGGCCACCGGCGGCCCGCCCTCGCGGCTGGCCCGCTTCGGCAACTGGCTGACGGGGCGCTGAGGCCGCGGGGCGAAGCCGCGCCGCCAAGGGGGTAGACAGGCGCGCCGCCAGCCGTAAGGTGCCGGTTGCAAACTGCCGTCCCCGGGTGGACCCTGCCGATGCCCGCCGCCGTCATCGTGTCCCATGGCTCGCCGTCCGATCCGCTGCCGCAGGAACGGGCGATGGCGGCGCTGGCTGATGCCGTCCAGGGCCTGACCCCCGGCTGGCGCATCGTTTCCGCCACGCTCGCGGCCGAGGGGTCGCTGGAGGCGGCGGTCAGGGATGCCCCGCAGGCGGTGGTCTACCCGTTCTTCATGGCCGAGGGCTGGTTCACCCGCACCACCCTGCCCCGCCGCCTGGCCGCGGCCGGCGCCGCGACGCCGCGCCAGCTGCCCTGCTTCGGCCACGCGCCCGAACTGCCGCGCCTGACCGCCCGCGCCGCGATGGACGGGGCCGAGGCGGCGGGGCTCGACCCGGCGAACTGCTCGCTCCTATTGGCCGCGCACGGCAGCCAGGTGTCGCGCGCCTCGGCCGATGGCGCCAAGGCGATGGCCGCGCTGCTGCGGCGGCTGACGCCGTTCCGGCAGGTGCTGACCGGCTTCGTCGAGGAAGCGCCCTTCATCACCGATGTCGCCCGCGGCCTGGCCCCCGCGATCTGCCTGCCGTTCTTCGCGCTGCGCGCCGGCCACGTCAGCGACGATGTGCCCGCCGCCTTGGCCCGGGCCGGGTTCAGCGGCCTGCTGCTGCCGGCCATCGGCGAGCATGACGAGGTGCCGCAGATCATCGCCGCTGCCCTGTCGCGCGCCGCATAGACCCGGCCCGATGATCGTCCCTCTCATCCTGTGCGGCGGATCGGGGACGCGGCTCTGGCCGCTGTCGCGCAAGAGCTATCCCAAGCAGTTCTCGCCGCTGGGCGGCAGCCGGAGCCTGTTCCAGGCGGCGCTGCACCGGCTGTCGGGCGCCGGGTTCGAGGCGCCGGTCGTGGTCACCGGATCGGACTTCCGCTTCATCGTCACCGAACAGATGGAGGAGGCCGGCGTCACCCCCGGCGCGATCCTGATCGAGCCGATGGCGCGCAACACCGCGCCCGCGATCCTCGCCGCCACCCTGCACATCGCCGCCCACGCGCCGGACGCGCTGATCCTTGTCGCCCCCTCCGACCACCTGATCCCCGACGCCGCCGCCTTCCGCCGCGCGGTGGCCGCGGGCGAGGCGGCGGCGCTGGCGGGGCAGATCGTGACCTTCGGCATCGCGCCGACACGGGCCGAGACGGCCTATGGCTGGCTCGACATCGACCCGGCCTCCGCCGGGCCGGTGCGGCGGCTGTCGGGGTTCGTCGAGAAACCCGACGCCGCCCGGGCCGCCGCGATGCTCGCCTCGGGCCGCCACGCCTGGAACGCGGGCATCTACCTGTTCTCCGCCGCCACCCTGATCGCCGCCTTCGAACGCCATGCGCCGGAAATCCTCGCCCCGGTGCGCGCCGCGCTGACCGGCGCGGCCGAGGATCTGGGCTTCCTGCGGCTGGCGCCCGGGCACTGGGTGCGGGCGCCGGAGATTTCCATCGACTACGCGATCATGGAACGCGCCGGCGGGCTGATGGTCGTGCCCTACGACGGCGTCTGGTCCGACCTCGGCGACTGGAACGCGGTCTGGCGCGAGACCGGGCCGGACGCCAATGGCGTCGCCGCGACCGGCGCGGTGACCGCCATCGATTGCGAAGGCTCGCTGCTGCGCGCCGAGGGCGACGGACTGCACCTCGTCGGCATCGGGCTCAAGGACACCGTGGTCGTCGCCATGCCCGACGCGGTGCTGGTGGCCGACCGGTCGCGGGCGCAGGAGGTGAAGGACGCCGTGGCCCGGATGACCGCGCGCGGCGTGCGCCAGGCCGAGACCTTCCCGCGCGACCACCGCCCCTGGGGCTGGTTCGAGACGCTGGCCATGGGCGAGCGCTTCCAGGTCAAGCGCATCGTGGTCCACCCCGGCGGCACGCTGAGCCTGCAAAGCCACATGCACCGGGCCGAGCACTGGATCGTGGTCAAGGGCACCGCCCGGGTGACAGTCGAAGGCGAGGCCCGGCTCGTGACCGAAAACCAGTCCGTCTACATCCCGCTGGGCGCCAAGCACCGGATGGAAAACCCGGGCAAGGTCGACATGGTGCTGATCGAGGTGCAGACCGGCACCTACCTCGGCGAGGACGACATCACCCGTTTCGACGACGCCTACGCCCGCGGCCAGGGCCCGAAGGGCTGACCGCGCTTCCCCTGCCGCCGCCCTGCCCGCGCCTGCCCCGGCCGGCCCCGTGACAACAAGGGGGCTTCCCCGAATCTCTTCCGCCGTGTATTGACCGCACAGTCAGATACGAAAGGTATGTGAAATGGCCTTCCACCGCGCTGGCGACGCAAGCCCGTCCGCCTTCCTGCCCAACGCCCCCGCGCCCTCCGATCTCTGGGCGATGGACCGGGCGCATGCGCTGCATCCCTGGACCAACTTCGGCCCCTTCGAGCGCGACGGCGCGCTGGTCATCACCCGGGGTGAAGGCTGTCACCTCTGGGATGCCGACGGGCAACGCTACCTCGATGCGGTCGGCGGCCTGTGGTGCACCAACATCGGGCTGGGGCGGCGCGAGATGGCGACCGCCATCGCCGACCAGGTGGAGCGTCTGGCATTTTCCAACAGCTTCGTGGACATGACCAACGACCCCTCCGCCCGGCTCGCCGCGCGGCTGGCGGAGATCGCCCCGGGCGACCTCAACCGCGTCCACTTCACCACCGGCGGCTCCACCGCCGTCGACACCGCGGTGCGCATGGTCTGGTACGTGCAGTCCTGCCGCGGTTTCCCGGGCAAGACCCAGATCGTCGCCCGCGACCATTCCTACCATGGTTCGACCTACCTCACCCAGTCGGTCGGCAAGCGCCCCGGCGACCGGGTCGAGGAGTTCCGCTACAAGCAGACCGGGATCCACCACCTGTCCGTCCCGAACTGCTACCGCCGCCCCGAGGCGATGACCGAGGCGCAGTTCTGCGACGCGCTGGTCGCCGAGTTCGAGGACCTGATCGCCCGCGAGGGCGCCGAGACCATCGGCGGCTTCATCGCCGAGCCGGTCCAGGCCTCCGGTGGCGTGATCCTGCCGCCCGAGGGCTACCTGCGTCGGATGTGGCAGGTCTGCCAGCGCCACGGCATCCTGTTCATCGCCGACGAGGTGGTCACCGCCTTCGGCCGGCTCGGCCACTGGTTTTCCATCTGGGACGAATACGGCGTGCAGCCGGACATGATCTGCACCGCCAAGGGTCTGACCTCCGGCTATATCCCGATGGGCGCACTCCTGTTCTCCGACCGACTCTGGGCCGACATGGCGCAGAGCGGCGAACGCTGGTTCACCTCCGGCTTCACCTACGCCGGCCACCCCGTGGCCTGCGCCGCGGCGCTGAAGAACATCGAGATCATCGAGCGCGAAGGTCTGCTGGAGAACGCAAGGACCGTCGGCGCCCACATGGAGGCGCGCATGGCCGACCTCCTGGACCTGCCGCTGGTCGGCGACGTGCGGGCCAAGAAACTGATGGTCTGCGTCGAGAACGTGGCCGACAAGGCGACCAAGGCGCTGCTGCCCGACGACCTCGACGTCGGCAAGCGCATCTCCGAACGGTGCGAGGCGATGGGCCTGATGGTCCGCCCGATCGGCCACCTCAACGTGATGTCGCCGCCGCTGACGATCACCGCGGCACAGGTCGATTTCGTCGCCGACACGCTGGAGACGGCGATCAGGGCGGTGACCGACGACCTGACCCGGGCGCGCGTCCGCCTGTCTTGACAGTCACGGCGGGGCAGGCCCCCCCTGCCCCGCCCGCCCGAACTCTGGATCACGGCGTCTCCGGCCGAAACGACGCCCCTTGCCAAAAGGGAGCCGCCCCATGGCGCTAGAAGACGCCAAGACCCAGACCGACCTCGCCTTCACCAGGAAGGGCCTGCGCGGCCTTGCCTTCGAGAACAACTTCGCCGGGGCAACCTCGTTCCTGCGCCGGACCTGGACCAAGGACCTCAGCGGCGTGGCGCTGGCGATCACCGGCGTGGCCTTCGACCAGGCGGTCAGCCACCGCTCCGGCACCCGCTTCGGCCCCCGCGCGATCCGCGAGGCCTCGGCCCTGATGCCGGGCGACCCGCCGTTCGGCTGGGGCACCTCGCCCTTGGAAGAGATGGACATCGTCGACTACGGCGACATGGCCTTCGACTACGCCCGCACCCAGGACTTCCCCGACACGCTGACCGCCCATATCCGCACCATCCTGGCCGCCGGTGCCGGCTCGGTCACGCTGGGCGGCGACCACTACATCACCTTCCCGATCCTGCGCGCCTATGCCGAACGCTTCGGCCCGATGAGCGTGATCCACTTCGACGCCCATTCCGACCTCTGGCCGGACGACGACCTCAGCCGCATCGACCACGGCACGATGATGTACAAGGCGGTGAAGACCGGCATCGTCGACCCCGCCACCTCGGTCCAGATCGGCATCCGCACCACCACCGAGGACTACCTCGGCGTCAACGTCATCTCCGCCCGCCAGGCGCACCAGCAGGGCATCGCCGAAACCGTGCGCCAGGTGAAGCAGATCGTCGGCGACCGCCCGGTCTACCTGACCTTCGACATCGACGCGCTCGACCCCGCCGCCGCGCCCGGCACCGGCACCCCGGTCTGGGGCGGCCTGCACTCCTGGCAGGCCTCCGCGATCCTGCGCGACCTCGCCGGGATCGATCTCAAGGGCGGCGATGTCGTGGAGGTCTCGCCGCCCTACGACACCAGCGGCGCCACCGCCATCGCCGGGGCGCATGTCGCCTTTGACCTGATCTGCCTGTTCCACTGGGCGCGCACCAGACGCTGACGCGCCTCGCCCTCCTCTTCGGTGATGCCGCCGCGTTGGCGCCCTGCGCTGCGGCCCTGACCGGCACGCAGCCGTGGACAGACGCCCCGCGCGGGTTCACCATTCCGACCTGTTGCAGAACCGGAGGGACCGTCATGGCGAAGCGGAAGAAAACGAACGGCGCCGCCCCGGCGGTGACCGAGGGCGGCGACCTGTTGCTCGATGCCCTCGAGACCGAGGCCAAGGACAAACTCTGGAAACTCGGCCCCGAGGCCCGCGCCGCGCGCAAGGCCGCGAAGCGGAAGCGCTACGTGGACGAGCTGGTCCGGCTCCAGTTCGAACTCATCAAGCTGCAGGACTGGGTGGTCAGCCAGGGCCTCAAGGTGGTGGTGATCTTCGAAGGCCGCGACGCGGCCGGCAAGGGCGGCGTCATCAAGCGGATCACCGAAAGCCTCAACCCCCGCGTCTGCCGCATCGTGGCGCTCGGCACCCCCACCGAACGCGAACGCGGCCAGTGGTATTTCCAGCGCTATGTCCCGCACCTGCCGGGCAAGGGCGAAATCGTCCTTTTCGACCGCTCCTGGTACAACCGCGCCGGGGTGGAGCGGGTGATGGGCTTCTGCACCGACGCCGAATATTCGGAGTTCCTGCGCGCCTGCCCGCTGTTCGAGGAAATGCTGGTCAGCTCCGGCGTCGTGCTGCTGAAATACTGGTTCTCGGTCGCCGACGAGGAACAGGAACGGCGCTTCCGCGAGCGCATCGCGAACCCGATCAAGCGCTGGAAACTGTCGCCCATGGACCTCAAGTCGCGCGAGCGATGGGTGGACTACAGCCGCGCCAAGGACGTCATGCAGCAGCACACCGACACCGACCTCTGCCCCTGGTTCGTCGTCGATGCCGACGACAAGAAGAAGGCGCGGCTGAACTGCATCGAGCACCTGCTGTCGCGCATCCCCTACCAGGAATTGAAGCGGCCGAAGATCAAGCTCGGCCCGCGGCAGAAGGACGACACCTACGTCCGCCCGGCCAAGGAAGGCCAGCGCTGGGTGCCGCGGGTACACTGAGCGCCGGGCCGGGCAAACTCCTCGACGAAAGGAATTCGCCCGGCCCGCACCAGCGCATCCCTGTCGCAAGGGCCCGGCATTGGGCGGTTCGCGCTTCAGGGAGAGGCGCATCCTTGCCGGTCATGATCGAGCCGCCCCAGGGGCGGCGAACCCTGGCTCCTGACCCCGGGGCCGCTGCCCACCTCGGCCGCGGTCAAGGCCGCGATGCAAGGGAACCTGGGCTGCCGGGACGCCGATTTGCGCGCCATGACGACCGAGATGCGCCGCCTGGGATTTAGCGCGTGTCTCTGCCGTCTGGATTCGATGGCGCGGGGTTTCCTGTTCCTGATTGGGCGCGACACGTCCTAATACTTTACATGAAGAACTGCTGGTATCGCCGGTCATCACAACGTTTTTTGTCTCTGTGGATCGGGTTTTCCGGTTGCCCACCTTCCGTGACGCGATGGAGGTCCGCGGCTTCATCCTTTACCCCGGCAAGCTGACCGCCTTGGACAGCTTGCGCGTCGGCACCATCGGCTGCTTCAACACTGGAGTGATCGGCCAAGCCGTCGTCGCCCTGGCCGCGGCGCCGGCCGGGATGGGGGTCGCCGGCCTGCCGGCGCTGCTGGAAAGTCTTGCCTGACCGAACGGGGCGTTAACCCGGACCCAATCCCTAACAAATGCCACACTACACGACGCTGGGGGTTGGCGAGGGCGGTGGTAGGTTGTTTTCTGTCGGACTCTTCCTCGCCAAAGGAGCGTCCGATGGAACGTCACGTGGTCACCGCCCTCGCCGAACAGCTACGCGGGCATGTTGATCTGAG
>JANOGU010000242.1:0-5798 GCA_031406135.1 Rhodobacterales bacterium
ATCGGGACCCGGTACGCGGAATTCGCTGCGCGGACCTTCGGTTCATCAAGGCCAGCGGTCACATGCACCGCGCCAACAGGCCGGACACATGACCGCACCCCGCAAAGATCAACACAAGCTCAAATCAATCCTTGCACAAACAGAGCCGTCCACACATGACAGCACCGCAGCGCGAAACCCCGTGTCAGTTGGTGTTGACGATGAAGCTCTCATTGTATTCGCCCCAGTCGTCGGTCCTGATCCCGCCCCGTTCGCTGCCGCGGTACGAAGTCAATCCGGGGACCCGGATGACGCTGATCACGCCCCCGTCAAGCCCGACGACCTCTGAGTGCCGCGCCGCAGCACAGAGGTCGGACCCAGCCACATAGGGCGACGATCCCCAGACCGTGGCCCCGGCCCCCTGACCCGGCTCGCAGCGGCAAACCGTTTCCGCGCTTGCATAATCCAGCCCGGCGCAGACCTGGTCGTCGCCCGAGGCCACGCGCACCGGATCGGGCGCCAGCGGTCCCGGCGCCTCGACCTGCACCGGGGCGGCGCCGCCGGCGAAATCGAACGAGCTGTCGTAGTTCGCCCAGCGCATGGTCTTGACACCGTTGGCGGTGCTTTCGGCGTAGCTCCCCTGCCCGTCGCGCAACTCGGCCACCACACGCCCGCCCTGCGTGCCGATCACGCCCGCGTGAAGCGCCGCCGTGCAGATGTCGCTGTCGCCGGTATACGGGCCGCTGCCCCACACCGCTCCCGGCGTCCCGGCCTGTGGACAGGTGCAGCTGTAGCTCGCCTCCGCCAACGGATACATCCCGCAGGCTTCCTGCGCCGCCGCCGGCCCGACCCCCACCGCTCCCGAAACCGCAAGCCCGATCAACCACTTCCGCATCGCCCCGCCCTCCGCCGCCGCCGCGTGCCGGACGATAAGGCACGACCGGCCGAGTCGGATCAACCGGGGAGATGTCAGCGTCCCGGCGCCGCGGCCCCCAGTTCCGCCGCCGTGGCAGCGCAGCGCGGGCCGGCGGGTGCTTGAAGCCCAGCGGGGTCAGGTCATGCGCCGGGACGACCGCGGGCGGCTGAGCCGCCGGCATTGCTTGCGCCGCCGCGCCGCTGGGCCTATATTCTCTATGCCCGGGGCAACCTTGGCTATGGCGATAAACGCACCCGTACTAGACGGCTCGGACCCGGGGGCGGTACCCGGCGGCTCCACCAAATCTCCCGGCGTTGCGGGAGCCTGGGGCCGAAACAGGATCGACGGACGTTGAAAGGGGCCAGCTTTCGCTCGGTGAGGTACCACCGTTATCGGTCCATGATCACAGTTGCCAACGACAACCGTGCTCCGGTGGCGCTGGCCGCGTAAGCGGCTCGCAACACCAAACCTAAGCCCTTCCGCTTAGCCGCGTAAGGCGGGGTCCGCAGGTACCTGGCAACAGAAACCTGCACCTTCCCTCCCGACCCGCCGGCTGGCACCTATGGCTCGTTTGCGGTTGCAGCAGGCCCAAACCGGGCACAGGCGCGCCGGCACTGCGCCGCCACCGCATTCGGCGCTTCCCTTGCCCCGCGCCCCCGGCTACCCCTGCCAGAGCCGCTTCGGGGAGGCCGCCAGAGATGACCTATTGCGTGGGCCTGCTGCTGAACGCGGGGATCGTGCTCTTGTCGGATACCCGCACCAACGCCGGGCTCGACAACATCGCGACCTATCGCAAGATGTTCACCTTCGAGACCCCGGGCGAACGGGTCATCACCATCCTGACCGCGGGGTCGCTTTCGGTGAGCCAGACCACGCTCGCCCGCTTGCGCGAGGCGTTCGAGGCGCCGGAACCCGATCCCGAGCAATCTATCCTGCACGCCCCGACGATGCTGAAGGTGGCCGACATCGTCGGCAACATGCTGGCCCGGGTGCGCAAGGAGATCGATGACAAGCTCAACATGGTGCAGGGCGCCTCCGCCACCATGATCGTCGGCGGGCAACGCGCCGGCGGCGCGATGCGGCTGTTCCTGATCTATCCGGAAGGCAACTTCATCGAAGCCACCGAGGACACGCCGTTCCTGCAGATCGGCGAGCACAAATATGGCAAGCCGATCCTCGACCGCGTGGTGAAGCCCACAACCTCGCTGACCGATGCCAAGAAACTCGTGCTGCTGTCGATGGATTCGACGCTGCGGTCGAACCTCTCGGTCGGCATGCCGCTCGACCTGGCGGTGATCGCCAGGGACGCCTGCCGGGTCACCGAACGGCGGCGCTTCGAGGCCGGGGACGAGATATTCCGCAAGCTCTCCGAGGACTGGAGCCAGGCGCTGCGCGACGGTTTCACCCGCATCGAGATCTGACCGGCGGCTCCGGTCTGGTAGGGAATTCCGCCTTCGCGAGGGGCTTTGCCGACTCGGCCGTTCATGGCAGTATCGGCGGCATGATGCGCATTCTGATCTGTATTCTCCTGCTCTTCCCCTCGCTCGCCTGGGCGAACCGGGTCGCCCTGGTGATCGGCAACGGCAACTACCTCTATTCCAACCCGCTGCCGAACGCCCCGAACGATGCCGCCGACATGGCCAGCGTGCTGGCTGGCATGGGCTTCACCGTCTTCGGCGGCATCGACCTGACCCAGGCCGAGACGCTGGCGGCGGTGGACGACTTCTCCGCCGCGCTGACGCCCGAGACGCTGGCGCTGTTCTTCTACGCCGGCCACGGCGCCCAGATCGGGACCGAGAACGTGGTGATCCCAGTCGATGCCGCCGGCGGCACGGCGCAGGACCTGATGGGCTCCTCGATCCGTCTTGCCACCATCCTGCGCACGATGGAGCTGCGCGCCGACCGCCGTGTGGTGATCCTCGACGCCTGCCGCAACAACCCGTTCCTTGAGGAAGTGGCCGCCCGCAGCGGCACGCCGCAGCCCGAAGGTCTGGCCCGGGTCGAGGCGGGTGTCGGCAGCTACATCGCCTTCTCCACGCAGCCGGGCAACGTGGCGCTCGACGGCACCGGGCGCAACAGCCCGTTCACCGCGGCGCTTTTGTCCCACATCAGCGCGTCCGGGCTCGACATCCACGCGGTGATGCGCAAGGTCCGCTCCGACGTCGTGGCCGCCACCAGCCAGACCCAGGTACCCTGGGAGAACTCCTCGCTGGTGGACGAGCTGTTCCTGGTCTCCGGCCCGGGCCCGGCCGCCGACCCCGGCCCGCTGGCCTCTGGCGAAACTGGCAACTCCACCCAGCCGCTTGCCTTCGTGCCGACCAAACCGGCCGCCGCGCCGCAGCCGCAGACGGTCACGCCGCAGCCCTTCGCCGCCGCACCGCTGCCCTTCGCCTCCGGCGACGACAACCCGTTCGTGCCCAAGGCGCCGGAACCCTACACCGCCGACCCCGGCCCCGCCGCGAACCCGGACAACCCCTTCGCCGCCATCGACTTCGGCCCCGAGGACGACGACGGCCCGGTCAGCGGCTCCAAGGTCGGCAACTCCGGCGCCCCCTTCGCGCTGAACAGCCCCGATCCCGCGCCACAATCGACCTATTATGTGGTCAGCGGCCTGACCGACGCGGGCTACGGCTTCCTGACGCTGCGCGACCAGCCCGCCTCGACCTCGACGCAGCTCGGCGCGCTGGGCGACGGCGACGCGGTGGAGGTGCTGGAGGCCAACGGCGAGTGGGTCTACGTCCGCGGCCTCGACGGCCAGGAAGGCTGGGCCGCGGCGCAGTGGTTCGCCTGCTGCGCCGAATAGGCGCGGACGGAACGCCGCCAAAGACCGCCCTTCGCGCCTTGTCCCCGGCCCCCCGGCGGCCCTAGATGGAGGGCCAGTCCGCCGGAGAAAGCCGATGACCCTGCCCCGCCCCGTGTTCGACGCCAATGCCGCCGCCGGAGGCCTCGGCGACCTGCCGGTCTGGGACCTGAGCGACCTCTACGCCGCCCCCGACGCCCCCGACTTCGCCCGCGACCTCGCCGCCGTGGCCGCCGACTGCGCCGCCTTCGCCACACGTTACCAGGGCAAGCTTGCCGAGCTCGATGCCGCGGCGCTTCTGCTTTGCGTGCAGACCTACGAGGCGATCGAGATCACCGCCGGCCGCGTCATGTCCTACGCCGGCCTGCGCTACACCCAAAACACGCTCGACGCCGACCGCGCCAAGTTCATGGCCGACGCGCAGGACCGGATCACCGACGCCACCGCCGCGGTGGTCTTCTTCGCGCTGGAGTTCAACCGGCTGGAGGAGGACCACCTCGCCCGCCTGATGGCGGAAAACGCCGCCCTCGCCCGCTACGCCCCGGTCTTCGACCGCCTGCGGGCGATGCGCCCGCACCAGCTTTCCGACGAGCTGGAACGCTTCCTGCACGACCAGTCCACCGTCGGCGCCGCCGCCTGGAACCGGCTCTTCGACGAGACCATGGCGGGCCTGAGCTTCAGCATGGACGGCGAGACGCTGCCGCTCGAATCCACCCTCAACCTGCTCACCGACCCCGACCGGGCTAAACGCGAGACCGCCGCCCGCGCGCTGGCCGCCGAATTCGGCAAACATCTCAAGCTCTTCGCCCGGGTCCACAACACCCTGGCCAAGGACAAGGAAATCCACGACCGCTGGCGCAAGATGCCGAACCCGATGCACGGGCGGCACCTGTCCAACCACGTCGAGCCGGAGGTGGTGGAGGCGCTCAGGAACGCCGTCGTCGCCGCCTACCCCCGCCTCAGCCACCGCTACTACCGGCTCAAAGCGCGCTGGATGGGGCTGGAGAAACTCCAGGTCTGGGACCGCAACGCGCCGCTGCCGATCGAGACGCCGCGGATCGTGGACTGGGCGGGCGCCAAGGCCACCGTGCTCGACGCCTACGCCGCCTTCCACCCCGACCTCGCCGCCCTCGCCAAGCCGTTTTTCGACAAGGGCTGGATCGACGCCGGCGTCACCCCCGGCAAGGCCCCGGGCGCCTTCGCCCACCCCACCGTCACCACGGTCCACCCCTATCTGATGCTGAACTACCTGGGCAAACCGCGCGACGTATTGACGCTGGCGCATGAGCTCGGCCACGGCGTCCACCAGGTGCTGGCCGCCGCACAGGGCGAGCTTCTCGCCTCCACGCCCCTGACGCTGGCGGAGACGGCCTCGGTCTTCGGCGAGATGCTGACCTTCCGCCGCCTGCTCGACCAGGCCGCCAGCCCGGCCGAGCGCAAGACGCTGCTGGCCGGCAAGGTGGAGGACATGATCAACACCGTCGTCCGCCAGATCGCCTTCTACGACTTCGAAGTGAAGCTGCACGCCGCCCGCGCCGAGGGGGAACTGACGCCCGACGACATCAGCGCGCTGTGGATGTCGGTGCAGGCGGAAAGCCTGGGCGACGCCTTCGAGTTCATGGAGGGGTATCAGACCTTCTGGGCCTACATCCCCCACTTCGTCCACTCGCCGTTCTACGTCTACGCCTATGCCTTCGGCGACGGCCTGGTGAACGCGCTCTACGCCGCCTATGCGTCAGGGCTCCCCGACTTCGAGGCGAAATACTTCGACCTGCTGAAGGCCGGCGGCTCGCAGCACCACAAGACCCTGCTGGCCCCCTTCGGCCTGGACGCCTCGGACCCGGCGTTCTGGGACAGGGGGTTGTCGATGATCGCGGGGTTCATCGATGAACTGGAGGCGGTGGAGGGGTGAGGGGGGAGCGCGCAGGCTGCTAAGCGAGAAGCGTGGGTGTAAGTCACCATCTGGCTCTGTTGCACAAATCGTGAGGGATTCCCTGTGTGACTCCATGGTGTTAGTCGGCATGGATGAGCAAACCCACACCTCCGACCTGCCGCACGACAAACTGGCGCAGCTACAACTTGGCCCTCAAGCAGCGCGGCTCG
>JANOGU010000210.1:0-12316 GCA_031406135.1 Rhodobacterales bacterium
AGGAAGCGCTCGAGGCCGAGAAGATGGCCAACGCCCAGCTGACCGAGCGGCTGAAGGCGCTGCGCGAACGCGACACCTCCAGCTTCGCCAGCATGGAGGCCAAGGTGGACCGGCTGACCCAGCAGCTTGACGTGCAGGGGCTGGAACTGATGCGGATGCGCAAAGTGACGATGCAGCTGCGCGACACGGTGCGGGTGCTGAACGAGGCGGCGATCCAGGGCACCACAGACCCGGCGCTGATCAACAAGGCGCTCTTGGCCGAGATCGAGGCGCTGCGCGCGTTGCGCCAGACCGAGGTGGCGGAGATCGACGAGATCCTCGCCGAACTGCGGCCGCTGATCGGGGAGGGTGCCCATGCCTGAGGTCGAAGTGATGGTCGGCGGCCGGCCGTTCCGCGTCGCCTGCCAGGCCGGGGAGGAGCATTTCCTGTCCGCCGCCGCGCAGATGCTGGACACCGAGGCGCAGCCGCTGGTGGCGCAGCTGGGGCGCATCCCGGAGCAGCGCATGCTGCTGATGGCCGGGCTGATGCTGGCCGACCGGACGGCGGCGGTCGAGGACGAGAACCGTACGCTGAAGGCCCGGCTGGCCGAGGTCGAGGCCCGCCCTGCCGCCCCGCGAGAGCGGGTCGAGGTGCCGGTGATCCCGGCTTCGATCAAGGAGACGCTGATCGAGCTTGCGGCACGGGCCGAGGCGCTGGCGGCCCAGGTCGAGGAACGCGCGCGGGCCTGAGCGTCACACGGTGGGACATTTTTATTAGCGTTATAGATCAGTCACTTACGTGACATAATTTACCGTTTGTTAGGGAATCTGGTTTCGTCAACGGAGCGTGCGGTGGCCGGTGCAGGGCGACGCAGGCGGTGGGTTTCACCCACCCTACGGCTCTGAGCGGGCGGCCCGAACGCCCGGCGTAGCCAGCGCTCATCAAGCCCTTGCGGGCTTTCCTCGCGGCGGTCGCGCCAGCGCCGAGGAAAGCCCGCAAGGGCTTGATGAGGCGTGCGGTCGCGGTGACGGCGCGATCAGGCGTTGGCCTTGCGGATCTCCGCGGCCTTGGCCTTGTCGTAGGCTACGCCCTTGGCCTCGAACAACGCGTCCAGCTCGCCCGACAGCGTCATCTCGGTGACGATGTCGCAGCCGCCGACGAACTCGCCCTTGACGTAGAGCTGCGGGATCGTCGGCCAGTCGGAGAATTCCTTGATCCCCTGCCGGACCTCGGGGTCGGCAAGCACGTTCACGTCGGCGAAGGTCACGCCCATGTAGTTCAGCACCCCCGCCACGCGGGAGGAGAAGCCGCACTGCGGCATCAGCTTGGTGCCCTTCATGTAGAGCACCACGTCGTTGCCCTCGACCATGGCCTTGATCTGATCCACTGCGCTCACCGCCTGCCTCCCTGCTTGCCGGCGGACGCCTGCACGCGCGCACGGCGACCCCCGCCCGGGCCATCGTCATCATCGTCGTCGTCATCGTCGTGCCGCCGGGCCTCCGCCTTGACCGCGATCACGGCCACGACCACCAGCGCGGCAACCAGGAGCCACAGCATCAGCCCGGCGCCTTCGTTGTCAGAGCCAGCGCGTGCAACTCACCCTGAGACCCGTCCATCCGGCCCTTCAACGCGGCATAGACCGCGCGTTGCTGCTGGACCCGGTTCATCCCGCGAAAGCTCTCGTCGATCACCTCGGCCGCGAAATGGGCGCCGTCGTCACCCTGAACGGTGATGCGCGCCTGCGGAAACGCGGCGCGGATCAGGTTCTCGATGTCCCGGGCTTCCATCGCCATGGCTCGCTCCGCTCTTGCGCAAGATGTAGCGACGGCGGGGTGGCGCTGCAAGGTCCGGGGCCGCGCGCTTTGACATCGGCGTGAGGATCGGGGATCACGGCGGCCGCAGGCAGCGGAGCGGGCGGATGAAGGCGAAGATCACCTGGATCAACGGGCGTGCGTTCCTGGGGGAATCGGGCTCTGGCCACGCGCTGGTGATGGACGGGGCGGTGGAGGCAGGCGGACGCAACATCGGCGTGCGGCCGATGGAAATGCTGCTGCTGGGCCTCGGCGGCTGCACCGCCTTCGACGTGGTGATGATCCTGGAAAAAGCGCGCGAGAAGGTCACCGGCTGCGAGGTCGAGCTGGACGGCGACCGGGCGTCGGAAGAGCCGAAGGTCTTCACCCGGGTGAAGCTGACCTTCACCCTGACCGGCCACGGGCTGAAACCCGCAGCAGTGGAGCGGGCGATCCGGCTGTCGGAGGAGAAATACTGCTCCGCCACCGCCATGTTCCGGCACACGGCGGTGATGGAAACGGAATGGAAGGTCGTCGAAGCGGGGGCGTGACTCAGCCGAGCCCGAGCGAGGCTGCAAACGCCCCGCGCCAGATCGCGTCGAGCGCGGCCATTGGCTGTCTTTCGCTGCCGATGACGACTTCCGGGCCGCCAAAGACCACAGCCTGTGCCGCGGGGACGCCCGAAGCCTCTGCCGCGGCCAGAATGGCGGGGGCGTCGGCGGGGCGGAGCGCAAGCAGGTAGCGCGCCTGGTCCTCGGCGAACAGCGTCCGCAGGTCGTGGCTGGCGAAGGCCAGGCCGACGCCGCCCCGCGCCGCCATCTCGAAGGCGGTCAACGCAAGGCCGCCATCGGACAGGTCGCTGCAGGCGGCGATGCGGGCCGCCTGGGACAGCACGAAGGCGCCATGCGCCTTTTCCGCCTCCAGATCGACGTGCGGGGCGTCGCCGGCCTCGATGCCCATGACCTCGGCCAGGAGCGCCGACTGTCCGAGGTGCCCTTCGGTCGTGCCGATCAGCAGGCCGACCATCCCCTCCGCCACCGTGCCTCCGATCAGCGGCGCGCCCGCCGGGATCAGGCCGACGCCGCCGATGGTGGGGGTGGGCAGGATCGGCTGGCCGTCGGTCTCGTTGTAGAGGCTGACGTTGCCCGAAACGATGGGGAAGCCGAGCCCGCGGCAGGCGGTGCCGATGCCTTTGATCGCGCCGACGAGCTGGCCCATGATCTCGGGCTTTTCCGGGTTGCCGAAGTTCAGGTTGTCGGTGGCGGCAAGGGGTGTAGCGCCGACCGCGATCAGGTTGCGATAGGCCTCGGCCACCGCCTGCATGCCGCCTTTCAGCGGGTTGGCCTTCACATAGCGGGGCGTCACATCGGAAGTGAAGGCCAGCGCCTTGCCGGTACCGTGGACGCGCACCACGCCCGCCCCGGCGCCTGGGGTCAGCAGCGTATCGGCCATCACCTGGCTGTCGTACTGCTCCCAGACCCAGGCCTTGCGCGCGTAATTCGGGGACCCGACCAGCGCCTCCAGCGCCGCCATCGGCGTGACCTGCGGCAGCGGCGGCAGGTGCCCTGAGACCGGTGTCGGCACCCAGGGCCGGTCGTATTCCGGGGCAGAGGAGGCAAGTTTGGACAGCGGCAGGTCGGCCTTCGTTTCGTTTCCGTGGACAATCAGGAAGCGGTCCTGCGGGATCGTCTCGCCGATCACCGCGAAGTCGAGGTCCCATTTGTCGAAGATCGCCTTGGCTTCGGCTTCCTTCTCGGGGCGCAGGACCATCAGCATGCGTTCCTGCGACTCGGACAGCATCATCTCGTAGGCGGTCATCCCCCGTTCGCGCTGCGGCACGCTGTCGAGGTTGAGGCGGATGCCGAGACCGCCCTTGTCGCCCATCTCCACCGCCGAACAGGTCAGCCCGGCCGCGCCCATGTCCTGGATCGAGATCACCGCGCCCGAGGCCATCAGTTCGAGGCAGGCTTCCAGCAGGCGTTTCTCGGTGAAGGGGTCGCCGACCTGCACGGTCGGTCGTTTCTCCTCGATCGTGTCGTCAAACTCGGCCGAGGCCATGGTCGCGCCGCCCACCCCGTCGCGGCCTGTCTTGGCGCCGAGGTACACGACCGGCATGCCGACGCCGCTGGCCGCCGAGTAGAAAATCCTGTCCGCGTCGGCCAGCCCGGCGGCGAAGGCGTTGACCAGGCAGTTGCCGTTGTAGCTGCGGTGAAAGCGCACCTCGCCGCCCAGGGTGGGCACGCCGAAGGCATTGCCGTAGCCGCCGATGCCCTCGACCACGCCCTTGACCAGCGCCCGGGTCCTGGGGTGCGCGGGGTCGCCGAAGCTGAGCGCGTTCAGCGCCGCGATGGGCCGCGCGCCCATGGTGAAGACATCGCGCAGGATGCCGCCGACGCCGGTCGCCGCGCCCTGGTAGGGCTCGATGTAGGACGGATGGTTGTGGCTCTCCATCTTGAAGACCACGGCCTGGCCGTCGCCGATGTCCACGACGCCCGCGTTCTCGCCGGGACCGCAGATCACCTGCGGGCCGGTCGTGGGCAGCGTGCGCAGCCATTTCTTCGACGACTTGTAGGAGCAGTGCTCGTTCCACATCGCCGAGACGATGCCGAGTTCGGTGAACGTGGGCTCCCGCCCGAGCAGATCGAGCAGCCGGCCGTACTCGTCCGGTTTCAGCCCATGCGCGGCGACGAGGTCTGGCGTGATCGCGGGGTCCGGCATGGCGCCTCTCGCAGGGGCAGCGGTTCGCGCCCCGATTAGGGCAGGGCGCGCGCGGGCGGAAGTGCGGGGCGAAAAAAACTTGGGCAGACGACCGGGGCGATGTCGAAATCGCCGGGGGCCGTTCGTCCTTGGGTCACGAACCACGAGAGAATGGGGAAGCCGATGTTTCCGATCACCACACTCTACGCCATCCCGCTTGGCGCTCTTGCCTTGATCCTCGCCGCGGCGGTCATCGCCCAACGAGCGAAGACCGGCATTTCCATCGGTCACGGCGAGGATGTCACGCTGCACGAGCGCATCCGCCGCCACGCCAACCTGACCGAGGGCGCGCCGATCTTCCTGATCCTATTGGCGCTGGCTGAGGCCGGCGGCACGCCTTCGCTGTGGCTGCACCTGACCGGCGTCGCGGCGGTCGCGGGTCGGCTGCTGCATGCCCAGGGCCTGAAGGCCGATGCGCCGACAGCCCCCGGCCGCATCATCGGCGCCTCGCTCGGGCTTGGCGCCACGCTGTCCTGCCTCGCGGCCCTGGCCCGGATCGCGATCTGACCCCTTCCCATGCGGCCGGTTCGGCCGCACCATCCCACAGAGGAGACCCGAACGATGCAATACATGGCGCTGATCTATTCCGACCCCGACCGGGAGCCGAAATACGGGACACCGGGCTTCGAGAAGATGATGGCGGACTACTTCGCCTTCACCGGAGCCGCCAAGGCGGCCGGCGTCTTTGTCGCAGGCGACGGGCTGCAGGGGGTGGAAACGGCCACATCGGTCCGCGTCAAGGGCGGCAGGACCGAAACGATGGACGGGCCCTTCGCGGTGACGAAGGAGCTGATGGGCGGCTACTACCTGCTCGACTGCAAGGACCTCGACGAGGCCATAGGCTGGGCCGCGCGCATCCCCTCGGCCGCCTACGGCACGATCGAGCTGCGCCCGGTGATGATCTACTCCTGACTGCCGTGGCCGCCCCCGATCCCGGTGCCGCATTGGCCGGACTGATGCGCACCGACCGGGGGCGGCTTCTCGCCGCGCTGATCGCCGACCTGCGCGACTTCGACCTCGCCGAGGAGGCGCTGGCCGAAGCTGCGGCCTCGGCCCTGATCCATTGGAGGGAGGGAATGCCGGTCTCGCCGCAGGGCTGGCTGCTGCGCGTGGCCCGCCGCAAGGCGGTGGACCGGCTGCGCCGGGCGGCGCGCTGGCGTGACCGGGCAGCCGATCTTGCGCTGTTGGCCGCGGCCGACGAGGCCGCCGCCGCCGACCCCGCGCCGGACATCCCCGACGAGCGCCTGCGGCTGATCTTCACCTGCTGTCACCCCGCGCTGGAACAGAAGTCGCGCATCGCGCTGACCCTGCGCACGCTCTGCGGCCTGACCACGGCCGAGATCGCACGCGCCTTCCTCGACCCCGAACCGACGATGGGCCAACGGCTGAGCCGCGCCAAGGCGAAGATCGCCGCCGCGGGCATCCCGTACCGGGTACCGGGGCCAGAGGACTTTGCCGACCGGCTCGCGGCGGTGCTTGCGGTGATCTACCTCGTCTTCAACGAAGGCTACGCCGCCACCGAAGGCGCGGCGCAGGTGCGGGCCGACCTGTGCGACGAGGCGATCTATCTGGCCCGGATGCTGGCCGACCTGCGCCCGGGGGAGCCGGAGGTGCTGGGGCTCCTGTCGCTCCTGCTCACCACCCACGCCCGGGTCGCCGCGCGGCTGGATGCCGAGGGTGCGCTGATGCCGCTCGACCGGCAGGTCCGGGCGCTGTGGGACAGCGCGCTGATCGCCGAGGGCGCCGCGGCGCTTGACCAGGCGATGCGCGCCCGCCGGCCGGGGCCGTACCAGATCAAGGCCGCCATCGGGGCGCTGCTGGTGCAACCCCAAAGCCACGCCGAGGTGGACTGGGCCCAGATCCTCGACCTCACGGCGGCGCTGGAAGCGCATGAGCCGACCCCGGTGGTGGCGCTGAACCGGGCCGTCGCGCGGGCCGAGGCCGGGGACCTCGCCGGTGGTCTCGCGGCGCTGGAGGTGCTGGCCGCGGATCTGGAGCGCTATCAGCCGTTCCACGCCGCGCGCGCCGAGTTGCTGCTGCGCAGCCGCGACTGGCCCGCGGCCGTGGCGGCCTATGGCCGGGCGATCGCGCTTTCCGGCACCGCGGCGGAGCGGCGGTTCCTGGCCCGGCGGCTGGCGGAAGCGGAGGCCGCCAGCGGCTGAAAAAAAGAGGCCGAGCAAAAGCTCGGCCCAAGTCCAACAGGGAGGTTGAAGCGGCAAGAGAACTCTCAATCACCGCTTCGGGGATCAAGATAGGGGCTCTGTTAGCGCCCTACAAGGTCACCAACACTGCAGATGCAGAATGCCCGCAATGCAACAGGGTCATGGCTGACATGTCAGCGTCACACTTGCTGGCGCTTGCGGTAGGCCATGATCTCTTCGGTCACGAAATCGCGGAACACGGCCACGCGCTTGGAATGCCGCAGTTCCTCCGGGTAGGCGAGGAAGACCGGCACCTCAGCGGATTCCACCTCCGGGAACACCCGGACGAGCGCCGGGAAGTCCTCGGTGATGTAGTCCGGCAGCACGCCGATGCCGAGGTGGCTCAACACCGCCTGCAGGACGCCGAAGTAGTTGTTGACCGTCAGCGTCGAGGCCACCTCGTGCGCCATCAGCTCCGCCACCAGCGCCGCGCCGGCCGCAACCTGCGGCGTGCCGGCGTGCTGGCAGATCAGCCGGTGCCGGACCAGTTCGGCCATCGTCGCCGGCGTGCCGCTTTCCGCCAGGTATTCCGGAGTGGCGTAGAGCCGCATCCGGATGTTCATCAGCCGCCGCCGGATCAGGTCGGCCTGGCTGGGCTCCTTCATCCGGATCGCCACATCGGCCTCGCGCATCGGCAGGTCGAGCACGCGCTCCTCCAGCATCAGGTCGATCTTGAGGCTGGGATAGGCCTTGTAGAGCGCCGGCAGTCGGGGCGCGAGCCAGAGCGTGCCGAAACCCATGGTCGTGGTCACCCTAAGTTCACCATGCACCTCGTCCTCGCTGTCACGGATGCGCGCGGCGGCGGCGTCGAGACGCTTGGCCATCGCCGTGGTGGCGTCAAACAGAAGCTCGCCCTGTTCCGTCAGGATCAGTCCGCGGGCGTGGCGGTGGAACAGGGTCACGCCCAGGCTTTCCTCCAGCGCGCGGATCTGGCGGCTGACGGCGGACTGGCTCAGGTGCAGCTGGTCGCCGGCATGGGTCAGCGACCCCGCGTCGGCGACGGCGTGGAAGATGCGCAGCTTGTCCCAGTCCATCATCGGCAGGTGCCCCCCGGTGCCCAAGTTGGCTAGCGATCCGCAGCGCGTTGTAACCGACGCGCTGTGTCACGCCAGCAAAGAACTGGCGGCGCGACGGGCCTGCAGGCTTCACGCGCGCTGTTTCGCGCCGGAAACAGGCCACGAACCACAATCAGAGCGCCCCTGGCCCAACGCTGCCGCTGTGTCACGAGGCCGTCACCGGCTTGCGGAAGTATCGATGTTGTACTGTCACGCGACTCATGCCTTCCCGGGGGTCATTGCCACATGAACGCCCGACTGCGCGCCATCACGCGCGACATTTCCTACGCCTCCTCGGCGCGTTCGCGTGGCGGGCGGGCGTTGATCCGCATCCTCGAGAACGCAACCGGCCGGCTGTCGCTGATCCGCCGGGCGGAGGGCTACGAGCACGAGGTCGCCGGCGGCCGCAGCTTCTGGGAGGTGATCCCGAACCGGTTCGGCCTGACGCTGGACGTGGTCGGCGGCAGCCTCGACCACATCCCGGCCAGGGGTCCGTTGATCGTGCTGGCCAATCATCCCTACGGCATCCTCGACGGGCTGATGATGGGCCACCTGCTTGACCGGCTGCGGGGGGACTTCCGCATCCTGGCGAATTCGGTCTTCCGCCGGGCCGAGGCGCTCAACCGGGTGATCCTGCCGATCTCCTTCGACGATACCAAGGAGGCGGTGAAGCTGAATCTGGACACCCGCGCCAGGGCGCTGGACTACCTCGCGGCGGACGGCGCGATCGCGGTGTTTCCGGGCGGCACTGTCTCGACCGCGGCAAAACCCTTCTCGCGGCCGATGGACCCGGGCTGGCGCAACTTCACCGCCAAGATGATCGCCAAGTCCGAGGCCGCCGTGGTGCCGGTCTATTTCGACGGCCACAATTCGCGACTGTTCCAGATCGCGAGCCACCTGCACTACACGCTGCGGCTCGGCCTGCTGATCAAGGAGTTCCACGCCCGCGTCGACGAGCCGGTGCGCGTCGTCATCGGCCGGCCCCTCGACCGATCGAGGCTGGCGGCGCTGCGCGCCGATCCCGCCGGATTGATGGAGCATCTGCGGCGCGAGACCTACGCCCTTTCGCCCCGCCCGCTGGCGTCCTATGACAGGGGCTACGAGTTCGAGGAGAAGTACCGGACTCGCTGAAAGGGGGTCCGGTGGCGGTAGGCGTGTTCGATTCGGGGCTGGGCGGGCTGACCGTGCTCGACGCCGTGGCCCGCCGTCTGCCCGAGGTGCCCTTCGTCTATCTCGGCGACAATGCCCACGCACCCTATGGCGTGCGCACGGCCGATGACGTCTTCGCGCTGACCTGCGCGGCGGTGGAACGGCTCTGGGTCGAGGGTTGCGACCTGGTGATCCTCGCCTGCAACACCGCCTCCGCCGTGGCGTTGAAGCGGATGCAGGAGTCCTGGGTGCCGCGGCACAAGCGGGTGCTGGGCGTCTTCGTGCCGCTGATCGAGGCGCTGACCGAACGCCGCTGGGGCGACAACTCGCCGCCACGCGAGGTCGCGGTGAAGCACGTGGCACTGTTCGCCACGCCGGCCACGGTGGCGAGCCGGGCGTTCCAGCGCGAACTGGCGTTCCGTGCCATCGGCGTCGATGTCGAGGCCCAGCCCTGCGGCGGGGTGGTCGATGCGATCGAGCAGGGCGACGAGATGCTGGCCGAGGCGCTGGTGCGCAGCCATGTCGAGGCGCTGAAGCGGCGGATGCCGCAGCCGCAGGCGGCGGTGCTGGGCTGCACCCACTATCCGCTGATGGAACGCGCCTTCGCCGAGGCGCTGGGGCCGGAGGTCAAGGTCTACAGCCAGGCCGGACTGGTGGCCGAGGCGCTGGCCGACTACCTGGTGCGGCGGCCTGACTTCCTCGGGTCAGGCGCGGCGGCGAAGTTCCTGACCACCGGCGACCCCCGCGCCGTCAGCGACCGCGCGACGCAGTTCCTGCGGCGGCAGGTGATGTTCGAGGCGGCCTGAGCCTACCATTCCCCGGTCTGGACCCGGATCGCCCAGGCGGACTTGGTGGACCGCTTCGCCTGCTCGAACGCCGCCTTGTAGATCACCGGTTCCTTCATCATCTTCTCGAGGTCGCCTTTGTCCTTGTATTTCACAAGGTTCTTCCCGGCCCCCTTGAGGAAGGCCACGATGACCTTCTTGGGCCCAGACGGTGCCTTCATCGCCGCCTTGAACAGCGCCTCGATGAAGCCGATCGCAAAGCTTGCGTCGAGCAGTTCGATTAGGATCGCCTCGGCATAGCCGCAGTCGACTTTGGTCATGTCCTTGTCGGACAGGCCGGACGAGCCGTGCAGCCACTCCAGAATCTCAAGCGCGTCGGATTCGCTGATCTTGGGGGAAGAGGTCGGCTTCAGGGTGGCCATTGCGTTGTCCTTCGTGTTTTGAGTGCATTCGATCAGCAAAATCCGTTACTTCGCCTTCACCGGCTTGTTCGCCACCCCGGTCTTGAACTCGATGTGGTAGTTTCCCGGCTCCTTGTAGATCAGCGAAGCGCCGAGGTATTTGCAGATGCGGTCAATGTCGCCCGATTTCCCAGTCATGTCGATGGCATAACCGGTGCCGTGCATCGAGGTGCCGGGCGGGCGGATCGGCGAGGACGGGTGCTTGAACACCTTCTCGTTCAGCTTGCTGTTCTTCATCACGTCGGTCTTGGTGTAGACCTCGATCCAGTCCTTCTTGGCCTGCTTCAGGATCGCCCAGCGCTTCCTGATCTGCTCCGGCGTGCTCTTGTCCTCGGGCTTGCCGATGGCGCCGGTGCGGTAGCCGCTGAGCGGGTCGGGCTTGTTGCGGGCGAGCTGTTTCTGGATGGCGCGCAGCTGCTTGATCGTCTCCTCGTCGTTGCCCTTGTCCTTGAGGCAGCGGTCGAGAATGAAAGCCAGCGCGTCGTAGTGGTGGTTCACCTTCCAGAACTGGTCAGTGTCCGACAGCCAGCCGGACACGATCTTGATGTCAGTTCCTTCCAGATGCGGCACCACCGCGTCGATGATCGCCACGGTGTTGGGCTTGGTCTTGACCCGGCCGTCAACAAATTTCTTCCAGAGCGCCTTGGTGTCGGCCATGGCTCAACCCCGCATGGCAATGTTTTCGTGCGAATCCGCGTAGCGTGACCGGCGCCGGGGCGGGCGGCAAGTCGCGGAATCCGCACCCTGAGGCCGCCGGGCCGCGCCGGTCTATTTGATCTGCTTGGCGATCTCCTTGCCAAGTCCCTCGCCGAACATGCGGGCGATGTCCTTCATGTCCTTTTCCATGCGCTTGGGATCGGGCGCCTCGGTCTTGCCCTTGAAGGTCACGTTGGCGAGGTAGGCATCTTCCGGCAGTGTGGAAATCGTGCCCTTGATCGCGGCGGACAGCACCTTGCCCGCCACTTCCATCTTCTCGACGGTCAGGGTGATCCCGAACCCCTTGTCGCCCTTGCCCAGCGACTTCACCGGTTCGGCCTTGGAGCCGATGCCGCTTTCCACGCCTTTCGGCAGTTCGCTTTCCACGGCCGAGGCCATCACCTTGTCCTTGATCGCCTTCACCGACACGCTGACGATAACGAATTTCGCTTTCTCGGCCATACTGCCATCCCTTCATGAAATCGCCGCAACCGCGGCAGTTGAAACGGCGGGAGCCTAACATGGCCCCGCGGGCAAGTGAACGGCTGCGGGCCTTGCGCCGGGCCCGCAGTTCCCGCATGAGCCGCGGCAAACAGGGGATCGCTCATGACCCACAGGATCGCAATCCTCGGTGCCTCCGGCTACACTGGCGCGGAACTGGTGCGCCTGCTGGCCACCCACGGCGGGATGCAGGTCGCGGCGCTCACCGCCGACCGCAAGGCGGGGCTGGCGATGGCCGAGGTCTTCCCCTTCCTGCGCCACCTCGACATGCCCCGGCTGGCAAGGATCGAGGATGTCGATTTCTCCAGCCTGGACATATGCTTCTGCGCGCGTCCTCATGCGACGACGCAAGCCGTCGTGGCGCGGTTGCCGGGGTCCTTGCGCATCGTGGACCTCAGCGCCGACTTCAGGCTGCGCGACCCGGAGGAGTACCAGAAGTGGTACGGCCAGCCGCACGCCGCCCCCGACCTGCAGGCCGAGGCGGTCTACGGCCTTACCGAATTCTACCGCGACGAGATCCGCACCGCCCGGCTGGTCGCCGGGACCGGCTGCAACGCGGCGGCCGGGCAGTATGCTCTGCGGCCGCTCATCGCCGCGGGTGTGATCGATCTCGACCGCATCGTGATCGACCTCAAGGCCGGGGTCTCGGGCGCGGGCCGGAGCCTGAAGGAAAACCTGCTGCACGCCGAACTGTCCGGTGGCACGCACAGCTATTCCGCCGGCGGCAGGCACCGGCACCTGGGCGAATTCGACCAGGAATTCTCGAAAGTCGCCGGGCGGCCGGTCCAGGTGCAGTTCACCCCGCACCTTCTGCCGATGAACCGCGGCGTGCTGGTTACCTGCTATCTCGACGGCGACCCCGGCGAGATCCACGCCACGCTCGCCGCGGCCTATGCGGACGAGCCGTTCCTCAAGGTCCTGCCGTTCGGCGCACTGCCCTC
>JANOGU010000280.1:0-7413 GCA_031406135.1 Rhodobacterales bacterium
CAAGGCACTTTCACTGCTGGACCTGTTCAGCCCGGCCCGGCCCGCCGCCGGGTTGTCGGACGTGGCGCGCCTGTCGGGGTTGAACAAGGCGACCTGCCACCGGCTGCTGAGCGAGCTTGCCGCCATGGGCCTGGTTGAACAGGCCGGCCCTGCCCGCGAATACCGAATCGGTCCCGCCGTGCTGCGGCTGGCCGCGCTGCGCGAGGCGGCGGTGCCTGCCCGCGAGGCCGCCCTGCCGGTGCTGACCCGGATGGCCGAGGCGACCGGGGAAACGGCACACCTGTCGCATCTCGTGGCCGGACGGCTGACCACGCTCGCCTTCGTCTATTCCCGCGCCCATGCCACCAAGGTGATGTTGGCGGATGCCGACATCCTGCCGTTCCACGCCACCGCCTCGGGCCTGTCCGTCCTGGCCTTTCTGCCGGACGCCCAGCGCGACGCGATCCTGCGCCAGCCGCTTGCGCAATACGCGCAGCACGGCCCGACCGATCCGGCCGAGGTGCGGGCGCGGCTGGAGGGGGTGCGCCGGGTGGGGCTGGCAGAGGTGGCGAGCGCCTTCGAGGCCGACGTGCACGGCATCGCCGCACCGATCTTCGGATCCGCGGGCGAGGTCACCGGCGCCACCGCCATCGCCACGCCTGCGCCGCGCATGGACCCCGACCTGCATGCCTGCATCCGCCGCGAGGTGGCGCGGGGTGCTGCCGAGATCACCGCCGCCTGGGGCGGCCGGGCGCCCGACGAGGTGGCCGGCCACTGGGCCAGCGCCGCCTGAAGGAGACGACGATGAAGGACACCAATTTCCTCAAGGCCAACAACGCCCGCAGCCTGTGGCATCCGATGACGGCGCCGGCGGACAGCCTGAAGAAGCCGCCAATCATCCTGACCCATGCCGAGGGCTGCCGCATCACCGACGTGGACGGCCATGCGGTGGTGGATGCCGTGGGGGGCATGTGGAACGTGAACCTCGGCTATTCCTGCCAGCCGGTGAATGCGGCCATCGCGGCCCAGCTTGACCGGCTGCCGTATTATTCGATCTTCCGCGGCACCTCGAACGACGTGGTGATCGAACTGTCGGAGATGCTGCGCGAGTTCTTCGCGCCCGACGGGCTGACGCGGGCCTTCTACACCAGTGGTGGCGGCGACAGCGTGGAGACGGCGCTGCGGCTGGCGCGGCAGTACCACAAGATCCGGGGCGAGGCGGGTCGGGTGAAATTCCTCAGCCTCAAGAAGGGCTACCACGGCACCCACATCGGCGGCGCCTCGGTCAACGGCAACGCGAATTTTCGCAACGCCTACGAGCCCTTGTTGCCCGGCTGCTTCCACATCCCGGCGCCCTGGACCTACCGCAACCCGTTCAACGAGACCGATCCCGCCCGGTTGGCGCAACTGTGCCTTGCCGCACTGGAGGACGAGATCGCCTTCCAGGGTGCCAACACCATCGCCGCCTTCATCATGGAGCCGGTGCTGGGCGCGGGCGGCGTGATCCCGCCGCATGCGTCGTTCATGCCGGGGGTCGAGGCGATCTGCCGCAAGCACGGCATCCTGCTGATCGCCGACGAGGTCATCACCGCCTTCGGCCGCACCGGGGCGTGGACCGGCTCGCGGCTCTGGGGCGTGCAGCCGGATTTCGCCTGCACCGCGAAGGCCATCACCAACGGCTACTTCCCCTTCGGCGCGGTGATGATCGCGGAAGGCGTGGCGCAGGTGTTCGAGAAGGACGAGAGCGGCAAGGCGGTGATCGGCCACGGCTATACCTATTCCGGCCACCCGGTCGGTGCGGCGGCGGCCATCGCCTGCCTGACCGAGACACTGCGCCTTCAGGTCAAGGACAATGCGGCGACGCGCGGGGCGCAGTTGTTTGCGGGGCTGCAGGCGCTGGCGGGCAGGCATGCCGCCATCGGCGACGTGCGCGGCGGGCATGGGCTGATGTGCGCGCTGGAACTGGTCTCCGACCGTGCGACCAAGGCCGCGCCGGACAAGGCGGCGCCGGGAAAGGTGCAGGCGGTGGCCTACAAGGCGGGCGCGATGATCCGCATCTCCGGGCCGAACATCATCCTGTCGCCGCCGCTGGTGATTTCCGCGGCGGAGGTGGACACTGTCCTTGCCGCGCTCGACGCCGGGCTTTCGGCACTGTGAGCGCGCGATGACCACTGGCTTCTGCTTCGACGAACGCACGCTCTGGCACACCGCGGGGGAGGCCGCGCTGTTCATCCGCCCGGGCGGCTGGGTGCAGCCGCCGGCGGGGGGCGGCGCGGCGGAGAACCCCGAAACCAAACGGCGGTTCAAGAACCTGCTGGAGGTCTCGGGTCTGTGGCGCAAGCTGGCGGTGGAGAGCGCGGCGGAGGCGACGGAGGCGATGCTGCGGCGCGTCCATCCGGCGGAATACCTGCGGGAGTTCAAGCGCCTGTCGGATGCTGACGGCGGCAAGCTTGGCGAGGAATCGCCGTTCGGTCACGGTAGCTACGAGATCGCGGCGCTGTCGGCGGGGCTGGCGGCCCATGCCATGGACCGGGTGCTGACCGGCGGCTGGCGGAACGCCTATTCGCTCTCCCGCCCGCCGGGGCATCACTGCATGCCAGATCATTCCATGGGCTTCTGCCTGCTGGCCAACATCCCCGTGGCCGTCGAGGAGATGCAGGCGCGCCACGGCCTTTCCAAGGTCGCGGTGGTGGACTGGGACGTCCACCACGGCAACGGCACCCAGGCGATCTACTGGGAGCGCCCCGACGTCCTGACCATCTCGCTGCACCAGAACGCCTGCTTCCCCACCGACCTCGGCACCGTGGCGGAGCGCGGCGGGGGCAAGGGCGAGGGCGCCAACCTCAACGTGCCGCTGCTGCCCGGCGGCGGGCACAACAGCTACCTCACCGCGATGGACCGGATCGTGCTGCCGGCGCTCACGCGGTTCCGGCCGGAGCTGATCGTGGTGGCCTCGGGCCTCGATGCCAACGGCTTCGATCCGATGGCGCGGATGATGGCGCATTCCGGCACCTACCGGGCGCTGACGGCGCGGCTGAAGCAGGCCGCCGACGCGCTCTGCGGCGGGCGGCTGGTGATGGCGCACGAGGGCGGCTATTCCGAGGCGCTGGTGCCGTTCTGCGGCCAGGCGATCATGGAGACGCTGTCAGGCGAGGCGACGGCGGTCGTGGACCCGTTCCTCGACTACCAGATCGCGATGCAGCCCCCGCCCGAGTTCGACGCGCTGGAGGCACGGCGGCTCAACGAAATGGCGGTGGCCCATGGCCTCTGACTTCGTCGCGCTCCTCGGCACCAAGGGCGGGCCGATGATCCGGCCGGGGTCGGCGATGCCGACCTCGTCGCTGGTCTCGCTGGCCGATAGGACAGTGGTCGTGGATGCGGGCCTCGGGGTGGCGCGGGGCATCGTGGACCAGGGCCTGTCGCTCAAGGGCCTGGCGCTGATCTTCGTCACCCACCTGCATTCCGACCACTACCTGGAGCTAGGGCCGCTGCTGCACACCGCCTGGTGCGCGGGGCTGAAGACGGGAGTGGAGGTCTGGGGGCCGCCGGGGCTGGGCGACTACTGGCAGGCGTTCCAGCATTCCATGGCCTTCGACATCGAGACCCGGATCGCGGACGAGGGTCGGCCGGACCTGGCCGCGCTGGTGACGGTGCGCGAGGTCACGGTGGGGGTGCCGATGGTCTTCGGCGCCCTGAGGGTCGAGGCGATCCGCACCCGCCACCCGCCGCTGGTGGAGTGCTATGCGTTCCGCTTCGCAGCGGGCGGGAAGCGGGTCGTCTTCTCCGGCGATACGGCGATGCTGCCCGAGCTTGCGGAGTTCGCGCGCGGTGCGGACCTGCTGGTCCATGAGGCGATGCTGGAGGCGGCGCTGCCCGCGCTCATGGCCCGGATCGGCAACGGCGACGACCGGCTGATGCAGCACTGGCTGCGCGCCCACACGACCGCGGCCGACGCCGCCCGGACCGCGGCCGCGGCAGGGGTGGCGGCGCTGGCGCTGCACCACCTGATCCCCGCCGACGACCCCGCCTATGGCGAGGAGCACTGGCAGGCAGAAGTGGCACCATTATACGACGGGCGGCTCATCGTCGGACACGACGGGCTGCGGATCGCGCTGGAGTAGATCGAGCCGGCCCAGCCCCTCACGCTGTGCGCGTCGGGAACAGGCTCTCGAACCTGCGGAACAGCACCACGATGCCGGCAGTAATCACCACGTAGACCAGCGCCAAAAGCAGCAGCGGCTCGTAGGTGATCAGCGTCTCGGACCGCACCCGCGAGGCGACCGCGTAGATGTCCACGACGGTAATCATCGCCACCAGCGGCGTGGCCTTCAGCGTCAGCACCGTCTCGCCGCCCAGCGTCGGCAGCACCTTGTGCAGCGCCTGCGGCAGCCAGATGCGGCGGAACAGGGTGAAGCGCGGCACGCCCATCGCCTTGGCCGCCTCCAGCTGGCCATGCGGAACGCCCTTGAAGGCGCCGCGCATGATCTCGCCCTCGTAGCCGGCGACCGAAATCGCCAGGCCGAAGATCGCATAGTACCAGGCGTCGCGCAGGATCGGCCACATCCAGCTTTCCCGGATACCTTCGATGCCCGGGAACAGGCTGCCGATGCCGTAATACAGAAGGAACAGCTGCAGCAGCAGCGGTGTGCCCCGGACCAGCCCGCAGAAGCCGCGGGCCGGGGCCGCCAGCCACCAGGGCCCCACCGCCTGCGCCAGGCCCAGCGGGATCGCCATCGCCATGCCGATCCCCATCGTCAGGACGAGGAGGATGAGCGTGTTGGTAATGCCGCGCACGATCAGCGTCTGGTATTTCGGTTCGGCCAGCCAACCCCAGCGGCCGTAGATCACGATCAGCGCCACCAGCACGGCGGCGATGCCCAGCATCACCAGCCGCCGCGGGATCAGCAGCTGCGACAGCATCGACGCCGCGGGGACGGGCTTGGCGGTCACGGGGGCGGTGCGGGTCTCGGCCATGGTCTAACGCCCCATCACGCGCTGGCCGCGCCGGGCGCGGGCCTCAATGCGGCTGAAGATCAGCGTCGAGGCGATGGACAGGATCAGGTACAGCACCCCGGCGGCGGCGTAGAAGGTGAAGAAGGCCTTGGTCGTCGAGGCCGCCTGCCGCGTGACCTGGGTCAGTTCGGCAAAGCCCACGACCGCCAGCAGGGCGGTGTCCTTGGTGGCGATCAGCCAGAGGTTGGCCATGCCCGGGACCGCGAAGGCCAGCATCAGCGGCAGTGTCACCCGGCGGGCGATGCGCAACGGCGACATGCCCATGGCGCGTCCCGCCTCGATCTGGCCGACCGGCACGGCCAGGATGGCACCGCGCAGAACTTCGGTCATATAGGCGCCCTGCACCACGCCCAGAACGACGATGCCGGCGGCGACGCCGGAGATTTCGATCTTCTCCTGTCCCATGGCGACCATGATCTGGTTCACCGCATCGGTGACCGCGAAGTAGAGGATCAGGATCAGGATCAGTTCCGGCACCGCGCGGACGACGGTGGTATAGACGGCGAGCAGGTCCTTCGCCACCGGCCCGCCGTAGAGCTTGCCATAGGCGCCCGCGATGCCGATCAGGAATCCCAGCCCGAAGGCGCCGGACGCGATCAGGACCGAGTTCCACAGGCCCCGCAACAGCACCGCCCCCCAGCCCGGGGGCTGCAGGGCCAGGAGAGGCCAGGTGCTTTCGGCCGCAAGCGCCAGCATGGCTCAGACTTCCGCTGGAAAAAGATGGGCGGACCGGCCGCCAATGGCGCTTCCCTCCCCCTCGCGGGGAGGGAGAGGGTGGGGGGCACGCGGCCGGGCCGGACGCCCCCCCTCCGCATCCTTCCCCCACAAGGGGGGAGGGAGGCGCCTGAAGGCGCTCGCGGGAAAGGCGATGGCTCGGTCGCGTCGCACCGGCCCGCTCAATCGCCGTAGATCGAAGAGGCGAAGTAGCCGGCGGTGATCTTGTCGTAAGTGCCGTCGGCGATGATCTTGGCGATTCCGGCGTTGAACTTGGCCTTCAGCTCTTCCTCACCCTGACGCAGGCCGACGCCGACGCCGAGGCCGAGGACTTCCGGATCGTCCGCGACCGCGCCCACGATCTCGCAGCAGGCCCCCGATTCGGCGGTGACAAAGGCGTCGAGCGCGATGGAATCCGCCTGGGTCGCATCGATCCGGCCGGCGGCGAGGTCCTGTTGGGCCTCGTCCTGCGTCTGGTAGACTTTCACCTCAGCCGCCGTCCCGGCGAAGTACTTGTTGACGTAGGCCTCGTGCACGGTCGCGACCTGCACGCCGATGATCTTGCCGGCCAGCCCCTCGGGCGTGGCGGTGATGCCCGAGCCCTTGGCGGTCGCGACCATGGTGGGCGTGTTGTAGTATTTGTCGGAAAAGTCGATGGTCTGCATCCGCTCGGCGGTGATCGACATCGACGCCATGATGGCGTCGATCTGGCCCGAGGTCAGCGCCGGGATGATGCCGTCCCAGGCGATCGGGGTGACTTCGCACTGCAGTTCGGCGGCGGCGCAGACGGCGCCGATGATCTCGATTTCCCATCCCGCCCAGTTGCCGGCGGCGTCGGGCGACGAGAACGGAGGATAGGGCTCGGCGGCGACGCCGACCTTGACGGTCTGGGCCGAGGCGGTGCCGGCGAGGGCCAATGCGGCCGCGGCGGCGAGAAGGTACTTTTTCATCGACAGGCTCCCTGGTGTTGTGTCCGCCGTCTCAGGCGACGGATTTCAGAAACTGCTTCAGTCGGTCGGATTTCGGATTGCCGAACACTCGGTCCGGCGGGCCTTCCTCCTCGACCAAGCCGCTGGCGAGGAAGATGACGTGGCTGGCGACCTCGCGCGCGAACTTCATCTCGTGGGTCACGAGGATCATGGTGCGGCCTTCGTCGGCCAGACCCCGGATCACTTGCAGCACCTCGCCCACCAGTTCGGGGTCGAGCGCCGAGGTCGGCTCGTCGAACAGCATGGCCGAGGGTTCGACACAGAGCGCGCGGGCGATGGCCACGCGCTGCTGCTGGCCGCCGGACAGGAAGGCCGGATAGACGTCGGCCTTGGCGGCAAGACCCACGCGGTCGAGCACCTTGCGCGCCCGCGCCTCGGCCTCGGCGCGCGGCACGCCCAGGACATGGACCGGCACTTCGATCAGGTTGCCCATGACCGTCATGTGCGACCACAGGTTGAACTGCTGGAACACCATGCCAAGCTTCTGCCGCAGGCGTTCAATCTGGCGGCGGTCGGCGCATTCGCCGGTGGGCTTCATATGCACCTCCTCGCCGCCGATGACGATTCGGCCGCCCGAGGGGGTCTCGAGGAAGTTGATGCAGCGCAGCATGGTGGACTTGCCCGACCCCGAGCCGCCGATGATGGCGACCACGTCGCCCTCGCAGGCGTTCAGCGACACACCTTTGAGCACATGATGCGTGCCGAAACTTTTGTGCAG
>JANOGU010000338.1:0-1651 GCA_031406135.1 Rhodobacterales bacterium
GTGTCGCCCACGGTGCGGCCGCGTACCGCGGTCAGCTTGATCGTGTCGCGGATGATCGACACGTCGAAAGGCTCGGCCACGCCCTCGCGCACCACGGTGATGATGATCTCGGACCCCACCGGCCCGCGCATCAGGTCGACCGCGGCGTCAAGCGTCAGCCCCAGCACCGACTGGCTGTCGACATGGGTGATGAAGTCACCGGCCTGCATCCCGGCCTTGGAGGCCGGGGTGTCGTCCATCGGCGAGACCACCTTGATGAAGCCTTACTCCTGCGTCACCTCGATGCCGAGCCCGCCGAATTCGCCGCGGGTCTGCACCTGCATGTCGTCGAAGTCGTCGGCGGCGAGGTAGCCGGAATGCGGGTCGAGCGAGGTCAGCATGCCGTTGATCGCGGCCTCGATCAGGTCCTCGGTCTCGACCTCCTCGACATACTGCGAGCGGACCCGCTCGAAAATGTCGCCGAAGAGGTCGAGCTGCTCATAGACCGAGGCCTCGCGCTTCTGCTCCTGGGCGATCAGGGGGCCGGCCAACTGCGTCGTCAGGACGCCGCCTGCCACCGTGCCGCAGAGCGCGGCGATCACGAACCTCTTCATTGCGGATCTTCTCCCATTGCGGCGAACCAGGGGGCCGGATCGACCGCTTCGGCGCCCTGCCTGAGTTCGATATAAAGCGTCTCGGTCTCGCGAACGCCAGTCCCGTCGTCGGCTTCCGTCAGGAACTCGCCGCCGCCGGTGAGCGCACCGCCCATCAGACCCAGCGGCGCCCCCTGCGCGATCACCTCGCCCACCTCGCCATAGACCGTGCCGAGCCCGGCGAGAACCAGCAGATAGCCGCTTCCCGGTTCCAGGATCATCACGTTTCCGTAGTCGAGAAGCGGACCGCGGAAACGGATCGTGGCCGCCCAGGGCGCGGTGACCAGCGCGCCGGGCCGGGTGGCCAGCGCGATGCCGGGCCGGGTGACGCCGCGCGCGTCGGTCTCTCCCGCCCGCCTCAGCAGCGTGCCGAGGACCGGCAGCGGCAGGCGGCCGCCCTGCGCGGCGAAGTCGCCGGCGGGGTCGGGATCGGGCACCAGGCCGGTGGCCACGTCGGCCATCGTCTCGGCCGAGGCGAGGACAGCGGCCATGGCGGCGGGGTCCTCCTCGAACCGCCGGGGCAGGTCGGTGCGGTCGGCCATGGCCTTGCTCAGTGTGGTGCGCGCGGTCTGCGCCGCCTGCAGCGCCGCGGCGAGCGTCGCCGCCGCCTCGGTCCGCACCCGGCGCAGGGCGGTGAACTCCTCCAGGTCGCGACGCAGCGCCTCGGCCTCGGCCTGCAGGGCGGGCGTGACCTCCGACAGGATCATCGCCGCCCGCACGGTGCCCAGCGGGCCATCGGGGTGGAGCAGAAGCTTCGGCCCGGGTTCGGGATCGATCTGCGCCAGCACGCCCAGAAGCTGGCCGATCCGCGCCCGCTCGCTCTCGAACCGCAGCGCCAGCGCGGTTTCGCGCAGCTGCGCCCGGCGCAGGCTGTCGCGCAGCGCGGCAAGCGCGTGCTCCTCGGCGGCGATCAGCGCCGTCAGCGCCGCGACCCGGTCGCGCGCGCCCTCGGCCGCCGGCAGACCGGCGACGGCTGCGTCCAGCGCCGCTGCGGCCGCCACGGCCTCGGCCGCTGCATC
>JANOGU010000377.1:0-7590 GCA_031406135.1 Rhodobacterales bacterium
GCACCGCGCCTGACCCCGATCAGGGCCTGACCCGCCTCCACTCCATGATCAGTTCCGTCGGCTCAGGCCCTGATCTCGACGTCGCAAGGGGGGTCAATTTTGGACGCCGATCCGGGGTCAGTTTTGCGCGCCGATTGACACCGGCCTGATGGGCGGCAACTCCGGCCTCGAAGTCCTGACCGTCGTTGGCACCGCATTGGTCGCCAAGGGCTACGTCCAAGCATCCGATATTGAACCGGTGATCGGTGCTCTGCTCACCATCGGGTCAGTGGTGTGGTCGGTTGCTGACAAACGCGGCCGGTAGCCCCTGAAAGATCAGGTGCCCGACGTCGCCCTCATCGAAAATGGGTTTCTGCGTCCGTTGTCATGCGGCGGACGCACCAACGTGCGTATATTCCGGCGAAAAGGAAAGCCATGACCTTCCCGAATCTGGACTCCGGCGCGTTGTACTTGATGAATACACGGAGCCTGACACGACTTTCATCCTGCGCGATTTCGTACCCCATGCGGTATCCGCCGAGGATGATCAGATGAGGGATGCCCTGCGTCTCCCAGACTTTGCGAACCGGAGGCTCCCGCTCGGTCACCACTTCTTCGACAAAGAGCGCAATACCAAGAACATTGCCCTCCATTCGGATTACCGAGCCTGTGGCGCGACCACGGTCCTGGTCAAAGTGGTAGCGCATGCTGCCTCCCAGCATCATCATGGAAGGCTTTTCCATGTGTGATCCCAAACTGGCCTGGTCATCGAGAAAGGCAAACAATTCGCTGGAGGTCGCAGAGACTGTCGCGAAAGCTTCTTCGCTGTATGCGTAGGTCATTTCCGGCCGTCCGATCCAGCCTGCTGGTCCTGATGATCCGTGTGGTGGCGGCCGTGTCCATGTCCGTGGAAAAGGTGCATCAACGGGCAGGCCAGCAAGATTACATAGGGCAACAGACCCAATGCGTGCTCCCAATGCTCGCGGAGCGCAAAGAACACAGCAATCACAGCAAGCGAGGCGACAAGGAATGTCTGAAAAACCTGCCACTTCCTGCGTGATCTGGTAGACTTGGGCATCCCTGCAAGGAGCCCTTCCGATGCCGAAGCAGCCTGCCTTTCCCGGACTTCGCGATGCGATGAAGAAGAAGCTCACGCGGCGGGAGCTGTTCCTGGCGGAGATGGATAGGGTGGTGCCCTGGGGTCGGCTTCAGGCGCTGATCGCGCCGCATTATCCGAAGGCCGGGCCGACGACGTCATCGACGAACCGACCTTTGCCGATGCCATCCTCGACCGCCTGGTCCACAACGCCTATCGCCTTGAACTCGACGGCCACTCGATGCGCCGGACGGCCGGCAACACCGCAGACGTTGACGAAAGCCCCAGCACCTGACATCAAAACCCTTGCCTATGCGGCAACGATCCTCAGGTGACCGGATACTCCGGAATGACTGACCGGATGCTGTCGGAACAGCAGACCGGATGCGTCGGAATGCGCAGCCTGACCGTGATCTCCGGCCCGGGGTTCCGCATCAAGGGGCAGGGGATCGACCTTGACGCACGACCCTTCGAGCCGGTCGCCTTCCGGGGCGACGTGGCGGTCGCGGCGGAATCAGTGCTGGCGCCGTCGGAGGATTTCAACGCCATGGTCGCCCGAGCCCTCGGCGCGCCGCAGGTCTGGCTGGCGGAGGGCGACCTTGCCCGCGGCGGGCGCTCTTCGCGCCCGAGGGCGGGCGGGCGGCAGGGCGTCACCTCGCGCCGCGTGACCTGATCCTGACCGAGGGGAGCGTCGCGCAGGTCTCGGGGCGGGTCCTCGCGATGCGGCTGCCCGGCGCGCAAATTCCTTGAAGCAAGGAATTTGCAAATCTCTTGCTTCAAGAGATTTGCTTCGGTCTTCCGCCGCGCACTCGGGTCAGATGCGGAAGAACGGCTGCGCCAGCCGCGGCAGCAGCGCCTTGAACCGCAGCTTCGCATCCGTCGCGGCGAGGCAGATGCAGTCGGACCAGTCCTCCGCCACCGGCCTATGCTCCAGCGTCGCGTCCGCCATCTGCACATCGCCCGGCCCGAAGCGCTGCCCGTCGTCGAGGAAGGCGCCCTTCAGCACCATCGTCATCTCGGTTCCGCGGTGCCCGTGGTCGGGCATCGCCTTGCCGCCGGGGATGAACAAGAGCCGCACCGTCGCCTCCGGCCCGGTCGGCAGGATCGCCTGCTTCGCACCGCCGCCCAGCGACCGCCACCTGACTGCATCGAGATCTCCGCCCACATAGTCGCGCAGCGGCGTCGGGAACACCGGCCGGTGCGCGGGGCGCGCCCGCGGCGCGGGTCGCTGCGGCGGGGCGGCAAAGATGCGGTCCAGCGCCGTGTCCATCAAGGCCTCGCTCATCTGCGCCACGGTGGTTTCGATCAACGCGCCGCCCAGCGTTTCCAGCGCCATCAGGCGCGCCCGGCAGTCGTCGCACATCGACACATGCGTGGCCGTGACCAGCGAGAACGCTTCGGGCAACTCGCCCGACGCATAGGCCATCAAGATTGTGTCGCTCACATGGTGCCGAATCATCATCCGCTTGTACTTTCACTCATTCCCTGACGCAGTCGATCCAGCGCCAACCTAATTCTAGACTTGATGGTGCCAAGCGGCAGGCCTGTCTCGGCGGCGATTTCGCTGTGCGACATTTCGCCGTAATAGGCCCGCTCGATCAGCACCCTCTGCTTGTCCGGAAGCCGCGCCAGCGCCACCCCCAGCCGTTCCGTCTCTTGCTGTGCCACGAGAACCTCGGCCTGATCGGGTTCAGGCTCCGGCCCCCAGGGCAGGTCTTCCGGTTCGGGCCTGCGCGAACGGCGAAGGGCGTCGATCCGGCGGTTCCGCGCGATGGTGAAGACCCAGGTCGAAACCGAGGCCCGCGCGGGGTCGAACAGGTGCGCCTTCTGCCACAGCACCGCCATGGCCTCCTGCGCGCATTCTTCGGCGAGCGGGGCGCCCGCTCCGGACTTCATGAGGAACCCTTTCACCCGCGGCGCGAAGTGCCGGAACAGCGCGGCAAAGGCCGCCCGGTCCTGCCCGTCGCGCACCCGGATCATCAGGTCAGCCCAATCGGTTCCGTCTTTCGTCTCCACCCGGATCTTCCGCCGCACGCTGCCAAAGTCCTGCGCATCTTAGACGTGCGGAGAGGGAGGTCCATGCAGAAAGTCGGACGAGTCTTTGTGTAGCCTTTACGCGCAGCGAACGCCCCCGGATCACCGCGGATCGGAAATGAACGAAAATATTATCAGGTCGGACTGTCAGGAAAAATTGACAAGCGATTCCGAAACCTGATCCAAGGCGGGCGTCGCTGCGTATGTATTAACGTTTTTCAAAGGGGACGCTGCGAATGCCGCCTGAACGTCCCGGCCCGGCCTCCCGCCGCATCGCAGTCATCGGTGGCGGGATTTCGGGGATGGCGGCGGCGCATCTGCTGTCCCGGGATCACGCGGTTGTGCTGTTCGAGGCCGAGCGTCGTCTGGGTGGCCACGCGCGCACGGTGCTGGCCGGCAAGCGCGGGGACCAGCCGGTCGACACCGGCTTCATCGTCTTCAACCACGCGACCTATCCGAACCTGGTGGCGCTGTTCGACCATCTGGCGGTGCCCACGGTTAGAAGCAGCATGAGCTTCGGCGCCTCGCTCGGCGGCGGGCGGCTGGAATACGGGTTGAAGGACCTCAAGGCGATCTTCGCCCAGCCCTGGAACGTCGCCAACCCCCGCTATCTGCGGATGCTGCGCGACGTCTTCCGCTTCAACGCCACGGCCGAGGCGGCGGCGATCCCCGGCATGACCATCGGCGAACTTCTGGCCGCCATCGGCACCGGACCCCTGTTCCGCGACGGCTACATCCTGCCCCTGTCGGGCGCGATCTGGTCGACGCCGGTGCAGGGCATCACCGAATTTCCCGCCCAGGCACTGCTGGCCTTCTTCCGCAACCACGCGCTCCTGACCACGACGAAGCCGCATCAGTGGTTCACGGTGCCCGGCGGATCTGTCGAATACGTCCGGCGCCTGCAGGCTGTGATGCTCGCGGACGGCGTCGATCTGCGGCTCGGGGCGCCGGTTGCCGGCGTGAAGCGGACGCCGGGCGGGGCATTCGTGCGCCCCGTGGGCGGCTCATGGGAGACTTTCGACGAGATCGTCTTTGCCACCCATTCCGACGATGCGCTGGCGCTTCTGGAGGACCCGAGCCCCGACGAGCGCGCCGCGCTGTCGCGGCTGCGCTACCAGCCGAACGAGGCCGTGCTGCACGCCGACCCTTCGGTGATGCCGAAGCGCAAGGCCGCCTGGGCGTCATGGAACTACGTCGAGCCCAAAGGGGCCAGGCCGGAGAAGATCGACCTCACCTACTGGATGAACTCGCTGCAGCCGATCCCGAAGGACGATCCGCTGTTCGTCACGCTGAACTCGAATCTGCCGATCCGCGACAGCCTGATCCACGACGTCGTGACCTTCCGCCACCCGGTCTACGATCTGGCGGCCGAGGCGGGCCGTGCCATGGTGCGGTCGTTCAACGGTGCGCGTGCGACCTGGTTCTGCGGCGCCTGGATGCGGCACGGCTTCCACGAGGACGGCTTCGCCTCCGCCGTGGACGTGGTCGAGGCGATGCGCGCCCGGGTCCGGCTGGCCGCCGCATGACCCGGGTGGAACACCTCAGGGGCGAAACGTTCCACGGCCGCAAGGGGCCGGTCGTGAACGCATTCCGCTACGGGGTGGACTATCTCTTGCTCGACGCCGACCAGGCGGCGGGACCGCGGCTGTTCTCGCGAAACCGCTTCAACCTCGCCGCCGTCCACGACGCCGACCACGGCGGGCCGCCGAAGGCGGGGCGCGGCGCGGACTGGGTGCGCGAGGTGCTGCGCGACCACCGGCTTCCTGGCGCCGAGCGCATCCTGCTGCTGGCCCAGCCCCGCCTGCTCGGCCATGTCTTCAATCCGGTGGCCTTCTGGCTCTGCCACGATCTCTTCGGCCACCTGCGGGTGGTGATCGCCGAGGTCACCAACACCATGGGCGACCGCCACGCCTATCTCTGCCACCGCGACGACCTGCGGCCGCTGGCCCGGGATGACACGGTCCTGGCGCGCAAGCTGCTGCACGTTTCCCCTTTCCAGCCGGTCGCCGGCGACTACCGCTTCCGCTTCGACATCCGCCCCGACCGCATCGGCATCTGGATCGACCATTCGAATGGCGAGGGCGGGGTCTACACCAACCTGATCGGCCCGCGCGCGCCGCTGACATCGCTCGGCCTGATCGGTGCGGCCCTGCGCCGTCCCTTCGGCTCGCGCCGGGTGCTGACGCTGATCCACTGGCAGGCGCTGAAACTTGCCCTGAAAGGCGCCCGCTTCCGCCGCCGCCCAACCCCGCCGCCGGAAGAGGTCTCGCGGTGATGGCCGTCCGGGCCCGGGCGCTCGGGCGGCTCCCCGCCTGGTCCGTCTTTGCCGCGATGCTGGCCGCGGCGGGCCTGCCGATCTACATCAACGCGCCCAAGCACTATGTCGATACTCACGGCGTCAGCCTTGCCGCCATGGGGGCCGCGCTCTTCGCGCTGCGGCTGATCGACGTGGTGCAGGACCCGATCCTCGGCTGGCTGGCCGAACGCGGCCGCGGCCACCGGGCGGCACAGGTGACAGGTGCCACAGCGGTGATGGCCGGTGCCATGGCGATGCTGTTCGCCGTCCCGCCGCTGGGTCCGCCGCTGCTGTGGTTCGCGCTGTCGCTCGCCGTGCTGTTCTCGGCTTTTTCCTTCCTGTCGATCTGCTTTTACGCCGAAGGCGTAGGCAAGGCCGGGCGCCTCGGCCACAACGGCTACCTGAGGCTCGCCGGCTGGCGCGAGGCCGGCGCGCTGGCCGGCGTCTGCGCCGCGGCCGTGGCCCCTACGCTGCTGGCCGGCGTCACCGGCCAGCCCATGGCCGCCTTCGCGCTGGCCTTCGCGCTGCTCTGCCTGATCGCGCTTCTCGGCATGCGTGGCGAATGGGGTCGGGACGCGCAGATGACCGACCTCTCGTGGAGGCCCATCCTCGCCGACCCCTGGGCGCGGCGCTTCCTGCTGCTCGGCTTCGTCAACGGCGCCCCGGTGGCGGTGACCTCGACCCTGTTCCTGTTCTTCGTCGAAAGCCGCCTCGCCCTGCCGGGCGCCGAAGGCCTCCTCCTCCTCCTCTTCTTCCTCTCCGCCGCCCTCTCCGCGCCGCTCTGGAGCCGCGCCGCCGCGATCCACGGCGCCAAGCGCGTGTTGCTCGCCGGTATGGCGCTTTCGGTCGCAGCCTTCATCGGCGCCCTGACCCTCGGGCCGGGCGATCTTGCCCCGTTCGCAGTCATCTGCCTTGCCTCGGGTGCCGCGCTGGGCGCCGACATGGTGCTCCTGCCGGCGATCTTCGCCCGCAGGCTCGAGGACCGGGCGGGCGGCGAGGCACTGGGATTCGGCCTCTGGTCCTTTGCCTCGAAACTCTCCGCCGCCTTCGCCGCCGCGGTGCTCTTGCCCGCGCTCGACTGGGGCGGCTTCATCTCCGGCGGCGCCAATTCGCCGCAGACGCTGACGCTTCTGACCCTGCTCTACGCGGGTCTGCCCTGTGCTCTGAAACTCATCGCCATCGCGATGCTGGCCACCACCCGGATCGAAGGGGACTGACGCATGGCATTCGCCGCCTTTCTTGCGGGCATGGCCCTGATGGTGGCGCTGATGGTGCTGCGCAGCCGCCGCGCCTCCTTCGCCGCCCAGGCCCCCGCAGACTACGCCGGCAAGGGCCCGGCCTTCGACCTGAAGCGCCATCTGAACGGGCCGATGATCTGCGAGGGCATGGTCTTCGGCCCCGCCGGCCGCGTCACCGCGCGCTTCACGGCGGAGATGGCAGGCCTCTGGGACGGCGACCGCGGCACGCTGCGCGAACACTTCCGCTATGACAATGGCCGGGTGCAGATGCGCGAATGGCGCCTGGCGGCCCTTCCCGGCGGCGGGATCAGGGCCGAGGCTGATGATGTACCCGGCGGCGGCACCGGCCGGGCGGAGGGGCCGACGGTCATGCTGCGCTATCGCATCCGGCTCGACCCCGAGGCCGGGGGTCATGTGCTGGATGTCACCGATTGGATGTATCTCCTGGACAACGGCACGATTCTGAACCGCTCGCAGTTCCGCAAGTTCGGCGTCATGGTGGCGGAGTTGCAGGCGGTGATCCGGCCCCATCCCGAGGCCGCCCGCCCGGCACTGGAGACGGCGGCGTGAGGGACTGGAAGGGCAGGCGCTACTGGCTGGTCGGGGCCTCCGAGGGCCTCGGCCTGGCGCTCGCGCGGCTGATCTCCGGCGCGAGGGCAGAGGTCATCCTGTCGGGGCGCGATCCCGAACGGCTGGCCGCCGCGGTGGCGCAGATGCCCGGGCGCGCCAGTGCGGTGCCCTGCGACGTGGGCTCCCGCGACAGTGTGGAGAAGGCGGCGGCAGAGGCGGGGGACATCGACGGCGTCGTCTTCCTCGCCGGGGTCTACTGGCCGATGCCGGCGCAGGACTGGAACGCCGCCCATGCCGAAACCATGGCCGACATCAATTTCACCGGCTGCCTGCGGGTGGTGGGTGCCGCGCTGCCGCCGATGGTGAAACGCGACCGC
>JANOGU010000227.1:0-11389 GCA_031406135.1 Rhodobacterales bacterium
GGTAGAAATCGCGCAGGAGCTGCTTGTCGAGTTCAATCCGGTCGGCCACGAACGTGTCGCCCTGGATGAAGGTGCGCAGGATGCCGGCCTGCTTGGTCTCGAGTGCCTCGCGCAGCCGGCGGTCCGAGAAGGCGCGGTTGCCGACGAAGGCGATGCCCTCGACCTCGCTGACGCGGCCCTCGACGATCTCGAACACCAGGTCCACGCGGTTGCCGTCGCGGCGGATGATGCGCGGCTCGACCGTCGCGGCGTAGCGGCCCACGGCCTCGTAGGCGTTGGCGATTTCCTGGGCGTCCTGCTCGGCGACCGCCGGCGAGAACACCCGCCGCGACTTCGATACGGCGATCGTGGCCAGCGTCTCGTCCTTCAGGCGGCGGTTGCCCTCGAAGTTCACCACGTTGATCGTGGGATACTCCTTGACCTTGATCACCAGCGTGCTGCCGCGGGGTTCGGCGTCGACCAGTTCGAACAGGCCGGAGTTCTGAATCCGCTGGATCGCGTCGTTCAGTTCGGCCGCCGAGATCTCCTGGCCGCGGGCGATTCCGGCGTAGCCGAGGATGGTCGCCACGTCGACACGGTCGTTGCCTTCGACCTCGACGTTCGAAAAGGAATAGCTCTGCGCATGGGCCGGGCCAAAGGCCGCGGGCGAAAGCATTGAGAGACCGAGGAAAAGCGCCAGAACGGTCGCCTTTGCCCAATTCGGACGCAACATCTTGCGGCGTTCATTGCTTCTTGCCGCTACATCCATCGTTCCGCCCTGCCTGCAAGTCCATGTTCCGCCTAGCTAGCGGGAACCTCCGGACGAGTCAAAGGCGGGTGGAACTGCGGGTCAGAGCTGGATCAGCATCGAGCCCAGGAAGGCCCCGCCCATCAGGCCGACGGCGATGGTGCCGACGCTGAAGATGCGGTCGAAGTTCAGCTTCATCAGAAGCGACAGGCCTTGATAGCCTTCCATGACCGTCTGCATGTCGCGCTCCGTTCCTGCGGCACTGGCGCCGCTCGCCCGGGATGGCTAGCGCCGGAATGTGGCGCCAGTACGGCGCGACTTGGGCAGGGCGACGGCGGCGCCGTCAGGCGCAGAAGACGTCGTTGGTCAGCGCGAAGGCCATCAGGCCGAGCAGAAGGGCGAGCCCGACCGACATCAGCACCCTGAGCGCCCGGTCCCCCGGCGGACGGCCGGCGATGGCTTCCCAGGCGTGGAAGACGAGGTGCCCGCCGTCGAGCACGGGCACCGGGAACAGATTCAGCAGGCCAACCCCGGCCGACAGCGTGGCGATGAACAGGATGAAGCTGTCAAACCCCTGGCTGGCCATGGCGCCCGAGGTTTCGGCAATGCCGATCGGCCCCTGCAGGTTGCAGGTGGAGATCGCGCCGGACAGGATATGCCAGAGCGCCGACAGCGAAATGGTCACGATGTCCCAGATCTGGCGGAGGCTGAGCGTCAGCAGTTCCCAGGGCCCCGGCGTGCGCGTTTCCGGGACGAAGACCAACCCGCCCGACAGACCAATCAGCCAGCGCGTCTCGAACCCGCCTTCGGGCCGCGGCAGGTCCTGCCGCTTCGGGACCAGCGCCGATTCGAATGTCTTTCCGTCGCGCCAGACCGTGAGCAGCAGCGTGCGCCCGCCGGACTCGCCGGTCAGCTTGCGCAGTTCGGCGAAAGTGTGGATCGGCGCGCCATCGACGGCGGCGACCACGTCGCCGGACTGAAGGCCCCCGTCCTGCGCGGCCGATTTCGGCGTCACCGCGTCGACGATGGGGGGAAAGGGGAAGGGACCCGGCAGGTCCAGCGTGCGGCCGTCACGCTCGACCGTATAGGTCACTGACGCCGCCGAGGGCAGCGCATCGGCGGCCGCAACCAGGGCCGCGAAATCCGGGGTGGGCGCGCCGCCAAGGCCTGTGACAACATCGCCCGGCTGCAGGCTCGCCCCGGCAAAGGGCGTGGGCTTGAGGCTTGCCACCGTGGGCCGGTCGGTGACAACGCCGGTCCAGAGGAGGAAGCCGAGGAAGATCAGCAGCGTCAGCGCGAAGTTGAACAGCGGCCCCGCCGCCACCGTGAGCGCCCGCGCCCAGAGCGGTGCGCCGTGCATGGTGCGCCGCCGGGCCGCTGCCGGCAACGCCTCCACCAGCGCCGCATCCTTGCCGGAGGCGGCATTGGCGTCGCCGAGGAACTTGACGAAACCGCCGAAGGGCAAGAGCGCCAGCTGCCAGCGCGTGCCGCGGCGGTCGGCGCGGCTCCACATCACCGGACCGAAGCCCAGCGAGAAGACCTCGGCATGGATGCCGCACCAGCGGCCGACGATGTAGTGGCCGTATTCGTGCACGGCCACGATGATCGACAGCGACACGATCAGCGCCGCCACGGTCCAGCCGAGGTTGCCGAAGGTCGGGATCAGGCCGGTCAGGTCCATGGTGTCAGCTTCTCCCGCCCAGCGCCGATGCCGCCTCGGCCGCGCGTCTGCGGGCGAGATGGTCCGTTTCCATCACCTCCTCAAGGGAGGACGGGGCAATTTCAAGGCGGGTTTCCGCCGAAAGGCGATCCAGCGTCGTCTCGACCACCGCCGCCATGTCGGGAAAGCGCAGTGCACCGGCGATGAAATGGTCGAGCGCCACCTCTTTGGCGGCGTTGAACACCGCCCCGGCGCGGCCGCGCGTGGCCATCACCGCGCGGGCCAGCCGCAGCGCGGGAAAGCGCCGCTCGTCGGGCGCCTCGAAGGTGAGGCGGGCGAGTTTGGCGAGGTCCAGCCGTTCCACGGGCAGCGGCGCGCGCGCCGGATGGTTCAGCGCGTAGCCGATGGCGTGGCGCATGTCGTGCGGACCCATATGCGCCATCAGCGCCCCGTCGCGGAAGCCGACCAGCGCGTGGACGATGGACTGCGGATGCACGATGACTTCGATCTGCGCCGGTGCGAAGCCGAAGTATTCGCGCGTCTCGATCACCTCCAGCGCCTTGTTGAACAGCGAGGCCGAATCGATGGAAATGCGCCGCCCCATCGCCCAGGTGGGGTGGGCGCAGGCCTCGCGCACCGTCGCCGCCGCCAACCGTTCGGCCGGCCAATCGCGGAACGGGCCGCCCGAGGCGGTGAGGATGACCCGCTCCACCGTGCCGATGTCCTCGCCGGTCAGGGTCTGGAACACGGCGGAATGCTCGCTGTCCACCGGCAGGACGGTGGCGCCCTGCGCCCGGGCGGTAGACAGCAGCAGCGCCCCGGCGGCGACGAGGCTTTCCTTGTTGGCCAGCGCCAGCGTGCCGCCGTGGCGCAGCGCCGCCATGCCGGGCGCAAGGCCGGCAGCGCCGACGATGGCGCTCATCACCCAGTCGGCCGGGCGGTGCGCGGCCTCGACCACGGCGGCGGGGCCGGCGGCGGCCTCGACCCCCGACCCGGCCAGTGCGGCGCGCAGGTCGGGCAGCAGCGCCGGCTCGGCGGTGACCGCCACCTCGGCCCGCAACGCCCGGGCCATTTCGGCGAGGCGGGCGATATTCCTTGCTCCGGTCAGGGCCACGGTGCGAACGGCGGCCGGCCCGCCGGCCCGCATCAGCAGGTCGAACGTCTGCTCCCCGATCGACCCGGTGGCACCGAAGACCGAAACCCGGCGCACCTCAGCCGCCACCGGCGGCCAAAGGCACGGGCAACGGCAGCGGCACGACGAGGCCGAGGAGGATCACCGCAACAACCGCCCCGGTCAGCGCATCGAATCGGTCCATCACGCCGCCATGCCCGGGGATCAGGCCCGAGGCGTCCTTCACGCCGCAGCGCCGCTTGATCAGGCTTTCGGCGATGTCGCCCAGCTGGCCAGCCAAGGCAATGCCGGCGGACAGGACCAGAAGCCCCGGCCCCGCCATGCCGGCCAGCACGAAACCCAGCCCGACGAGCACCGCCGCGGCCCAGCCCGCCGCGGTGCCCGACCAGGTCTTCTTGGGGCTGATCGCCGGCCAGAACTTCCGCCCGCCGACCACCCGTCCAACGAAATAGCCGGCAAGGTCCGACGCCACGACGACGAGCACCAGCCACAGGATGGTTGCCGCCCCCTGCCCGTCGCGCAGCACCACCAGCCCGTAGCCGGCCAGCATGATCCCCAGCGCCAGGAGCGCGCCGGCGCCGCGGTTGGCGCGCGGGGTCAGGAACAGCAGAACCGCCGGCAGCGCGAGCAGCCCCGTCGTTCCGGGCCAGTGGACGAAAATCGCCCCGCCGAGCGCCATTGCCGCCACTGCGGCAAGGACCAGCGGCGTGTCGCGGCGGTCCGGCGCGGTGATCGTCGCAAGCTCCCAGATCATCGCCGCAGTCAGCAGGATCACCAGGATCGCGAAGACCGACCCGCCCAGCCAGACCGCGGCTGCGCCGACCGGAACCATCACCGCCGCACTGATTACCCGGGTGCGAAGGTCATCGAAGCGGCCCGGCGGCGCGGCCGGCGCCGTCATCCGCGCTGCGCCCCGCCAAAGCGGCGCTCGCGGTTGGAGAACCGCTTCAGGATCGTCTCCAACTCGTCGCGGCCGAAGTCGGGCCAGAGCACCGGCGAGAACTCGAACTCGGCATAGGCGGTCTGCCAGGGCAGGAAGTTCGACACCCGCATCTCACCCGAGGAACGGATCACCAGGTCGGGGTCGGGCAGGTCGTGGGTGTCGAGCGCCAGTCCCACCGCCGCCTCGGTAATGTCGTCGGGGTCGAGCCTACCCTCCGCCGCCTCGTTGGCCAGCCGGCGGATCGCACGGGTGATCTCGTCCCGCCCGCCGTAGTTGATCGCGACGGTCAGGTGCAGAAGGTCGTTGCCCGCCGTTCGCGCCTCGATCCCCGCCATCAGCCGTTGCAGCTTGGGGTCGAGCCGGGTGCGGTCGCCGATGAAGCGCAGCCGCACGCCTTCGGCCGACAGCCGGTCAGCCTCACGCCGGATGTAGCGCGAGAAAATCGCCATCAGGCCGAGGACCTCTTCGGTCGAGCGCTTCCAGTTCTCGGTCGAGAAGGCATAGACGGTGAGGTAGCGGATGCCGAGCGACGGCGCGGCCTCGACGATCTCGCGCACCCTCTCGGCGCCGCGGCGGTGACCGACCAGCCGCGGCCAGCCGCGCGCCGTGGCCCAGCGGCCGTTGCCGTCCATGATGATCGCCACGTGCTCGGCCGGGCGCAGGGTTGGGTGATGGGCGACCAAAACGGGTCCTCGTGGCAGCAGGCGTCAGACCTGCATGATTTCCTGGCTCTTGGCGTCGAGCGCCTTGTCCACTGCGGCGATGGCCTTGTCGGTCAGCGCCTGAACCTCTTCGGTGTACATCTCCGCATCGTCCTCGGACAGGCCGGCGGACTTGGCGCGCTTGATCTGGTCCATGCCGTCGCGGCGGACGTTGCGGATCGCCACCTTGGCGCTTTCGGTATACTGACCGGCGACCTTGGTCAGTTCCTTGCGGCGCTGTTCGTTCAGTTCCGGGATCGGCAGGCGGATCAGCGGCCCGTCGGTGACCGGGTTGATGCCGAGGCCGCTTTCGCGGATCGCCTTCTCCACCTTCGCGATCATGCCCTTGTCCCAGACGTTGATGACCACCATGCGTGGTTCTGGCACGTTGATGGTTCCAAGCTGGTTAATCGGGGTCATCTGGCCATAGGCCTCGACATGGATCGGCTCCAGCATGCCGGCCGAGGCGCGGCCGGTGCGCAGGCTGGCGAATTCGGTCCGCAGCGAGGCCATGGCACCGTCCATGCGACGCTGCAGCGCGTCGAGGTCGATGTCGGTGTCGTCCTTGGCCATCGGGTCCTCACAAGGTCGGTCCGCGCGCTTGTTTAGCAGGCCGACAGGGGGCGGGCAATCAGGCGCCACGGGGCCCCTAACGCGCCAGTGACAGCTCGGCCAAAGCCGCGAGAAGGGCATCGTGGAACGCGTCCGGGTCCTCGATCTGGGGAATGTGCCCCACATCCGGCAGGATCGTCAGCCGCGCGCGGGGGATCAGCGCGGCCAGTTCCTCGCCCTGGGCGAGCGGGGTCGTCGTGTCCTTGTCGCCCCAGATGATCGCCACCGGCAGGTCCATGGCGCGGTATGGCTCGCGCTCGGCGCTCTGTGCGCCTTCGGCCCGCAGCAGGAGCGTCGGCAGCCAGCGCGCCAGGGCCTCGGTGGTGCCGTCAAGCGCAAACGGCGCGCGGATCACCGCAAGTCGCGCCTGCGTCACGCTGTCCGTCCGGAACACGAACTGGCGCAAAAGCACACGGGTCATCAACGGGTTGGTGACAGTCGCCGACACCACCGCCTCGCGCAGCAGAACGGGCTGCAACGGCAGGGGGAGCGCCGTAGCCGTGCTGTCGAGCCCGAGCGCGCCATTCACGACAACCAGCCCGGAAAATGCCTCCGGCGCCACCATCGCGGCCTCGGTTCCGGCGCCGGCACCAAAGGAATGGGCGACGATGACCGGCTTGAGGTCCAGCGCCTCGGCCAGCGCGATCAATCGCCGGGCTTGCGTCGTCCGGGAGTAGTCGTCGTCCGGCCGCCGCTCCGAATAGCCCATCGGCGGCAAATCCGGCGCGATGGCGCGGTACCCGGCCGCGGCCAGCACATCGAGCGTCTCTGCCCACAGCCCGCCCCACCCAACCGAGCCGTGGACTAGAAAGACCGGGACTCCATCCTCCGGCCCGACCTCGAGCACGTGGATACGGCCGAGATCGGTCTCGATCAGGCGGCCGGGCAGCGGGGCGGGCGGCCAGCTTGCGCCTTCGCGCAGGTGGGCACCGAGTCGCAGTCCCGCAAGCGCCAGAGCGAGCACGGCGACAAGGACGGCAAAGGTCTTGAGAAGGACACGGATCATGGGTCTCCTGCCGGATCGGGGCGGTAGTCGGGCACTGTGGCCTCACTTCACCAGCGAATACGTCCCCTGCCCCGCCAGGATGCCGCGGAAGCCGCCGGGTTCGTCGAGCGAGAAGACGACGATGGGCAGCTTGTTGTCGCGGGCCAGCGCGATGGCGGTGGCGTCCATCACGCCGAGGTTCTTCTCCAGCACCTCGTCGTAGCTCACCGTCTCGTAGCGGCGGGCGTCGGGGTGTTTCTTGGGGTCCTTGTCATAGACGCCGTTGACCTTGGTGCCCTTGAACACGGCCTGGCAGGCCATCTCGGAGGCGCGCAGCGTGGCGGCGGTATCGGTGGTGAAATACGGGTTGCCGGTGCCGGCGGCGAAGATGCAGACGCGCTTTTTCTCCAGGTGGCGCACGGCGCGGCGGCGGATGTAGGGCTCGCAGACCTGGTCCATCGGGATCGCCGAGATCACCCGGGTGTGGATGCCCAGTGCCTCCAGCGACGACTGCATCGCCAGCGCGTTCATCACCGTGGCCAGCATCCCCATGTAGTCGGCGGTGGTCCGCTCCATCCCCTGCGCCGAGCCCTGCAGGCCGCGGAAGATGTTGCCGCCGCCGATCACCATGCAGATCTCGACGCCCATGGCATGGACCGAGGCCACCTCCTCGGCGATCCGCCGCACGGTGGGCGGGTGCAGGCCATAGCCCTGGTCGCCCATCAGCGCCTCGCCAGAGATTTTCAGCATCACGCGGTCCATGGTCGCTGTCATGCGCTGCCCCTTGTTGCTGCGTGCGGCTGAAGCGCTATAGGTCGGAATCGGGGGCGGGTTCAACTGGTCGAGCGGCCGCCGGGACGGAGCGTGATGCGAGAACTGATCGCCGGACTGTCGCGGGAACGGCCAGTGCTGATCGCCGGGCCCACGGCCTCGGGCAAGTCGGCGCTGGCGCTGGAGATCGCGGCGGCGCAGGGGCGTGAGATCGTCAATGCCGACGCGCTGCAGGTCTGGTCCTGCTGGCGGGTGCTGACCGCGCGGCCCTCGCCAGCGGAGGAAGCGGCAGTGCCGCATCGCCTGTACGGCCATCTCGACCCGGGCGCGGACTGGTCGGCCGGGCACTGGCTGCGGGCGGTGGCGCCGCTGCTGTCCAAGGCTCCGGTCATCGTCGGCGGCACCGGGCTCTACTTCACCGCGCTGACCGAGGGGCTGGCCGAGGTGCCGCCGGTGCCGCTCGCGGTGCGGGCCGAGGCGGATGCGCGATTGGCCAGCGAAGGCCTCGCGGCACTGCTGGCGGAGCTTGATGCGGCCACGGCCGCCCGCATCGACCGCGCCAATCCGGCGCGGGTGCAGCGCGCCTGGGAGGTGCTGCGCGCCACCGGCCGGGGGCTGGCGGACTGGCAGGATCAGGGTGCGGCGCCATCACTGCCGATCACCGACGCCGAGGCAATCCTGCTGACCCCGGACCGCGACCGGCTGGCGGACCGCATCGACCGGCGCTTCTTGGCCATGCTCCGCGGCGGCGCCCTGGAGGAAGTACGCGCGGCACTGCCGGCCTGGCTGCCGGGCGCCCCCTGGGCGCGCGCCCTCGGCGCGCCGGAGCTGGTGGCGCATCTGCGCCACGAGATCGGGCTTGATGCTGCGACGGTGCGCGCACAGGCCGCCACGCGGCAATATGCCAAGCGCCAACGCACCTGGTTCCGCAGCCGCATGCGCGACTGGAGGCAGTTCGATCCGGGCTAGAGGGAAACTGCTCCGACGGGCCGACTTTGCGCAAACTTTCCACTTGGAAAGCGGGGTATTGGCGGCGTATCTTCAGCCGTTGCCGACTCTCCCGAAAGGTGCAAGCCCGTGCCGGAGCCTTTGCCGACGCAAACTGTGCGTGTGCTGCCCATTCCGCGGCTGGCCGCCGGCGGCCGCTGGCGGGTGGAGGCGATGCGCTCGATCTCCGAGCCGCTGTTCCTGTGGTTCACCAGGGGCCAGGGCCGGATCACCGTGGCCGGAACCACGCGCGGCTACACCGCGAACAACGCCGTCTTCATTCCAGCCGGGGTGATGCACGGCTTCGAGGTCGGCACCCAGGTCTTCGGCACGGCGGTCTATTTCGGCCGCAATCATGGCATCGCCCTGCCGCGCCAGCCGCTGCACCTGCGCATTCGCGAAACCTACGCCACGCAGGAGGTCAACGTCACGCTCGACGCGGTCCAGCGTGAACTGGCCAGTCAGGCCCCGGGCGCCCCGCGTGCCGTGATGGCGCATCTGGGACTGCTTGGCGTCTGGCTGGAGCGACAGGCCGAAAAGGCCCAGGGCGATGGCCAGGCACCCGACGCGACGCGGCGGCTAGTGGCGCGCTACGCAGCTCTGCTGGAGCGCGACTTCCGCTCCGGCATGGGCGTCAGCGATTTCGCCGCCGCTCTTGGGGTCACCTCGACGCACCTGACGCGCTGCTGCCGCAGCACCTGCGGCAAGCCGGCCAAGGACCTGCTGCAGGACCGCGTGATCTTCGAGGCGCGGCGGATGCTGGCTGAAACCAGCCTGCCGGTGGGCCGTATCGGCGAGGCGCTGGGCTTTGCCAGCCACGCCTATTTCACCCGCGCCTTCCACCAGCGCACGGGGCGCTCGCCGACCGGGTTCCGCCGCGCGCCGTGACCGGCGGGCGAGAGGCGTTTTCGCGGCAGCCAATGTCGCAAACGTGCCCTCATTGGACGATTGCGGGCGTTGACGCAGCGGCCGAAACCATGCGCAATGGAAATGCCGGGGAGGGTATCGGCGGAAGGTCGCCGTCCGCCTGCTTTTCCCCATGCTTGAGGTGCCCAGCGAAAGGGCATCGACAAAGAAACTTACGTGGGAAACACCACAGGGAGAACACGATGACAAACACGACCCCGACCGACGGGCTGCACCCCGCCGCGCGGATGCACGCCGAGGAAGTCAAGGCCGGCAAGCTCAGCCGCCGCGAATTCCTGACCCGCGCCACGGCGCTGGGCGTATCGATCCCCGCCGCCTACGGATTGCTCGGGCTCGCCGCCCCGGTCCGGGCCGCGGCCCATGCCAAGGTCGGCGGCGTGTTGCGCTTCGCGATGGAAGTCAAGGGCACCAAGGACCCGCGCCTGACCGACTGGCCGCACATCGCCAACATCTACCGCGGCTGGCTGGAGTATCTGATCCAGTACAACAGCGACGGCACCTTCGAGGGCCGGCTGCTGGAGAGCTGGGAAGTCAACGCCGACGCCACCCAGTACACCCTGAAGGTGCGCCAGGGCGTGACCTGGAACAACGGCGATGCCTTCACCGCCGATGACGTGGTGCGCAACTTCGCCCGCTGGTGCGACGGCAACGTCGAGGGCAACTCGACGGCCTCGCGCTTCCCGGGCCTCGCGGACGAGGCGACCAAGACGATCCGCGAGGGCGCGGTGGTCAAGGTTGACGATACGACGGTGCAACTGAACCTGTCCGCCTCCGACATCGCGATCATTCCGAACGTCGCCGACTATCCGACAGCGTTGGTGCATTCGTCATTCCAGGACGGCCAGGACCCGTCAACGAACCCGATCGGCACCGGGCCCTATGTTCCGGGCGAGGTTTCGGTCGGCCAGAAGGCGACCCTGGTGCGCGCGCCGAACCACACCTGGTGGGGCGGCACGGCGCCGCTGGACGAGATCCAGTATATCGACTTCGGCACCGACCCGGCGTCGATGGTGGCGCTGTTCTCGTCCGACGAGGTGGATGCCAACTACGAGACGGTGGGCGAGTTCATCGACATTCTCGACGGTATGGGCCTAACCAAGCTGGAAGTGGTCACCGCCGCGACCATCGTGGTGCGGATGAACTCCAACTCCGACCTCTACAAGGACAAGGCGCTGCGCCAGGCGGTGCAGCTTGCGGTCGATCCGGCGGTGGTGCTGGAACTGGGCTACAACAACCTCGGCAAGACCGGCGAGAACCACCACATGTTCCCGATCCACCCAGAGTATCCGACGATGCCGGCGCAGACGGTCAACGCGGCCGGGCTGGTTCCGGCGATCGAGGCGGCGGGGCTCAAGGATGCCGAATTCGAGGTGATCTCGCTCGACGACGGCTGGGAGGCGGCGACCACGGCGGCGGTGCAGGCGCAGCTCAAGGACGCCGGCATGAACATCAAGCACACGGTCATGCCGGGCTCGACGTTCTGGAACGACTGGCAGAAGTATCCGTTCTCCTCGACGACCTGGAACCACCGCCCGCTGGCGGTGATGAACATGTCGCTGGCCTATACTTCGGCCGGCTCGTGGAACGAGACGGGGATGGCGAACGCCGAGTTCGACACGCTGATGGGGCAGGCCCTGTCGCTGGCCGATGCCGACGCGCGGCGGGAAGTGGCGATGAAGCTGGGCGCCATCCTCCAGGACGAGGGCTATATCATCAACCCGTTCTCGCGGTCGCTGTTCCAGCACCACAAGGAAGGCGTGGTGGGGATGGTCCGGCACCCGTCGAACGAGCACCACCACTACCAGTGGTCGCTGGCCTGATCGCTTCAGGACCGGCCCGGCGCGAGGGTTCGCGCCGGGTCGGTCCGACCGCAAGGCCGGGGGCCGCGGCAACCGCGTCCCCCCACAAATAATCCATTGCGGAGGGGACCCGGATGGCGAAGTT
>JANOGU010000095.1:0-4345 GCA_031406135.1 Rhodobacterales bacterium
GGGCTTTGGCATGTTGCCTCGCCCATCTCGTTCACGTGGGTGGGGGGCCCCCCCCCCGCCCCCCCCTTCTCCATTCCGGCGCTCAGGCAAAGCGGCCCTGGCAGAACCAGCCGCCGGTGACCTGCCCGCCATGGGCGTAGAACAGCCACAGCCGGGTGCCGTCCGCCGCCTCGACGAACCAGTAGTCGCGCGGCCCCGACCGCCAGGCGGGGTCGTCCAGCCACCATTCCGGCGCGATCCGCTCCGGCCCGCGGGCGCGCGCGGTGGTGAACTCGCGGCGGCGCCAGCGGAAGGCCAGCGGCACCTGCGGCCCCTCGCCGCCCTGCACCGGCTCGGGGCGGAACATGGTCAGCGGGCGCGGCGCGCGGGGCTCGGGCCAGGGGTCGGGATGGGGCGCGGAAAAGGCCGCCACATGCACGGTGACGCATTTCTCCGGGATGTGGCTTGCGGCCGGATGCAGCCGGGTCACCGCCTCCAGCCCCAGCCGCGCGCCCAGCCGGCCGATCAGGTCGGAGAGCGCCGTGCCGGGGGTGGCGCCGGGGCCCTGGTGGGTGGTGTCGTAGACCGGCTCGGTGTCGAGCGCTTCGAGCCTGAGAACATCGAAGCCGAACCCCGCCTTCAGCGCATCGAGCTTCAGCGCCAGCAGCGGCCGGATGCGGTCGGGCGTGTCGGCGGGCTGCGCCAGGCCGATCTCGGCGCGCTGCACCCCGCCATCGGCGCGGAACGCCTCCAGCCGCACCCGCCGCGCGCCGCGGCCGCGGGCACGGAGCCGCTCGCAGAGCGCCGGCAGCAGCCGGTCGATGCCGGCCTGCACGTCGGTGACCAGCCCGATGGGCTCGGGCAGCGTCAGCCGCACCGCGAAATGCAGCGGCGCGCGGGTCGGGGCGACGGGCTCGGGCTCCACCCCCAGCGCCTGGTCCAGCCGCCGCAGCACATGGGTGCCGAAGCGGCGGGCGAGCGCCGCGCGGGGCAGGCCCATCAGGTCGTCCACCCGCCGCAGGCCGAGACGCGACAGCCCCTCGACCGCCCCGGCCTCCAGCCGCAGGGCGGCGACAGGCAGCGCGCCGATGGCGCGCCGCGTGTGGCCGGGGGCGGCGATCACCCCCTGCGCCAGACCCTCCGCCGCCGGCCCGGGGGCGACGGGCGGAGCCCAGCCGCGGCGCTTCGCCGCACGCGACCGGGTGGCGCGCGCCTCCTGCTCCACCGCATCGCCGTTGCGCAGGGCCGCGGGGGTGGCGCCCGCATAGCGCGCCAGCGCCCAGGCCGCGCCGCGGGTGTCGGCCACCCCGGCCCGGACGGTCAGCCCCAGGCTCGCGCAATCTCCCTCCACCTCTGCCAAGAGCGCCGCCTCGCCGCCGAAGAGATGGGCGCAGCCGGTGAGGTCGATCACCAGCGCCTCCGGCGGCTCCTCGGCGACCCAGGGCGAGAACTTGCCCGCCCAGCGCCGCAGCACGGTCAGGAACGTGGCCTCGGCCAGCGCATCCTCGGTCCGGGTGACGAGCGCGGGGCACATCGCGGTGGCGTCGCGCAAAGGCTGGCCGCGGGCCAGCCCCGCAGCCTCGGCGGCGGCGGAAAGCGAGGTCAGCACCTGCGCGCCGCGGCGGTCGCCCACCACGGCGAGCGGCGGCGGCAGCGCCGCCGCCAGCCGCCGCAGGTGGCGTTCGGCGGCCAGCCGCGGGAACCAGAGCGACAGGATGCGGCGGTGCGACATGGCGGAATGTTCCTGATACGTTCACGCTACCAACCCCCCGGACGGGAGTCGAGTCCGCCCCCGCCCGCGGTTGACAATCGCGTGAGGCGAGTGCCCCGGCCAAAAAACCCGTTGGGTGCGACCGAGCCCCCCGCCTATGCTTGCCGCCGAATCCATCAGCCGGGAGCCAGCACAATGCGATTCCTCACGAAATCCGTCCTCGCCGTCGGCATGTTCGCCGCTTCCGTCGTGATCGCCGCCGAGGCGACCGAACCCAGCGTCAAGGCCCGGCAGGAGCTGATGGACGGCAATGGCGCCGCCATGAAGACGCTGGGCGGCATGGCCAAGGGCGAGGTCGCGTTCGATGCCGCCGCCGCGGAGGCCGCCAAGGCCGCCATCGTCGCGGCCTCCGCCGATATCGTCGCCAAGTTCGAGACCCAGGCCACCGACCCCAAGTCCAATGCCAAGGACGAGATCTGGACCAGCTGGGACGACTTTGTCGCCAAGGCCGGCGCACTGAACGCCGCGGCGACGGCGCTCGACGCCTCGACCGTCGAGGGCGTTCAGGCCGGCATGGAGGGCGTGGGCGGCGCCTGCGGCGCTTGCCACAAGGCCTACAAGAACTCGTGATCCAGGGCCGGGCGGCTCAGCCGCCCCGCGCCCGCACCTGACACAAGCTTTCGACCGGGGCGCCGTGGTCCGTCTGGACCGCGGCGCCCTCGCCATAGCGGTCCATCAGACGGGCGAGCTTTACGTCCAGCACTGAGAGCCCGCCGCAGTCATGCGTGCTGAGCGTCACGTCCACGGCGTTGTAGGTGTTCGCCCATTCCGGATGGTGGTTCAGCTTCTCCGCCGCCAGCGCGGCGCGGGACATGAACCCCCAGGCCTGCGAGAAGTCCTTGAACTTCCACACCTTGCGGATCGCGTCCCGGCCCGGCACCGCCTGCCATCCGGTCGCCCCCAACGCCGGCAGGTCCGCCTGCCGCTCCGCCTCGGTCAACCTCTCGGCCATCGCCTCACTCCTTCTTCGGCAGCAGCGCCTCGTCCTTGGCCGCACCCGCGGCCAGCGCGGGCCGGGTCTTGATCCGGTCCCAGTAGGCCTGCAGTGTATCATTCGCCGGGATCGTGCCGAAGCGCAGCCCCCAGCCGATCTGGCTGCCGGCGTAGACATCCACCGCGGTGAACCGCCCGTCGGCGAAGTAGTCATGCTTCGCCAGATGGTCGGTCAAGGTGCGGGTCACCGTCTCCAGACTGCCGTAGCCGGTGCGGCCCTTGTCCTGCGGCGTTTCCGCCTTCCAGCCGAAAGAGGCGTTCACCACCGCCTGCTCCACCGGCCCGGCGGCAAAGAACATCCAGCGGTAGAAGCTGGCCCGGTCATCCGCCATCAGCCTGGCTTCGGGGAAAGCATCCGCGAGGTAGGTGATGATCGCCGCCACCTCGGTGACGATCCGGTCGCCGTGGCGCAGGGCCGGCACCTTGCCCATCGGATTGATCGCCCGGTACTCCGGGCCTTTCATCGCGGGGCCGTAGTCCACGATCACCGTTTCGTAGGGCTGGCCCACCTCCTCGAGCATCCAGCGCCCGATCCGGCCGCGCGACATCGGGTTGGTCCAGTAGGTCAGCTCTGCCATCGCGCGCTCCTCAGTCCTGTTCCTGCATCGCCCGCAACGGCCCGCGACGGAACGGGCCATAGGCGGTTGCGACCTCGATCTCCTCGTCCACCGCCCGCCGCTCTGCCGCCAGATACTGGGCGACGGCCCGGGACAGGCCGGGATCGGCCATCCAGTGCAGCGAATGGATCGGCACCGGCAGGTAGCCGCGGGCGAGCTTGTGTTCGCCCTGCGCCCCGGCCTCCACCCGCGCCAGACCATGCGCGATGGCCCAGTCGATCGCCTGATGGTAGCACAGTTCGAAATGCAGGAAGGCGTGGTGCTCGATGCAGCCCCAGTAACGGCCATACAGCGCCTCGCGGCCGATGAAGTTCAGCGCGCCCGCCACCGGCCTGCCGTCGCGTTCGGCGAGGATCAGCAGCACGTCGTCGCGCATCGTCTGCTGCACCAGGTCGAAGAACGGTCGGGTCAGATAGGGCGCGCCCCACTTCCGGCCGCCGGTGTCCTGGTAGAACGCCCAGAATGCATCCCAGTGCTCCGGTTGCAGGTCGCCCCCGGTCAGCGCCCGGATCGTGCCGCCAAAGTCCTGCGCCTCGGCCCGTTCCCGCCGCAGCGCCTTGCGCTTGCGGCTGGCGAGCGTGGCGAGGAAATCGTCGTAGCTGGCGTAGCCGTGGTTCTGCCAGTGGAACTGCTGGGTGATGCGGTGTAGCAGCCCCATCGCCGCACCTGCTTCGGCCTCTTCCGCCGTGCAGAAGGTGACGTGAACCGAGGACAGCGCGTTCCTTTCGGCGATCCGGATCGCTCCGGCGATCAGGGACGCACGGCCCCGCTCCTCCTCGCCCGGCGCGCACAGGAACCGCCGGCCGGTCGCGGGTGTGAACGGCACCGCGATCTGCAGCTTGGGGTAGTAGCTTCCGCCGGCCCGCGCGAAGGCGTCGGCCCAGGAGTGGTCGAACACATACTCGCCCTGGCTGTGGGGCTTGATGAAGCACGGCGCGATGCCCGCGATCTCGCCCTTCCCCGTCTCGTAAACCAGATGCTCGGT
>JANOGU010000200.1:0-13931 GCA_031406135.1 Rhodobacterales bacterium
CCTCGGCCGCTGCATCCTGCGCCAGCGCGGCCGGGGAGCCCAGGGCAAGGCAAAGCGCGAGAAGCCCGGCGCGGATCATCCGGCGATCAGGCTCTGCCCGGTCATCTCGGGCGGCAGGGGCAGGCCCATCAGCGCCAGGAGCGTCGGCGCGAGGTCGGCCAGCCTGCCGTCGCGCAGCGTCGCGCCGGGCGGGCCGCCAACCAGGATCACCGGCACCGGGCTCAGCGTGTGTGCGGTATGCGGCCCGCCGGTCACCGGATCGACCATCACGTCGCAGTTGCCGTGGTCGGCGGTCACGATCATCGCGCCACCCGCCGCCTGCAGCGCCTTGAGCGCCCGGCCCAGCCCGCGGTCCACCGCCTCGCAGGCCAGGATCGCGGCGGGCAGGCTGCCGGTGTGGCCCACCATGTCGGGGTTGGCGTAGTTCACCACGATCAGGTCGAACCCAGCGCCGATGGCCTTGACCAGCTGGTCCGAGACCTCGTCGGCCGACATTTCCGGCTTCAGGTCATAGGTCGCAACCTTGGGCGAGGGCGCCATGTAGCGCTCTTCCCCCGGGAACGGCGCCTCGCGGCCGCCGTTGAGGAAAAAGGTGACATGCGGGTATTTCTCGGTCTCGGCCAGACGGAACTGGCGCAGGCCCTTCGCGGCCACCCATTCCCCGATGGTGTTGCGGATGTTTGGTTTGGGATAGGCCGCCGACATGAATTCGTTGTGCGCCGAGGAGTAGTCCACCATGCCAAGCATGGTTGCGAGCTTCGGCCGCAGTCCCGTGTCGAAGGCCGCGAAGTCCGGCGCGCCAAGGGCGGAAAGGATTTCCCGCGCCCGGTCGGCGCGAAAGTTCAGGCAGAACAGGCCGTCGCCGTCAGCCATCCCCTGGTAGCCCGCGAGGACCGTGGGGGCGATGAACTCGTCCGTCTCGCCGCGGGCATAGGCTCGCGCCACCGCGTCCACCGCATCGGCCGCGTTCTCGCCCTGCGCCCGCACCATGGCTGCGAAGGCGCGGGCCACCCGTTCCCAGCGGTTGTCGCGGTCCATCGCCCAATAGCGGCCGCAGACCGTGCCGATTCTCGCCCCCGCCGGAAGCCGCGGCATGAGGTTGGCGACGAAGCCGCCGGCCGAGGATGGCGCCACGTCCCGCCCGTCGGTGATCGCATGGACGACCACCGGCACGCCCGCGCCCGCCACCGTCGCCACCGCCGCGACCAGATGGCTGATGTGGCCGTGCACGCCGCCGTCCGAGACCACGCCGATCAGATGCGCGGTGCCGCCGGTGGCCTGCAGCCGTTCGATGAAGGCCAGCAGCGCCGGGTTCTGCCGGAACGCGCCGGTCTCGATGGCGAGGTCGATGGCACCGAGGTCCATCGCCACCACGCGGCCGGCGCCGATGTTGGTGTGGCCGACCTCGGAATTGCCCATCTGGCCGGAGGGCAGGCCGACATCAGGCCCGAAGGTGGTCAGCGTGGCATGCGGGCAGGTGGCCCAGAGGCGATTGAAGGTTGGCACGTCCGCCTGCGCCGGGGCGCTGACGGCGGGATCGGGGCCGATGCCCCAGCCGTCGAGGATGCACAGAACCGCCGGTTTCGCCATTCCCGCCTCCCGCCGACCGCGCGCATTGGCACGGATGACCCCGGTCCGGTCAAGGCCGCGCGGTCATCGTCCGGAAATGAAAATTCTCCGGGGAATCCTGTGGATTTGTTGGAGCAGATTCGATCAGACCCGGTGATAGGGCGTGCCCGACAGGATCGAGGCCGCCCGGTACAGCTGTTCGGCCAGCATCACCCGCACCAGCAGGTGCGGCCAGACCATCGCCCCGAAACTCAGCGCCATGTCGGCCCCGTCGCGCAGCGCCGGCGACAGCCCGTCCGCCCCGCCGATCAGAAAGGCCGCCTCGCGGCCCTGGTCCCGCCAGTCCGCCAGCCGCGCGGCAAACCCGGGCGAGGTGAGCGCTGTGCCGCGTTCGTCGAGCACGACCCGGATCGCGCCCGCCGGCACTGCACGCAGCAGGGCCTCGCCCTCCGGCCCGATGCCGCCCCGGGCCTCGACCTCGTGCTCGACCACGGGCGACAATCCCAGCGGCCGTCCGGTCCTGGCGAAGCGGGCGAGATAGTCGTCGACCAGCGCCCGCTCCGGACCGGCGCGCAGCCGGCCGACCGCGCAGAGCGTCAGCCGCATCACCTGCGGGTCAGACCTGCGCCGCCCGGGCGGCCTGCTGGCCGGCGGGCATCCACAACTTCTCCAGCTGGTAGAACGACCGCACTTCCGGCCGGAAGACATGGACGATCACGTCGCCGGCGTCGATCAGCACCCAGTCGGACGCCTCCTTGCCCTCGACCCGGCAGGCCAGCCCGAGGTCCGCCTTCAGCCGGTCGGTCAGCTTTTCCGCGATCGCCGCCACCTGCCGCGTGGACCGGCCCGAGGCGATGACCATCCAGTCGGCCACGTCCGACCGCCCCTTGAGGTCGATCTGCACGACATCCTCGGCCTTGTCGTCGTCCAGCGAGGCCAGCGCCTTGGCCAGTACCATGTCGGGGGTCACGTCTCCGGGCGCCATCCGCGCCCGCGCGCCGACCGGAAGCCCGGTCGCAGGATCAGAGTGAGACAGGACCACGTCCTCCATTCGGCACGCCCGGCAGCGGGGGCGCGGGGACGAGTCTATCATTCCCCCGGGCCGACCTCAACGCCGCGGCAGTGGTCGGCCCGGAGACCGCCCCGGGGCCGGCAGATCGCCCGGCCCAAGGCTGCCGGCTGCGACAGGCCCGCGACGCGGGCTGGATCGGACAGCGCGGCGGGCGCGTCCAACTCATTCGCCATGACCTGGCACCTGCCGCAGCGAACGGCCGCGATGGTTCAGAGCCGCTTCGCGATCCGCGCGCCGACCTTCCGCACCCGGTCGGCCAGCGCCGCGGCATCCGCCGCCGGGTTCCAGGGAAAGAAGTCGCCCAGCCAGTCCAGCATCTCGGCGTGGCTTTCGTGCGCGGGGTCGGCGGCGGCCTCCAGCATGTAGTCGAACCCGGGGGCGCCGCCGGAATCCTCGGGCGGGCAGGCGCCTTCGGCCGCCAGCAGGGCCACGGCCTCCGCGCCGGGGTCCAGCGCGGCGGGCTTGCCCGGCCTGATCTCGTGTTCCCAGCTGTCGCCCATGTCGTAGGTATAGGTGAAGGCGCGCTTGCGCCCCATCTCCGCCAGCACCTCCGCCAGCCGCTCCCTTGAAGCGCTGCGCGTGTCGCCCCAGTCGTCGGGGCCCGGCTTGGCCCAGCGCAGGGTCCGGCCCAGCGTGAAGTCGAACATGTGCGAATTGTCCCAGGGCATCGCTGCCTGCAACACCTGGTGCAGGCCGACGAGCGTGATCGCCACCGGCACGCGCAGCCGCCGCGTGACCGGATAGGGCGTGTCGAGCAATGTTACGGTCAGTTCGACGACCTGCATGGCAATGCCTCCCGATTGCAGGGTGCAGAGTGCCGCGATGATCGGCTTGCGGCAACCGTCCGCGCCCGAGGGTCGCAGGCGCCCGGTCCCCGCCGAGGCAACCCCGCGGCTTGCGGGACGGCCGCGATTTCGCTATGCGCGGCGCCATGCTCCGCTTCTTCGACATCGCCGACCGCGCCCGCCTGCCCTGGCGCTTCACCGGCGCGGCGCGCTCGGTCCTTGCGCGCCTCTGACGCCGCGCCTTGCCGCCTGCCCCACCGCCATTTCCGCTGACAGGAGAGAGCCATGGCTCCCCGCACGCTCTATGACAAGATCTGGGACGACCACGTCGTCCACACCTCCGAAGACGGCACCTGCCTGCTCTATATCGACCGCCATCTGGTCCACGAAGTGACCAGCCCGCAGGCGTTCGAGGGCCTGCGCATGACCGGCCGCAAGGTGCGCGCGCCGGACAAGACCATCGCCGTGCCGGATCACAACGTGCCGACCACTGCGGGGCGCGAGACCCACATCGACAACGCGGAAAGCCGGATCCAGGTCGAGGCGCTGGACCGCAACGCCCGCGATTTCGGCATTCACTACTACCCGGTGACCGACGTCCGCCAGGGCATCGTCCACATCATCGGACCGGAACAGGGCTGGACGCTGCCGGGCATGACCATCGTCTGCGGCGACAGCCATACCGCCACGCACGGCGCCTTCGGCGCCTTGGCGCACGGCATCGGCACCTCGGAGGTGGAGCATGTGCTCGCCACCCAGACGCTGATCCAGAAGAAGTCGCGCAACATGAAGGTCGAGATCACCGGCACCCTGCCGCCCTGGGTGACGGCCAAGGACATCACGCTCAGCGTCATCGGCGCCACCGGCACCGCGGGCGGCAACGGTCATGTCATCGAATACTGCGGCGAGGCGATTCGCGCGCTGTCGATGGAAGGAAGGATGACGGTCTGCAACATGGCGATCGAAGGCGGCGCCCGCGCCGGGCTGATTGCGCCCGACGCCAAGACCTTTGCCTATGTCATGGGCCGCCCGCATGCGCCCAAGGGCGCGAAGTGGGAGGCCGCGATGGCCCACTGGCAGACGCTCTTCACCGACGAGGGCGCGCGGTTCGACAAGGTGGTGACGATCCGGGCCGAGGACATCGCGCCGGTCGTGACCTGGGGCACCAGCCCGGAGGACGTGCTGCCGATCACCGGCACGGTCCCCGACCCGGCGAGCTTTGCCGGCGGCAAGGCCGCTGCGGCGCAGCGGTCGCTCGACTACATGGGGCTGACGCCGGGCACCCGGCTGACCGACGTGACGATCGACGCCGTCTTCATCGGCTCCTGCACCAACGGCCGGATCGAGGACCTGCGCGCCGCGGCCGGGGTGCTGAAGGGCCGCCATCTGGCTCCCGGCGTGCGCGGCATGGTGGTCCCCGGCTCGGGCCTGGTGCGCGCCCAGGCCGAGGAGGAGGGTTTGGCGCAGGTCTTCCTCGACGCCGGCTTCGAATGGCGGCTGGCCGGCTGCTCGATGTGCCTCGGGATGAACCCCGACCAGCTCGCCCCCGGCGAACGCTGCGCCGCCACCTCGAACCGCAACTTCGAAGGCCGTCAGGGACGGGGCGGGCGCACGCACCTGATGTCGCCGGTGATGGCGGCGGCAGCGGCGGTGACCGGGCGGCTGACGGATGTACGGGAGTTGGTGGGGGAGGGGGTCTGATGCGAATCCATTCCGTTCGTGTCAATAATTTCAAGAGCTTGCGGGATGTTCACATGCGGGACATTCCAAACTTCGCTGTCTTAATCGGCGCGAACGGAACGGGAAAGTCCACCTTCATCGACGTCTTCGGATTCCTGCGCGACTGTCTGCTTGGGAACGTACGAGTGGCCGTTCAGAAGCGCGCTGGCTTTGCACAACTCGTGTCCCGAGGGCACGAGAGCGAGAACATAGAGATTGAGCTCAAGGTCGAACTCGATTTCAAAGGTTCCAAGACGCGGCTCGTCACCTATTCGGTCGCTGTTGGCGAAACTGATCGCCGTGTTGTAGTCAAGCAGGAACGGCTGAGCTGGAAGCGCGGCAGTTACGGCCGTCCGTTCAACTTCATCGACTTTCGTGAGGGCCGCGGCGTTGCGGTGGTCGAGAGCGCCGATGCCTTCGGCACCGAGGTGCGTGAAGAGGATCTAGAGCGCGAGGAGCAAGTGCTCGATTCTCCCGACATCCTCGCACTCAAGGCACTCGGCCAGTTCAAGCGGTTTGAGGCTGCCAGCCAGTTGCGCGAACTGATCGAGGGGTGGAGTGTCAGCGACTTCCGCATCGAAAAGGCGCGAATGGAACCCGATGCGGCCCCGGCCGAGCATCTGAACGAGGACGGATCGAACCTCGCCCTCTATGCGCAGTATCTGCACGAAGACCATCCCAAAACCTTTGACTACCTGCTCGCGCGCATGGCGAAGCGGGTGCCGGGCGTCGAGGAAGTGACGCCCGAGGACACCGGCGACGGCCGCATCGCGCTGCGGTTTAGAGACGCAGCCTTCGACAAGGGCTTCCTTGCCCGCTACGTCTCGGACGGAACGATCAAAATGTTCGCCTATCTCGCCCTTCTGGCGGACCCCGATCCGCACCCGCTTTTGTGCATCGAAGAGCCAGAGAACCAACTCTATCCCAACCTACTGCCAATTTTGGCCGAGGAATTCGCGGCCTATACCCAGAGCCGCAGGAACAAGGCCCAGGTCTTCGTCACCACCCATTCGCCAGATTTCCTGTCGGCGGCGCCGCTAGAAGCCGTCTATTGGCTGAAGAAGGATAAGGGGTTCACCACCGTCGAGCGCGCCGCCGACGATCCGCAGCTTGTCGCGCTGGTGGCTGAAGGCGACCGGCCAGGCTGGCTTTGGCGTGAGGGCCTGTTCCGCGGAGCCGATCCGAAATGAGCCTCGTGATCCTCACTGAGGAGCCTTCGATGAAGGCCACCCTCGAACAGCTTCTGCCGAAGCTCGGGATTGATCCTGCGGAAGTGACCATCATTTCCCACGAGGGAAAATCCGATCTGGAACGCTCGATTCCCCGCAAGCTGAGGGCCTGGCAGGCGCCCGGCGCACGCTTTCTGATCCTGCGGGACAACGACAGGGCCCCCGATTGCATGTTGGTGAAGCAGCGTCTCGCCGAACTTGTCGCGAATGCCGGAAAGGCTCCTGTGACCAAGGTGCGGATCGTTTGTCAGGAACTCGAAGCGTGGTTTCTGGCGGACGTTCCAGCGCTTACTGCGGCCGGTTACCTTGCCCCACGCAAATCGCCTGCTTTCTCCCGCCGTGATCCTGACTCGGTCACCCATCCGGTCCACGAGATGAAACGCCTTCGACCAGGCTACGGGAAAATCACTGGAGCCAACGAGATCGCGCCACACCTAAACCCGGCCAATGACCGTTCTGCCAGCTTTCACCATACCGTGCAGGCCATACGTGACCTGACAGCAGCCTGAGGATCCAAGGATATGGAAAAATTCACCACCCTCACCGGCATCGCCGCGCCCATGCCGCTTGTGAACATCGACACCGACATGATCATCCCCAAGCAGTTCCTCAAGACGATCAAGCGGACCGGCCTCGGGGTGAACCTGTTCGACGAGATGCGCTACACGCCCGGGGGTCAGGAAATCCCCGACTTCGTCCTGAACCAGCCGCAGTACCGCAAGACGGAAATCCTCGTCGCCGGCGACAACTTCGGCTGCGGGTCGTCGCGCGAGCATGCGCCCTGGGCGCTTCTCGACTTCGGCATCCGCTGCGTGATCTCGACCTCGTTCGCCGACATTTTCTACAGCAACTGCTTCAAGAACGGCATCCTGCCGGTCGTCCTGCCGCAGGCGGCGGTGGACCACCTGATGGAGGATGCCAGCAAGGGCGCCAACGCCCGCATTGCGGTCGACCTTGCGGCGCAGTCGGTGACCGCGGCCGACGGCACCGCCTATGGCTTCGAGGTCGATCCGTTCAAGAAGCACTGTCTGCTGAACGGTCTCGACGACATCGGGCTGACGCTGGAAAAGGTGGCGGCCATCGACACATTCGAGCAGAGCGCGAAAACCCTGCGCCCTTGGGCCTGAGACGCGGCGCGACACAAGATCTGGGGCCGATCCGGAGACCGCCCCGGAACAGCCCGCAATTTTCCCGATTTTGATGCAACTTGGCGACAGGAATTCCGCGAAACCGCCACAATGCGCGCCTTTTCGTGGTCGCCAGATTGCAGGGGCAGCGGAAAGTGGTCAAGACTGAGACCTCATCGAGGCAGACCGCCAGCCGTGGCGGATCGCCCGGGAAAGGGTTCCGGCACGCATCCGGTCCCGGCCGGGCAGGGGGCGAGAAAAAGGTGCTGACGCAGCTGTCAGGCGCGTTCCTGCGGGCCGTTGCGGTGATGGTGCTCATCACCGCACCCTCGGTCCTGATCCCCGGCACGCCCGAAGACACCCGGCAGATGGCCGCGCTGATCGCCTTCTTCGCCGGGGCGCTGACCTTCGCCGAATACTCCGCCACCTATCCCGGCGTGATCGAGTTCCGCGACGCCCGCCCGTACAACCGCACCCGCTTTGCCATGCTCGCAGTGATGGTGGGGGCGATCACCATCACCGCCCGCAGCGGCGTGGAGGATTCCGCGTTCAGCTCGCTCCTCGGCGCGCTGGCCTATTCCAGCGGCATCGCGCTCGATTTCCCCTACAGCCCGGTGCGGCTGCTGACCCTGATGCTGGGCGAGGGGCTGACCGAGGCGCAGATCACCGTCGTGCGCAGTTCCGCAGGCGTGGCCTATATGGCGGTGCTGCTGTCGCTGTTGACCTTTGTCGTCCTGCTGCGGGTCAAGAAGTGGCCGGCGAACCTCGGCGCCTTCAACGTCTGGGTGAACCTTCCCACGTTCGACCCCACCGCCGGCGGCGATGTGGTGGCCCGCCTCGAACGCGACGCGCGTTCCAACCTGATCCTCGGCTTCGTCTTGCCCTTCGTGATCCCCGCGATCATGAAGGTGGGGGGCCTCAGCAGTGGCGCCATCGACGTGACCTCGGCGCAGACCCTGACCTGGACGGTGACGGCATGGGCCTTCCTTCCGGCGAGCCTGTTCATGCGCGGCATCGCCATGGGCCGCATCGCCACCATGATCCGAGAAAAGCGGCGCGAGGGCTCCTCCGATCCCTCGGGCTATGCCTCGGCCTGATCTCGCCGGCCGCGGCTGACACGCTCCGCGTTGCCGTCTGGAACGTCGAACTCACCCGTGCCGGCCCCGGCCTGCTGCTGCGCGACATCCGCGCCGGTGATCCGCAGGTTGAAGCGGTCGTCGCCGGGATTGCGGCGCTCGGTGCCGACGTGCTCTTGCTGACCAACCTCGACTGGGACCACGACCAAGCCGCGCTGAACGCGCTGGCCGACCGGGCCGCGGCGGCGGGTAATGCCTATCCGCTGCGCCTGGCGCTGCGCCCCAACACCGGCGTGCAGACCGGGCTCGACCTCGACGGCGACGGCCGCATCGGCGGTGCCGGCGACGCCCAGGGCTGGGGACGGTTCGCGGGGCAGGGGGGAATGGCGCTCCTCTCGGCCCTGCCGCTGGCCGGGGCGCCCACGGACCTCACGACCCTCCTGTGGCGCGACCTTCCCGGCGCCCGCCTGCCGCCGGACCTCGCCCCCGAGGCCGCCGCGATCCAGCGCCTGTCCACCACCGGGCACTGGATCGTCCCGCTCGCCACCGGGTACAGCCCCTTCGCCCTGCTCGCCTACCACGCCACGCCCCCCGTCTTCGACGGGCCGGAAGACCGCAACGGCCGCCGCAATCACGACGAAACCGCGCTCTGGCTGCGGCTGCTCGACGGCGACCTGCCGGCGGCGCCGCAGGACGGCCGGTTCGTCGTCCTCGGCACCGCCAACCTCGATCCCTTTGACGGCGAGGGACAGCGTGAGGCGATCGCCGCGCTGCTCGCCGACCCGCGTCTGCAGGACCCGGCTCCGCGCGGCAACCACACTCGCCCGCAGGAGCCCGGCCAGTCCGGTGACCCCGCCCTCGACACCGCGCTGTTCGACGGTCCGGGCGGCCTGCGGACCGAGATCATCGTCCCCTCCGCCGACCTGACCGTCACGGCTTCCGGCGTCCTCTGGCCGCCCGACGGCGATCCGCTGGCCGCCATCCTGGCCACTGCGAGCCGGCACCGGCCGGTCTGGGTGGACCTCGACCTACCGTGAGGCGTGTGCGGCGATGTCCGCGGCGATGGCGTCGAGCAGAACGGTCATCCCATGGGTGAAGATCGCCTCGTGATAGCGGGACGCGAACCACGGTCCCACCGCCATGATCGCCGGATAATCGCGGCGGGCCACCTCGTCGGGCACCGGGTCCAACGAAGACGGCCCCCGGGCATAGCCCAGTGCCTCGTCCAGGCCCGCGCCGCCGATGTAGTAACCGATGGCGCGGAAATGGAACGCCCGGCGGTCGGCCGGCAGGCCGGTCGCCTCTAAGACAGTGAGCAATTCGTTCAGGAACCGCAGCCCGGTGGCGTTGTTCTGCCGGAAGATGGTGAAATAGGCGAAGAACCCGGGGTGCCGCAGCGCCATGGCACGGAAGTCGCGGCAAACATGTTCCAGCTTCGCGCGCCAGCCCTCACCCGGCGGCGGCAGGGTCATCTCGTCGATACAGACGCCCACCATCGCCTCGAACAGATGCGCCTTGGACGGGAAGTAGTGGTAGATGCTCATCGCCTGGCAGCCCAGACGCGCCGCCAGCACGCGAAAGCTGAAGGCGTCGGTGCCCTCGGCATCGACCAGCGCGAAGGCCTCGGCGAGGATGCGCTCGGCGCTGAGCCGCGGGCGGGGGGCGGGATCGGTCATCGGCCTCACATGCGGTGCGGGGCGTCGCGATGCAACGCCCGCGCGGCACTTCAGTTGATGCCCAGTTCGGCGCGGAAGGTCGTCATGTCGACCTGCAGGCCGTAGAACTGCGTGCTCCAGTTGCGCGTCATCCCGGCGATGGCCACGGCCTCGGCAATCTCCTGCTGCGTGGCGCCGAAGCGCTTCGCGTCGGCGGTATCGGCGGCGACGCAGTACTGGCAGGGGATCTGCGCCGCCACCGCCAGCGAGATCAGCGCCTTGGTCTTGGCGTCGAGCGCGGTGTCCTCGGCCAGCTGAAGCCCCTTGAGCTGCTGCCAGAGGCCGGGCAGCGCCGCATCGGCGACCTGCGTGGCAAAGGTGGGGACGGCGCCGAAGGTCGCCTGCATGTCCGCCCGCGCCGCCGCCGCCTCGGCGGCGGGATCGGCGAGCGCCGGGGCGGCGGTCAGGGCAAGGGTCAGGGTAAGCACTGTGCGAAAGGGGGTCATGGCGGGCTCCAGGTTACGCGTGAACCTTACATCGTAAGGCATGCATCCTGTGTGGACCTTACACCGTAAGAACACTAGTCACGATCCCGTGATCCCGTGATCCCGTGATCCCGTGAGGCGTGGGCAATTTGCCCACCATGGGCGACCAAGCTGTGCAGATTGCCCAGGCCTCACACCGGCGCCCCGGCCCAAATAAGGCGTTCGCCCCCCCACCGCGCGCCCTGTTAAGCGGAACCCATTCCCTAACAAACCCCTAACGAATCACTGCAACCCACTGGAATCGCTCACACAAAAAAATGTCCCACCGTGTGACGCTTGACCACCCCCGCCCCCTCCGCTACCCCGCGCGCGTCCAAGCGGAGAAAACCCATGCCCAACACCCTGCTGATCCTGCCCGGCGACGGCATCGGCCCGGAGGTCATGGCCGAGGTGCGCAAGGTCATCTCCTGGATGGGCGCCCGCCGTGGCCTCGCCTTCGAGGTCGAGGAAGGGCTGGTCGGCGGCTGTTCCTACGACGCCCACGGCACGCCCCTGACCGATGCGACGATGGCCCGTGCCCAGGCCGCGGACGCGGTGCTGCTGGGCGCAGTCGGCGGGCCGCAATACGACGGGCTCGACTTCTCCCTCAAACCCGAGCGCGGCCTGCTGCGGCTGCGCAAGGAGATGGACCTCTACGCCAACCTGCGCCCCGCCCAGTGCTTCGACGCGCTGGCCGACTTCTCGTCCCTGAAGACGGACGTGGTGGCGGGCCTCGACATCGTCATCGTCCGCGAACTGACCTCCGGCGTCTATTTCGGCGAGCCCCGCGGCATCTTCACCGAGGGCAACGAACGGGTCGGGATCAACACCCAGCGCTACACCGAAGGCGAGATCGCCCGGGTGGCGCGCTCGGCCTTCGAACTGGCGCGGCGGCGGGCGAACCGGGTCTGCTCGATGGAGAAGGCCAACGTCATGGAATCGGGCGTGCTGTGGCGCCAGGTGGTGCAGGAGGTGCACGACCGGGAGTATCCCGACGTCGCGCTCAGCCACATGTATGCCGATGCCGGCGCCATGCAGCTGACGCGCTGGCCGAAGCAGTTCGACGTCATCGTCACCGACAACCTGTTCGGTGACCTCTTGTCCGACCTCGCGGCGATGCTGACCGGGTCGCTCGGTATGCTGCCCTCCGCCTCGCTGGGCGCGCCGATGGCCAACGGCCGGCCGAAGGCGCTCTACGAGCCCGTTCATGGTTCCGCCCCGGACATCGCTGGCCAGGGCAAGGCCAACCCGATCGCCTGCATCCTCTCCTTCGCCATGGCGCTGCGCTATTCCTTCGACGCAGGCGACGAGGCCGCGCGGGTGGAGCGGGCCGTGGAGGCGGTGCTGGCCAAGGGGCTGCGCACGGCCGATCTGATGGGCCCTGCCGGAGGCACGCCGGTTTCCACCGCGGCGATGGGCGACGCCATTCTGGCCGAGCTCGAGGCCAGCCTTCAGACCTGAGGGGCGCCCGAGCGCAGCCGGTATTCGGCGATGCGCTCGGCATGTTCGGCGGCGTGTTCGATCCAGCGCATCGCATCGGTGCGGGCGAAAAGCTCGGCGACCGAGACCAGCCCCGCATGTTCGCCCAGCAGCGTGGCGCGGCGGTGCCGCGTCGCGCGATGCTCGACCAGCCGCAGCACCCGCTTCATCCGCGCTGAGGTGACCTCCGGAACCTCGCCCGCCGCTGCCCGCGCCGCGGCACCGGCGAGCAGGCGCGCCGGACGGATCAGCAGCCGGTCGCCCGGGATCGCCGCCAGCGCCCCCGCCCTTCGCGCCCGCGCCACCATCCGCGACAGGTGGTCGATCAGGTGCAGAAGCGCGGTGTAGCGCGCCAGCGTCGCCGCCCGGTCCTCCGGCAGCCGGATGCGCGCAAGGAAGGCTTCGAGCGCGGTAACCGCCGGCTCGGCGCGATCAGGCAGAGCCGCAAGCGGTGCGCTATCCCCCGCGGGGCCAAGCGCCGCCGCGATGGCGGCAAAGGTCGCGTCCTCGACCCGCCGCGCCGTCCGCGCCGCCGCCGCCAGCGCCGCCTCCGGGTCGGCCAGCAGCGCCCGGTCCAGACCGCGCGCCAGGCCCTCGGGCCGGTCGGGCACCAGGTGCTCCATCAGCCGCGCGAAATGCGAGGTCAGGGGCACGAACACTGCCACGCCGACCAGGTTGTGCGCGGTGTTGAACAGCGCCAGCGCCACCGGCGCGTCCCCTGCGGCGAGCCATTCCAGCATCGTCATGAACGGCCCCAGAACCGGCAGGACCAGAAGCGCCGTGCAAAGGTTGAACAGCGCGTTTGCCCAGGCTGCCTGCCGCACCGCGACGCTGCCGCCGACCGCCGCGATCAGGCCGGTTGACGACGAGCCGATCGACATGCCCAGAAGCACGCCGGCCGCCTGCGCGGTGCCGATGGCGCCGCCGGCGAGCAGCACGACCAGCATCGCCGACCCGGCGGTGGAGGATTGGATCACCAGGGTGATGCCGAACCCAATCAGCAACAGGCCAATCCGCCCCAGCCCGTTCGCGCCGGGTAGCAGTTCGGGGGACAGAAGGCGCTCGGTCCCCGCCAGCCCCGCCTTCATCATCGCGATGGCGACGAAGATCAGCGCTCCGCCGATCACGGCGCGGGCCGCCCGCGCCGCGGTGCCGCGGCCGAGAAGCAGGGTCAGGCTGGCCGCGAACAGCACCGGCAGCGCCAAGAGATCGGGCGACACCCGCACCCCGAAGCCGGCGACGATCCAGGACATCAGCGTTGCGCCGACGTTCGACCCATAGATGACCCCAAGCGTCTGCGGGAAGCTCATCAGCCCGGCGCCGACCAGCCCCAGCGCCATGACCAGCGTCGCGGCCGAGGACTGCAGCACCGCCGTCACCGCCGTTCCGGTCGCCACCCCGCGCAGCGGCGTGGTGGTGAACCGCGCCACCGCCGCGCGCATCCCCGGGCCGGCAAGGTCGCGCAGCGCCTCGGTCAGCACGCGGATCGCGAAGAGGAACAGCCCCACCCCGCCCAACACGGTCAGCACGCCCGCGACCATCGCCACCCTCCGTTCCTCCGAGGCCAGACTGCCGACTGCCGCCCGCCGCCGCAACCGCCGGCGTGACGCTTGCATCGAACCGGCATCAGTGCCGCACTGCCGGCGTTGATACCGGATCGCATTGCGGTGACCCAATTTCCGCTTGCCGCAGCCCT
>JANOGU010000204.1:0-3808 GCA_031406135.1 Rhodobacterales bacterium
CCTGCGGCGCGGTCGAGGTGGACACGCTGGCCGAGATGCTGGAGGCGCTGAAGATCGTCCATGTGCACGGGCGCAGGCTGGGGCCGCGGCTGTGCTCGATCTCCAGCTCGGGCGGCGAGGCGGGGCTGGTGGCCGATCTGGCCGGGCCGCTTGGCATCCGCTGGGACCCGCCGACAGAGGCGCAGAGGGCGCGGCTGTTCGCCACGCTGGGGCCGCTGGTCACGCTGTCGAACCCGCTCGACTACCACACCTTCATCTGGGGCGACGGGCCGAAGACGGTCGAGGTCTTCACCGCCATGCTCGAAGGCTATGACGCCGGCGTCTACATCATCGACCCGCCGCGGCCGGATCGCTGCGATCCGTCCTCCTTCGAGCCGGCGCTCGCCGCGATCGCGGCGGCGCAGGCGGCCACCGGCAAGCCCGCCTTCCCGGTCGCCTCGCTGCCCGAGAACTACGACGAGGACCGCGCCATCGCCGACATCGGCCGGGGCCTGGTGCCGCTGATGGGGCTGGAGACGGCGTTGGGGGCGATCACAGCGTTGCAGCGGGCGCCGGCGGGCAAGCCCGGCTGGCGGCCCTGGCCGGTGCGGGCCACGGGGCCGCTGCGCATGCTGGACGAGGCCGCGGCCAAGGCGCGGCTGACGGCGGCCGGCGTCGCGGTGCCGCGCGGGGTGACCGCGCCCGACCTTGCGGGTCTCGCCGTCGAGGCGACGGATTTGCGTCGGCCGCTGGCGCTGAAGGGGCTCGGCTTTGCCCACAAGTCCGAGGCGGGCGCGGTGCGGCTGGGCGTCAGGCGCATCGAGGAGGAGGCCGTGATGCCCGGGGCCACCGGCTATCTCGCCGAGGAGATGGTGACGGGTGCGGTCGCTGAGCTGCTGCTCGGGCTGCGGCGCGATCCTGTCTATGGCGCGACACTGACCATCGGCTTCGGCGGGGTGACGACGGAGCTTCTGGCCGACACGGTGACCCTGGTCTGTCCGGTGGAGGCCGGCGAGGTTGCGGCGGCCTTGCGGCGGCTGCGGCTCTGGCCGCTTCTGGACGGCTACCGCGGGAAACCGAAGGCCGACGTCGGCGCGGTCGTCGCCGCGGCGCTGGCGGTGCAGGCGATGTTCGCCGACCCGCGGCTGAACGAGGTGGAAATCAACCCGCTGATGGTGGGCGCAAGCGGCGCTGTCGCGGCCGATGCGGTGATCTGGGAGGAAGCGTGATGGAAATGCGAACCGAGGGGCCGATCCGGACAAGGGTGGAGGGGGCGATCCTCGAGGTCATGCTCGACCGGCCGAAGGCGAATGCGATCGACCTCAAGACCAGCCGGATCATGGGCGAGGTGTTCCGGGACTTCCGCGACGACCCCGACCTGCGCGTCGCCATCCTGCGCGCGCCGGGGGGCAAGTTCTTCTGCCCCGGCTGGGACCTGAAGGCCGCCGCCGGGGGCGATGCGGTGGACGCCGACTATGGCGTCGGCGGCTTTGGCGGGTTGCAGGAACTGCCGAACCTCAACAAGCCGGTGATCGCCGCGGTGAACGGCATCTGCTGCGGCGGGGGCTTGGAGATTGCCCTGTCCTGCGACCTGATCCTTGCCGCGCGCGAGGCGACCTTCGCGCTGCCGGAAATCCGGGCGGGAACGGTGGCCGATGCCGCCTCCTGCAAGCTCCCCAAGCGCATCCCCTACCATGTGGCGATGGACCTGCTGTTGACCGGGCGCTGGTTCGACGCCGAGGAGGCGCATCGCTGGGGGCTGGTGAAGGAGGTGGTGGCGGCCGAGGACCTGATCGGCAAGGCGTGGGAGCTCGCCCGGCTGCTCGCCAGCGGCCCGCCGCTGGTCTACGCCGCGATCAAGGAAGTGGTGCGCGAGGCCGAGGCGATGCGATTCCACGACGCCATGTTCCGCATCACCAAACGGCACTTCCCGACGGTGGACCGGCTGTATTCCAGCGCGGACCAGACCGAAGGCGCCCGCGCCTTTGCCGAAAAGCGCGATCCGGTGTGGAAGGGGCGCTGACACAAATTCCTTGAAGGAAGGAATTTGCGCACCCGGCACCGGGTGCGGGCAACGGCGAAGCCCCGGGGCGCCGCCCGCTGCCGCCGGTTTCTCGAACCGGTGGCGAAACCGGCGTCTTGCCCGGGGGTGTTTCGGCGAAGGAGAAGCTGTGGGCGCGGGCTGGAAACGACCCCGGATGTCGGCTGCGGCGCATTGCCGCCGCACCGGCAGGGCTAGGACGGTGCCGGGGCAATGGGGCGGCGCAAGACCTTGGACGAAGCGGACATCATCATCGTGGGCGCGGGCTCGGCGGGCTGCGTGCTGGCCGAAAGGCTGAGCGCGGACGGGCGGCTGCGCGTGGTGCTGCTGGAGGCGGGCGGGACGGACCGGCGGTTCTTCGTGCAGATGCCGATGGGCTACGGCAAGCTGTTCATGGACCCCGCGGTCAACTGGATGTACGCCACCGAACCCGACCCGGGGCTGAACGGACAGCGCGACCACTGGCCGCGGGGCAAGCTGCTGGGCGGATCGTCCGCGATCAACGCCATGGTCTGGGCGCGCGGCCATGCCGAGGATTACGAGGATTGGCGGCGCGCCGGCAATCCGGGCTGGGGCTGGGACGAGGCGCTGGCGGCCTACCGCGCCATCGAGGACAACGAGGACGGGGCCGGGGACTGGCGCGGCGCGGGCGGGCCCTTGCGGGTGTCGTCGATGCGCGAGGGGCTGCACCCGCTGACCCATGCCTTCCTGGCGGCGGCGCAGGCGGCAGGCCTGCCGCTGGCCGCGGATTTCAACGTTGCGGCACCGGAGGGCGTGGGGGTCTACCAGCTGACCGTCGCGGGCGGGCGGCGGAACTCGGCGTCCCGCGCCTTCCTGCGGCCGGCGATGCGGCGGCCCAACCTGCGCGTGCTGACCGGGACGCAGGCGATGCGGGTGGTGATCGAAGGCCGGCGCGCCGTGGGGGTGGAGGTCCTGCGCGGCGGGCGGCGCGAGGTGATCCGGGCGCGCGAGGTGATCCTCTCGGGCGGCGCGATCAACTCGCCGCAACTGCTCATGCTTTCCGGGATCGGTCCCGGGGCGGCGTTGCAGACGATGGGTCTGCCGGTGGTCTGCGACAACCGCAACGTCGGACAGCATCTGAGTGACCATCAGGGGCTGAACTACACCTGGCGGGCCAATGTGCCGACGCTGAACGACGTGCTGCGGCCGTGGTGGGGCAAGCTGCGCGTCGGGGTGCAGTACCTCCTGACCAGAGGCGGACCGCTGGCGCTGTCGATCAGCCAGGCGGGGGGCTTTTTCCGGACCCGGCCCGATCTGGATCGGCCGAACATGCAGCTCTACTTCCAGGTCTTCTCCACACTGCTGCCGCGAGCGGGCGAGCGGCCGATCCTGTCGCCAGACCCATGGCCGGGCCTGTCGATCGGGCTGTCGAACGGGCGGCCGACGTCGCGGGGGTGGCTGGACCTCGCCTCACCCGATCCGCTGGCCAAGCCGAGGATCACCGGGAATGCCTATGCCACCGACCATGATCTGGGCGACATGCTGGCGGCGGTGAAGCTGCTGCGCCGGATCGCCGCGGCGCCACCGCTGGCGGGGTTTCTGAACGAGGAGTTGCGGCCCGGGCCGCAGGCGGTGACGGATGCCGACCTGATCGCCGACATCCGGCAGCGCTCGGGGACGGTCTATCACCCTTCGGGCACCTGCCGGATGGGGCCGGACCCGGCCTCGGCGGTGGTGGATGCGGGGTTGCGGGTGCACGGGGTCGAGGGGCTGCGGGTGATCGACGCCTCGGTCTTCCCCAACCTGATCGTGGGCAACACCAACGCC
>JANOGU010000278.1:0-14857 GCA_031406135.1 Rhodobacterales bacterium
CTGATGGATGTTCATTCGGGGCGCTCCTGAAGGCTTGAAGTGTGGTAACTCCAGCCTCCCTGATCCGCCCCGAATGGACAACCTGCTGAAAGCTCACATCTAGGGGATGCAAAGGGGGGCTTTTGGCCCCCCTTCGCCCGGTCCCGCGCCGAACGGCGCGGGAGGGCGGCGGGCGCGTGACGGGACCGCCGGGCCGGGCGGCGTCAGTAGCTGCGGATCAGACCGACGAGGCGGCCCTGGACGCGGACCTTGTGGTCGGGCAGCACGCGCGTCTCATAGGCCGGGTTGGCCGCCTCGAGCGCGATCATCCCGCCCTTGCGGCGGAAGCGCTTCAGCGTCGCCTCCTGCTCGTCCACCAGGGCCACGACGATGTCACCGTTCTCGGCGGTGGACTGTTCGCGGATCACCACGATGTCGCCGTCGTTGATCCCGGCCTCGATCATCGAATCGCCCTTCACCTCCAGCGCGTAGTGCTGGCCGCGCCCGGAGAGCATCGAGCCGGGGACGGCAACGTGATGGGAAACCTCGGAAATCGCCTCGATCGGCACGCCGGCTGCGATGCGGCCCATGACCGGAATCTCCAGCGCATGGACCGGCTGCACCGGCCGCGCGCCGCGCGGCGGGGCGGGGTTGTCCACCACCACGCGCGGAGAGAAGCCGGGGCGTTCCATCGCCTCGGGGAGTTTCACGATCTCCAGCGCGCGGGCGCGGTGGGGGAGGCGGCGGATGAAGCCGCGTTCTTCGAGCGCGGTGATCAGCCGGTGGATGCCGGACTTCGAGCGCAGGTCGAGCGCGTCCTTCATCTCGTCGAACGAGGGCGGGACGCCGTCGCGGTCCAGCTGCTGGCGGATGAAGTCGAGGAGTTCCAGTTGCTTGCGCGTCAGCATCGGCCACCCCTGCAGCAATGGTTCCACGCTTGTTCTGCCCGTGTTCCCGCTTTGTGTCAAGCCCTTGGCGTCACAGCGCCAGGTATTCGACGACCTCTCCGGCGGCGCGGGCGCCGTCGCCGGCCGGGCGCAGGAGCAGGGCCGAGGCCTCGGCGAGGACCGACAGGAGGGCGGAATCCTGTCGGTCGGCGGCCGCGATCAGCGGCAGGTCGGCACCCGGCGACAGCCGGGCGCGCATGTAATGCGTGCGCGGACCGGCGGGGCCTACGCCGGCGGCCAGCCGGGCGCGGGCGTGGCGGGGCAGCGGTGCGGGGTCGCCCTGCATGGCGCGGATCATCGGGCACATGAAGAGATGCCCGCAAACGATTGCCGAGACAGGGTTTCCCGGCAATCCCAGAAGTGCCGCGCCGTGCAGGCGGCCGGCGAGCACCGGCTTGCCGGGACGCAGCGCGACCCGATGGAACGCGGCCTCCATCCCCAGCCGCGCGGCCACCGGCGCGATCAGGTCGTGGTCGCCGACCGAGGCGCCGCCGATGGTCACGATCAGGTCGGCGCCGGCCGCCTGGGCAAAGGCGCGGGCCAGCGCGGCCTCGCTGTCGCTCGCGATCGGCAGGAGGCGCGCGATGGCGCCCTCGGCCTCGGCCAGCGCGGCCAGCGCGAGGCCGTTGGAGGCGACGATCTGGTCGGGGCCCGGGTCCTCGCCCGGCTGCACCAATTCGTCGCCGGTGGCGATGAAGGCGACCTGCGGGCAGCGGCGGACGGCCACCTCGGCGTGGTTCATCGCGGCGAGGAGCGCGAGGTCGGCCGGCCGCAGGCGTCGTGGCGCCACCCGGTCGCCGGTGCGGAAGTCCTGGCCCCGCGGACGGATGTGGGCGGCGGCGTCGGCGCGGGTGCCCAGGGTGACGATGTCGCCGGCGCGGGTCACGTCCTCCTGGATGATGATGCGGGTGGCACCCTCGGGCACCGGCGCTCCGGTGAAGATGCGCACGACCTCGCCCGGACCGACACGGCCGGAGAAGCTGCGGCCCGCCGCAGCGGTGCCGATGACGCGCAAGCATGCCCCCGGAGCGGCCTCGCCGGCCAGGGCATAGCCGTCCATCGCCGCGGCGTCGAACGGCGGCTGGTCGCGCCGGGCGCTGACCTCTTCGGCCAGCCAGCGCCCCGCGGCCTGCCGCAGGGGCAGGGTTTCGACCGGCAGCAGCGCCGCAAGCGCAAGCACCCGCGCCTGCGCCTCGGCGAGCGGGATCACGGGTGGTTCTCCGGCGCCTCATAGTGGCCCGAGGCGCCGCCGTCCTTGGCCATGAGCCGCACGGCCTCGATCACCATGCCCTTCTCGGCGGCCTTCAGCATGTCGTAGATGGTCAGGCAGGCGACGGTCACGGCGGTCAGCGCCTCCATCTCCACCCCGGTCTGGCCGGTGCTGCGCACGGTGGCGGTGACGGTGAGGCCGGGAAGACCGGGATCAGCCGCGATCTCGACCGCGATCTTGCTGAGCGCCAGCGGGTGGCAGAGCGGAATGAGCTCGGCGGTGCGCTTGGCCGCCATGATCCCGGCGATGCGCGCGGTGGCCAGCACGTCGCCCTTCTTGGCCTGGCCGGAGAGCGCCAGCGCCAGCGTCTCCGCGGTCATCCGCACCCGTCCGCTGGCGACCGCCGCGCGGTCGGTCACCGCCTTGGCGGTCACGTCCACCATCTGCGCCTGACCCTGCGCGTCGAGATGCGTCAGCCCTGCCATCACAGTCCCCCTTGCACCGCGGGCTTCGCCAGGATCGCCCGGGTCGCCGCGGCCACGTCCGGCTGCCGCATCAGCGCCTCGCCGATCAGGAAGCAGCGCGCGCCGTAGCGGGCGACGTCGGCGAGATCTTCGCGCGTGAACAGGCCGGATTCGGAGACGATCAGGCGGTCCTCCGGCACCCGGCGCGCCAGATCGCGGGTGGTCTGCAGCGTGACCTCGAAGCTGTGCAGGTTGCGGTTGTTGATGCCGATCAGCGGCGAGGCCAGTTGTCCGGCCCGGTCCAGTTCCGCGGCATCGTGCACCTCGATCAGCGCGTCCATGCCCCATTCGGAGGCCGCCGCTTCGAGTTCCGCCGCCTGCGCGTCGGAGACCGAGGCCATGATGATCAGGACGCAGTCGGCATTGAGCGCGCGGGCCTCGGCCACCTGCCACGGATCGTAGAGGAAATCCTTGCGCAGGCAGGGCAGGGCGGTGGCGTCATGCGCGGCGGTGAGGTCGGCGTCGCCGCCCTGGAAGGACGGGCCGTCGGTCAGCACTGAAAGGCAGGTCGCGCCGCCCTCCTCGTAGGCGCGGGCGAGCGCCGGAGGGTCGAAATCCGCCCGGATCAGGCCCTTGGACGGCGAGGCCTTCTTGATCTCGGCGATCAGCCCGTAGCCCTGCGCCGCAGCCCTGACCAGCGCCCGGGCAAAGCCGCGTGGCGCGGGTGCGGCGCGGGCAGCGTCTTCCACCTCCAGCAGAGGCCGGGCCGCCTTTCGGGTGGCCACCTCGTCGAGCTTGTACGCCTTGATGCGGTCGAGGATCGTGGTCATGGCCTTCCCTACCGCACCGGGTGCCGGCAGGGGAAGCGGCGGCTTGACAGGGGTGCGGGGTTCGAGCATAGGGCGGCGTCCCGGCGGGGAGTGCTCCGCACGGGTCGAATGCAATGACGCCCGCGAGGGCGCGCTGTCCGCAGGCACCAAACGCCGGGGTCCGTCCCCGGGGCCGCAGGACGCGGGTAAGAAGAAGGGAACGACCGATGTTCGCGGTCCTCAAGACCGGCGGCAAGCAGTATACGGTGCGGGCGGGCGATGTCCTGCGCATCGAGAAGCTGGCGGCCACGGCAGGCGACAAGATCCAGTTCAACGACATCCTGATGGTCGGCGGTGACGCCACCGTGGTGGGTGCGCCCTTCGTGGCCGGCGCGGCGGTGCAGGGCGAGGTCATCGACCAGATCAAGGGCGAGAAGACCATCCATTACGTCAAGCGCCGGCGGAAGCATTCCAGCCAGCGCACCAAAGGCCACCGCCAGCACCTGACGCTGGTCAGGGTCACCGAGATCCTCGCCTCCGGCGCCGAGAAATCCGGCGTTGCGGCGGCGACAGGCACGGCTGCCGCGCGCAAGGCCGCGCATGGCACCGCGTCCGCCCCCGCGGCGAAGCCCGCGAAGGCCAAGGCCGTCGCGGCGGCGCCGGTTGATGCTGCGGCCGAGGCTCCGGCGAAGCCCAAGCGCGCCGCCAGGGCGAAGGCCGATACAGCGAAGACGGAGGGCTGATCCATGGCACACAAGAAGGCAGGCGGTTCGTCCCGCAACGGCCGCGATTCGGCCGGCCGGCGCCTCGGCGTCAAGCTGTCGGGCGGCCAGGCCGCGATTCCGGGCAACATCATCATCCGCCAGCGCGGCACCACCTACCACCCCGGCGCCGGGGTGGGGATGGGCTCTGACCACACGATCTTTGCCGTGGTCGAGGGGCATGTGACGTTCAGGAAGGGCCTCAAGGGCCGAATGTTCGTCTCGGTCCTGCCCGCCGCGGCGGCCGCCGAGTAACCCGATCGTCACCGATCACGGATAGGGGGGATCGGCGGGACCGCCGGTCCCCTTGCTCATTTCCGCCCCGGTGGTGCGGCAGGATTGCGTGAAGGAGGTCCACGCCCCATCTTGGGGCTGGGTGGAGACCGGGCGACAGCCCGCATGGGGTCGGAGGAGGACACCGTGACGCTCGAACTGACGGGGGGCCTGTCGGCCGCTGAGGCGACCGTTTCGGCGGGCCGGCTGTTGCTGCGCCGTGTGCGCCGGTCGGACGCGGGGCTGTTCGCGCTCTATGCCGGCGACCGCCGGGTGGCGGAGGCCACGCCGTCGATCCCGCATCCGCTGCCCCCCGGTGCGGCCGACGCCTTCGTCGACCGGGCACTCTCCGGCAAGACCGAAGAAGACATCTGGATCATCGACGGCACGCCCGCCGGCCTGCCCGAGATGCTGGGCGCCATCAGCCTGAAGAAGATGGACCGCGGCCAGTCCGAGGTCGCCTTCTGGGTGGCGCCGGCGTTCTGGAACATCGGCATCGCGTCCGAGGTTCTGGCGGCGCTGATTGCGGCCAATCCGCAGGGCAGTTCCACGCTCTTTGCCGAGGCGTTCCAGGACAACCCGGGCTCGGCCCGGGTCCTGACAAACAACGGCTTTGCCTATATCGGGGATGCCGAAAGCTTCTCCGTGGCCCGCAATGCCTGTGTCCCGACCTGGACCTACATCCGCAAGCTTGCCTGATCCGGCGCCGGTGATCGCCACACCGCGACTGCGGCTGCGGCCGCTGACGGTCGCCGATGCCCCGGCGCTCGCCGCCATCGGTGAAGTGCCGGAAGTCGGGCGCATGATGTGTACCCTGCGTGCCCCGTTCGATGCGGCGGCAGCGGCAGACTGGATCGCGCGCTTTCCCAGGACCGGCCGGCCCGGCCTGCGGCTGGGGATCGAGCGCGAGGGCAAGCTGATCGGCGCGGTCTCGCTCGGCAGCGATGCCGAGGGGCCGCCGTCGCTGAGCTATTTCCTCGCGCCCGCCGCCTCTGGCCAGGGCCTCGCGAGCGAGGCGGTGCAGGCCTTCCTTGACCTCGTCATGCCGCGCTTCGGGCTCGTGGCGGTGCTGGCGGAGTATTTCGCGGACAACCCGGCTTCGGGGAAAGTGCTGATGAAGCTGGGGTTCCGTCCGACGGGCCGTGGCACCGGGCGCACGCCGGCCCGCCCGGAGCCGGCGCCGACGATCCTCTGCCGCCTGGACCGGGCCGGGATGGCGCTCTGGCCCGGCCTCGCCTCGGAGAGGCTGAGTTTCCGGCCGCTGATCCGGGCCGACGCGCCGGCCTTCCGTGCGCTGGTCACCCGGGCAGACGTCGGGCCAATGCTGTTCCTGTTCCCGCCCGACATGTCGCTGGCGGCGGCGGAGGACTTCCTGGCCACCGTCGCCTGGACCGCTCGGCTGCCGTTCCGGTTGGCGATCGAGCGCGAGGGCGTCTGGCAGGGCTGGATCGGCGTTTCCGCCGACGCGGAACCGGAAATCTTCTACGCGCTCGAGCCATACGCGCGCGGGCGGGGGCTGGCGCGCGAGGCGGTGGCCGCCTTCTCGGCCTTCCTGTTAGGCCGCTTTCCCGTCCCGGCGCTGACCGCCGGCGTGTTCACCGACAACCCGGCCTCGGCCCGGGTGCTGGAGGCCTGCGGCTACCTGCGAACCGGCACGGCGACGCATGCCTCCGCCGCGCGCCCTGCACCGGCACCGGCCTGGCAGTACCGCCTGTCGCGATCCTGAAACGAGGGCGAAGGAGACCCGCGCCTCCGTCCGGCATTCCGTCCGCCTCGCCGCAACTGCGCGCGGCCTGCCAGTGGTGCGTGCAAGCACGCGCCCAGCCGCTTGCCCCGGCGGCGCGCCCGGCGTATCTGCCGCGGCCATGAAATTCCTCGATCTCGCCAAGGTCTTCATCCGCTCCGGCGGCGGCGGTGCCGGCTGTGTCAGTTTCCGGCGCGAGAAGTTCATCGAATTCGGCGGACCGGACGGCGGCGACGGCGGTAACGGCGGCGCAGTCTGGGTTGAGGCGGTTGAGGGGCTCAACACGCTCATCGATTACCGTTACCAGCAGCATTTCTTTGCCCGGAACGGCCAGCAGGGGATGGGCGCGCAGCGCACCGGCAAGGGCGGCGAAGACATCGTGATGAAGGTGCCTTTGGGCACCGAAATCCTTGACGAGGACGAGGAAACGGTGATCGCCGACCTGGTCGGCCTTGGCGACCGGGTGCTGCTGGCCAAGGGCGGCAACGGCGGCTGGGGCAACCTGCAGTTCAAGTCCTCGACCAACCGCGCGCCGGCCAACGCCAACCCGGGCCAGCCGGGGGTGGAGCGCACGCTCTGGCTGCGGCTGAAGCTGATCGCGGACGTCGGCCTCGTGGGCCTGCCGAATGCCGGCAAGTCCACCTTCCTGGCCGCGGTTTCGAACGCCCGGCCCAAGATCGCCGACTACCCGTTCACCACGCTGGTTCCGAACCTTGGCGTCGCGGCCGTGGACGGCCGCGAGATCGTCATCGCCGACATCCCCGGCCTGATCGAAGGCGCCTCCGAAGGCCGCGGTCTCGGCACCCAGTTCCTGGCCCATGTGGAACGCTGCGCGGTGCTGCTGCACCTGGTCGACGGCACCTCCGCGACGATCACCAGGGATTACCGCACCATCGTGACCGAGCTTGAGGCCTATGCCGAGGCGCTGGGCGACAAGCGCCGGGTCACCGCGCTGAACAAGGCCGACGCGCTGGACGCCAAGACCCTCGGCACCCGCCGGCGCGCTCTGGAAAAGGCATCCGGCGGCCAGGTGCATGTGATTTCCGGAGCCACGGGCAAGGGCTTGCAGGAGGTTCTTCGCAAACTGGTCGAGGAGATCGACAGCGCCAGGGCGGTGCCCGAGGAGCCGCAGGCATGGCGCCCCTGACCGCGCCCGACATCCGCAAGGCCCGCCGGCTGGTGGTCAAGATCGGCTCGGCGTTGCTCGTCGGCGAGGACGGTCTGCGCACCGGCTGGCTGGCGGCGCTGGCGCTCGACGTGGCCGTGGCCAAGGGCCGCGGGGCGGACGTGATCCTGGTCTCCTCCGGCTCGATCGCGCTCGGCCGCAAGGTGCTGGGCCTGCCCGCCGGGGCGCTGCCCCTGGAACAGTCGCAGGCCGCTGCCGCCGTGGGCCAGATCCGGCTCGCCCGTGCCTACGAAGAGGCGCTGGCGCCGCACGGGATCACCACTGGCCAGGTGCTGGTGACGCTGGAGGATACCGAGGACCGCCGCCGCTACCTCAACTCGCGGGCCACGATGCAGACGCTGCTGTCGCTCGGCGTGGTGCCCATCGTCAACGAGAACGACACCGTGGCCACCGACGAGATCCGCTACGGCGACAACGACCGGCTGGCCGCGCAGATCGCGGTGACGGCGGGGGCGGACATGCTGGTGCTGTTGTCCGACGTGGACGGGTTCTACTCGGCCAATCCCAAGACCGACCCCGCGGCGCAGAGGTTCGACCTCGTCGCCGCGATCACGCCGGAGATCGAGGCGATGGCGGGCGATGCGGTCTCGGGCCTGTCGAAGGGCGGGATGAAGACCAAGCTGCTCGCCGCCAAGACCGCGGTGGCCGGGGGCTGCGCCATGGCGATCACCGAAGGCTCGGCCGAACGGCCGCTGCGGGCGCTGGAGAACGGCGCGGCGCGGACCTGGTTCGTGCCCGAGGCGACCCCGCAGCTTGCGCGCAAGCGCTGGATCGCGGCGATGAAGCCGCGCGGCGAGATCACCGTGGACGCGGGCGCGGTCGCGGCGCTGAAGGCGGGCAAGTCGCTGCTGCCCGCCGGGGTCCGCGCCGTGAGGGGCAGTTTCGGCCGCGGCGAGCCGGTGGCGATCCTGGGGCCGGCGGGCGAGGCGCTGGGCAAGGGCCTGGTGCGCTACACCGCCGCCGAGGCCAGGGCCATCGCCGGCCACCGGTCGGGAGACATAGCCGCGATTCTGGGCTATGAGGGCCGCGCGGCACTGGTCCACCGCGACGACATGGTGCTGTGAGCCAGGGGTCAGGGTCCAGGGGAAAGCGTGCGGGATATGGACGGGGCCGGCATCGACCTGATCGAGGACATGGGCCGCAAGGCCCGCGCGGCCGCGGCGGTGCTGGCGACGGCCTCGCAGGAGCGCAAATACGCGGCGCTGATCAGTGCGGCGCATGCGGTGCGGGACAACTTCGCGCAGATTCTGAAGGCGAATGCGCAAGATGTTGAAGCGGCTCAGGGAAGCGGTCTGTCAGCGGCGCTCATTGATCGGCTGCGCCTGACCCCGGACCGCCTGGCCGGCATCGAGGACAGCCTGCGCGCCATCGCCGAGCAGCCGGACCCGGTGGGCCGCGTTCTGGCCGAATGGGACCGGCCGAACGGGCTGCACATCCAGCGTGTGGCGACGCCGCTGGGCGTCATCGGGGTGATCTACGAGAGCCGCCCCAATGTCACCGCCGATGCGGGCGCGCTCTGCCTCAAGGCCGGCAATGCCGTGATCCTGCGCGGCGGCAGCGACAGCCTGCACTCCTCGGTCGCGATCCATGCCTGCATGGTGGCGGGGCTCAAGGCCGCGAACCTGCCGGAGGCGGCGATCCAGCTGGTCGCGTCGCGCGATCGGGCATTGGTGGGCGCGATGCTGGCGGCGACGGCATGGATCGACGTCATCGTCCCGCGCGGCGGCAAGAGCCTCGTCGCCCGGGTGCAGGCGGAGGCGCGGGTGCCGGTCTTTGCCCACCTCGAGGGCATCTGCCACGTCTATGTGGACAAGGACGCCGACCTCGCCAAGGCACGCCGCGTGGTGCTGAACGCCAAGACCCGCCGCACCGGCGTCTGCGGCGCGGCGGAATGCCTGCTGATCGACTGGCGGTTCTACACCCGGCACGGCGGGGTGCTGATCGAGGACCTGCTGGCGGCCGGGGTCGAGGTTCGCGCTGACGGAGAGCTCAGGAAGATAACGGGCACCGTTCCGGCCGCGCCCGACGACTTTGGCCGCGAATTCCTCGACAGCATCATCGCGGCAAAGCTGGTGGACGGGGTGGACGAGGCCATCGCCCATATCCGGCGCTATGGCTCGAGCCACACCGAGGCAATCCTGACCGAAAGCGATGCCGTGGCCGACCGCTTCTTCCGCGAGCTAGACAGCGCGATCCTGCTGCGCAACGCCTCGACCCAGTTCGCCGACGGCGGCGAGTTCGGCATGGGGGCGGAAATCGGCATCGCCACCGGCAAGCTGCACGCCCGCGGTCCGGTGGGGGCGGAACAACTGACCTCATTCAAGTATCTGGTCACCGGGGACGGCACGATCCGGCCGTGAGCGATCACAGCAAGCGGACCGGAAGGGCTTCGCCGGACACGCCGGCGTGCATATTGGCATCGAGGGTCACCATCGTCGCGCCGTAGGCAATGGCGATGGCAAGATGCAGCGCATCGCCTGATCGCAGGCGAAGTTCAGAGCGGTCGCAAATTTGCGCTGCCGCGTGGAAATGCGTCTGCTCAATACCGAGCATGCGGAAACTGCCTGCCACAAGCGACGTGAATTCGTTCAGGAGACGTGAACGCAGCCTCTCGTCGATCTGGCCGACACGCAGCTTCAGCGCCAGGGCGGAGGAGAATTCGGTTGTGACCCAGGCGCTGGCGAACAGGTCGTTGGGACGCGCCTCGGCAAGAAAATACTGTGCGCGGTCGCTGCCAGTCTCTGCTGCCAGAGCCGCCACCAACACAGACGTATCGACGTAGAGCATCAGTACCGCGCTTCGTCGCGCAGCCTGCGGATCGTGTCTTCGGCGTCATCCGGCAAGGGCGGGACCATCGCCGATACCGCCTTCAACCTCTCGATGTCCACGGGTTTCCGCGGCGCCACCGCGGGCACCAGATCAGCGACATGCTTGCCGTGGCGCAGGATCGCCAGGCGCTCGCCGGCGGCGGCGCGGTCGACGAGTTCGCTGAGTCGGGCCTTGGCCTCGGTGAGACTGATGCTGTTCATAGGGCTCTGACCAGATTTCTGGTCAGAATCTGCGCCTGCACAGCCGCAAAGTCAAGGCCGCTCCGTCTAGAATTCGATCCGCACCTCGCCCTCGCCCAGATCGACCGTCAGCCGCCGCCCCTGTGCCTGGGCCTCGGCGCAGAGGAGCGCGAAGTGGACCTGGCCCGCGCCGATGCCGGCGGCCGGCGCGGGGTTTGCCAGAAGGTCCCAGAGGTCGGGGTCCAGCTTCAGCCGCGGCGAGCGGCCGGTCAGCGTCCAGCCCTGCTCGCCCCGGTCCATGGCGACCTGACCGCCGAAGGGCAGGGCGCTTTCCAGGCACTGCGCCGCGAGGAAGGCGAGCTTCACCTCGCGCCGCGACAGCGCGGCCGGTCCGGTGATCGCCATCGCCACCCGGCTGCCGCGCGCCAGGTCGGCCAGGATCGCCTCCACTTCGCTGCGGGCGACCTGGGCCTCGCCGGCGCTTGAACCGAAGGCCAGGCGGAAGAACCGGATGCGGGCCGAGGCATTGGCGACGCTGTCGGCGATCAGCGCAACCTCGGGGCTCTTGCCGCCCGGTCCCATCTGCAGAAGCTCCACCCCGTTGCCGATGGCGCCGATCGGGCTGATAAGGTCGTGGCAGATGCGCGAGCCGATCAGGGCGGCGAAGTCGGGGCGGTCGGTCATCGGGGGGAGTCCTTCAGGGCCATGAATGCGATCCTCGAACCCGGCATGCTGGTGCGCCACCCGACCGAGGCCGACTGGGGCCTTGGCCAGGTGCAGTCCAGCATCGGCGACCGGATCACCGTGAACTTCGAACACCGGGGCAAGGTGGTCATCGACGGGCGCCACATCACGCTGGTCCCGATATTCGGCCTGGAGAACTGACCATATCGACCTTCCGGGGCATTTCAACCGGGGATTGCGCCATGGCCGCGACCGACCGGCCGGCGTTGCAATCCGCCCTGTCAGCCTCTACCTCACGCCCCGGGGAACAGGGTTCGGGAGATGCAGGCAGAAGATCCGCATCTGGTGCTTCGGCTGGCGGCCGACGACCGCGACCTGAAGGCCGCGCAGCGGCTGCGCTACGCTGTGTTTGTAGAGGAGCTGGGCGGCGATGGCCCGCTGGTGGACCATGCCGCGCGGCTGGAATGCGACGCCTTCGATCCGCTCTTCGACCATCTCCTGCTGATCGACACCCGCCGCGACGCCGCCCGTCTTGAGGATGTGGTCGGGGTCTACCGCGTGCTGCCCTCCGACCGGGTCGGCGCCGGGCGCTTCTATTCCGAGGGCGAATACGACCTTGGCCCCCTGCGCGCCACCGGCCGCAAGCTCCTGGAACTCGGGCGGTCCTGCGTGCGCGCCGAATACCGCGGCGGGCCGGCGATGTTCCATCTCTGGAACGGGCTCGCCGACTATGTGCTGGACCGCGGGATCGAGGTGCTGTTCGGGGTCGCGAGCTTTCACGGCACCGACCCGGGGCTGCTCGCCCAGCCGCTCGGCTGGCTGCACCACCATCACCTCGCGCGCCCCGACCTGCGCGTCCGCGCCGTCGGGCCGGAACGGCAGGAGATGGACCTGCTGCCGCCCGCGGCGCTCGACCGCCGCGCGGCGATGCTGGGGACGCCGGCGCTGATCAAGGCCTACCTGCGCTTCGGCGGCTTCGTCGGCGACGGGGCCTGGATCGACCGGGCGTTCAACACCACCGACGTCTGCCTGGTGATGGACACAAAGGCGATGTCCGACCGCCATCTCGCCTATTACACGCGCAAGCAGGGACGGGGATGAACTGGGTCGAGGACCAGCCGCCGCCCTGGTCCCCGCGCCTCGGCGACCGCCTGCGCATCCTGCGCCGGGTGTTGCTGATCGGCGGGTTGACCTACGGCAGCCTCGCCGTCCTGCTGCTCGCCCGGCTGGTCGAGCGGCCGCTCTGCGGCGCCGACCGTCCGGTCACCCCGCATGTCACCCGCTTTGTCTGCCGCAATGCGCTGCGGCTGATGGGCCTGCGCCTCACCGTTTCCGGCCGGCCCATGGCCGAGCACGGGTCGACGGTGGCCAACCATGGCTCCTGGCTCGACATCTTCGTGCTGAACGCTTCGGACTGCGTCTACTTCGTGTCCAAGTCCGAGGTGGCGCGCTGGCCCGGGATCGGCTGGCTGGCGCGCGCCACCGGCACCGTCTTCATCGCCCGCAAGGGCAGCGAGGCCAAGGCGCAGGAGCGGCTGTTCCGCCAGCGCCTGCACGCCGGCCACCGGCTGGTCTTCTTCCCCGAGGGCACCTCGACCGACGGGTGCCGCGTCCTGCCGTTCAAGTCCACGCTCTTCGCCGCCTTCATGGCCGACGGGCTGCGCGACGGGCTGCATGTCCAGCCGGTCACCCTGGTCTACCGCCCCCCGCAGGGCGCGGACCCGCGGTTCTACGGCTGGTGGGGCGAGATGGAGTTCGCGCCGCACTTCCTGCGGGTCATGGCGCAGGCGCCGCAGGGCGCGGTGCAGGTCACCTACCACCCGCCGCTGCGGGTCGCCGACTTCGCCGACCGCAAGTCCCTGGCCGCCGCCGCCGAGGCGGCGGTCCGCGCGGCGCACCCGGCGGCTAGCCCAGCGGACTGAGCAGCGCCCGCAGCGCCGCGAGCGGGTCGTCGCGGCCCCAGATTTCCTCGCCCACCGCCAGGAAGTCGGTGACCGGCCCGAGCCGCGCCACGAGGTCGGGCGTCAGTCCGCCCTCGGCCACCACCGGCACCTCGATCATCTCCGACCACCAGTCGAAAAGCGCGGCCTCCGCCACCACGCCAGCGCCCAGCCCGGTGTCGCCCACCGGGCCAAAGGCCACGTAGTCCGCCCCGGCCTCGCTGGCGCCGATGCCCTCGTGCCGCGTGGCGCCGCAGGCGGCCCCGACGATGGCGTCGGGCCCCAGATCCTTGCGCACCGCCCGCACCGACCGCGCCCCGTCGGTCAGATGCACCCCGTCGAGCCCGTGGCGCGGCACCAGCCGCGGATGCGCCTCGATCACCACGGCCACATCGCGGGCATGGGCGATCTCGCGGCAGAGGTCGGCGGCCCGGCCGATGGCGTCTGCATCCCGCCCGGCCAGCGCCAGCCGCAGGCAGGCGATCTCCACGCCGTCGAACACGCGGGCCAGCCGGTCGGCAAAGGACTGAAGGTCGAACGCCGGGGGCGTGACCAGATAGATCTGCGGGCGGTCGGAAGACGGGTCGGCAGGCATGGCCGGGGCTCCTTGAGGCGCCCCTGCCTAGCCTTTGCCCGGCTTGGGTGGAAGCCCCCGTGCGAAACCCAGCGCCATGGCCATGATCCGGCCGCGGCGGACCTCATCGCTCATCGCGTCGTCGTCCACATCCACCATCCCCGACATCGGCCTGCCGGTGAACAGCATGGGCGCGACCCCCGGGATGGCCAGCGCCGCCGTCTCGTTGGGCTTGCCGACGCGGAACATCGCGCCGCCCTTGTGGATGCCGCAGACCATGTGCCCGGCGCGCATGAAGGCCAGTCCGCCAAACATCTTCTGCTCCGTCACGGGTTCCCCCGCCAGATCGTCGCGCATCAGCTGCGCCAAGCCTTCGTCCCAGGCCATGGCTCTCTCCCTTGTCCGGTGGACCGCCCCAGCCTATCAGGCGGCGTCCGGCAGGAAAGGCCTTCGATGGACCCCGTCTTCATCCTCGTGCGCCCGCAGCTGGGCGAGAACATCGGCGCGGCGGCGCGGGGGATGCTGAACTTCGGTCTGACCTCGATGCGGGTCGTGGCCCCGCGCGACGGCTGGCCCAACCCCAAGGCCGTCGCCATGGCCTCCGGCGCCTCGCGGGTACTGGAATGGGCGGGGCATTTCCCCGATCTGGCCGCGGCCATTGCCGACTGCGACTATGTCATGGCAACAACGGCGCGGGGGCGAGAGCTGGTGAAGCCGGTTCTGTCGCCCGAACGCGCCATGGCCGTGGCCCGCGAAATGGCGGGGCAGGGCAAGCGTGTCGGCATCCTCTTCGGGCCAGAGCGCACCGGCCTCGAAAACGCCGACATCCTCCCCGCGCATGCCGTAGTGACGGTGCCGACGAACCCCGGGTTTCCCTCGCTCAACCTCGCGCAATGCGTGCTGCTGATGGGCTACGAGTGGGTCCGGCAGGGCGTCGAAGTGCCTGCGGAGGTCCTCGACCTCGCCGGTCGCGACCTCGCCACCGGCGCCGACCTCGAACGGCTCGCAGGGCATTGGGAGGAGCGGCTGGAGGCCGCCAGCTTCTTCTTCCCGCCGGACAAGGTGGCGCATATGAAGGGCTCGTTGCGCAATATGTGGGGCCGCCTGCCACTGACCCGGGCCGAGGTGCAGACCTTTCACGGCATCCTGAAGCAGATCGCGCTGAAGCTGCGGATGCAGGGGGACGGGGACTGAAGGCCGACCGCGCGGGGAGAGGGTCCGGGTGAGGCGTGGGGGGGTAGGCCCCAACAACGCCGCGCGGGGGGGAGACACCGCCCC
>JANOGU010000286.1:0-2104 GCA_031406135.1 Rhodobacterales bacterium
GTGTAGTGTGGGGTTTGTTAGGGAATCAGGTCGGGCCAACGGGCCGTGCGGCACCGATCAGCCCGCGCCGGCCCCCGGTCTGCCCACGGTCGCGCAGGACGTGGTCGAGGAGCACGCAGGCCATCATCGCCTCGCCCACCGGCACGGCGCGGATGCCGACACAAGCTATGTCGAGAAGAAACCGATCTCCAGGTTGGTTCAGCCGGCGTGGCAGCTTCGCATTGGCCAGACGTCTGGCAGGCTGGCTTGACCGACAGTTCGAACCCAGCCGCGCGCCGGGGAACGGTCCCCGGCGCGAACAGCAACGGTCACGGACAGCGCCGAACCGAGATCGTCAGGTCGGGAACAGGTCGATCACCCGCATGATCGCGGATGTGGCTCCCTCGTTCACGTCAGCCTCCACGGTGCCGATCACACAGGAATAAAGATGGCCGGTCTTGCCCGCGATCATGTTGCCGTCCTGAGTGATCGCGATCTCGCCTTCGACGACCTGGCAGAGCATGTCGTTCGCCATCGTCTCCGCTGGAAAGCTTGCGCCCGGAGCCGCGATATAGTCATTCATCACGGCTCTGGTGTAGCCGCCAAAATTCACCTTCCACTCACCGAGCGGAACCTGGCGGATACCCGGCATGATCTCTGTACCGGCGTCGGCGCCATACATCTCCGCCGCGGCCGATCCTGGCATGGCAGCCAGTGGCGCTGCCACGGCCAGGGTCAGCCCGAGTGTCATTGCCGATCTGCGATTCACTTCGTCCATAACATCCCCCCGAGTTAGCAGCGTGCAAGAGTACACGCGCCCAAGATATTGCGCCTCTTTCGTGGGCCATGAAAGGCAAGATCCCATGCGTGGGATGGCCGACCGAGGCACTTCTGCTTCGCCGGTGGCGATCAAAGCCGATACGTTGCTGCGGGTGCGAGGCCCGACTTTTCAGACAAAATCCGGCGACGCCGCCGGGTCGGCTCAGCCGATACTGCCGCGCCGGCCCCCGGTCTGCCCACGGTCGCGCAGGACGTGGTCGAGGAGCACGCAGGCCATCATCGCCTCGCCCACCGGCACCGCGCGGATGCCGACGCAGGGGTCGTGGCGGCCGCGGGTGACGATCTCGGTCTCCTCGCCCGCCACCGTCACCGTGTCGCGCGGGGTGAGGATCGAAGAGGTGGGCTTCACCGCAAAGCGGCAGACCACGTCCTGCCCGGTCGAGATGCCGCCGAGGATGCCGCCGGCGTGGTTGGAGCGGTAGACCGGCCCGTCCGGCCCCATCCTGATCTCGTCGGCGTTCTCCACCCCGGTCAGGGCGGCCGCGGCCATGCCGGCGCCGATCTCCACGCCCTTGACCGCGTTGATCGACATCATCGCCGCGGCAAGGTCGGCGTCGAGCTTGCCGTAGAGCGGCGCGCCGAGGCCGGCAGGCACGCCCGAGGCCACGATCTCGATCACCGCGCCGACCGAATTGCCGTCCTTGCGCAGCGCGTCGAGGTCGGCGGCCCAGAGTGCCGCGGCTTCGGCGTCCGGGCCCCAGAACGGATTGCGCGCCACTTCCGCCGGGTCGAACCGCGCCCGGTCGATGGCGCGCGTCCCCATCTGAACCATGTAGCCGGTGATCGACACCCCGGGGACCAGCGCCGCCAGCGCCACCCGCGCCACGCCGCCCGCCGCCACCCGGGCCGCCGTTTCCCGTGCCGAGGACCGTCCGCCGCCGCGATAGTCGCGCAGGCCGTATTTCTGGTGGTAGGTGATGTCGGCGTGACCGGGGCGGAAGGTCCGGGCGATCTCGCCATAGTCCTTCGACCGCTGGTCGGTGTTCTCGATCATCAACTGGACCGGCGTGCCGGTCGTCACCCCGTCGAAGGTGCCCGACAGGATGCGCACGAGGTCATCTTCCCGCCTCTGGGTCGTGTATTTGTTCTGCCCGGGCTTGCGCCGGTCCAGCCAGGGCTGGATCTCCGCTTCCGACAGGGCCAGCCCCGGCGGGCAGCCATCGACGGTGGCGCCCAGCGCCGGGCCGTGGCTTTCGCCCCAGGTGGTGACGCGGAACAGGTGACCGAAGGTGTTGTGGCTCATCACACGCCTCCCGGCGCCGGGTTGAATAGACGGGCCGGACGG
>JANOGU010000287.1:0-17148 GCA_031406135.1 Rhodobacterales bacterium
AAAAGTCTTTTAAATAGTATGGTTCGAATGATGCGATATCCTCCACCATATTTTTTGTCCATTTTTCAAAACCCATTTCTCCAAGGTTACTGGCTAACGGAATAGTATCAGACACAAAGTGAGCGCTGACGGAAAGCTTGCCCTGCACAGATGCTGCATAGAACGCGCCGCGTCGACCGAAACTGACCGCGGCGCGACTCGCCGCAACCTTAGGGAGTGTGGGCCGGACCTGGCAACGTCAATTGCGGACGCCGGCCCCGCGTCGCGGGGCGGCTTGCCGCCCCGCCCTGCCCGCCGTATCCCTTGCCCGCAGCCGACGCCCCGGGGGAGACCGCCAGCCATGTCCACGAACACCCGCTTCGACAAATCGAAGCTGCCCAGCCGGCATGTGACCGAAGGCCCCGCCCGAGCGCCGCACCGCAGCTATTTCTACGCCATGGGGATCACCGAGGCGGAGATTCACCAGCCCTGGGTCGGCGTCGCCACCTGCTGGAACGAGGCCGCGCCCTGCAACATCGCGCTGAACCGGCAGGCGCAGGTGGTCAAGCACGGGGTGAAGAAGGGCGGCGGCACGCCGCGCGAGTTCACCACCATCACCGTCACCGACGGCATCGCCATGGGGCACGAGGGGATGCGGTCGTCGCGGGCCTCGCGCGATGCCATCGCCGACACGGTGGAACTGACCAAGCGCGGGCAATGCTATGACGCGCTGGTGGGCCTCGCCCGCTGCGACAAGTCGCTGCCGGGGATGATGATGGCGATGGTCCGGCTCAACGTGCCCTCGGTCTTCATCTATGGCGGGTCGATCCTGCCCGGCCGCTACCAGGGCCGCGACATCACCGTGCAGGACATGTTCGAGGCGGTGGGCAAGGTGCAGGCCGGGTTGATGTCCGAGGCAGAGCTGGAGATCATGGAGCGCGTGGCCTGCCCGTCCTCGGGCGCCTGCGGCGCGCAGTACACCGCCAACACCATGGCCTGTGTGTCCGAGGCGATCGGTCTGGCGCTGCTCAACTCCTCTTCCGCCCCGGCCCCTTACGAAAGCCGCGACCAGTTCTGCGAGGCTTCGGGCGTCGCAGTGATGAACTTGATCGAGAAGAACATCCGGGCGCGCGACGTCGTCACGCTGAAGTCGCTGGAAAACGCCGCCCGGGTTGTCGGCTGCACCGGCGGCTCGACCAACGCGGCGCTGCACCTGCCTGCGCTGGCGAACGAGGCCGGGATCGACTTCGACCTTTTCGACGTGGCGGCCTGCATGAAGGACACGCCCTATTTCGTCGATCTGCGGCCAGGCGGCAAATACGTCGCCAAGGACCTGCACGAGGTGGGCGGCGTGGCCGTGGTGATGAAGGAACTGGCCAAGACGGGCCTGCTGCACCTCGACTGCATCACCGCCTCGGGCAGGACGCTGGGTGAGTCGCTGGAGGACATCCGTGGCGAGGCGGACGGGCGGGTGATCTACGACATCGCCTCGCCGATCACCAAGACCGGCGGCGTGGTCAGCCTGAAGGGCAATCTCGCCCCCGACGGCGCCATCGTGAAGGTCGCCGGGATGAGCGAGGCCGAGCAGGTCTTCACCGGCCCGGCCCGCGTCTTCGAATGCGAGGAGGACGCCTTCGAGGCGGTCAAGAAGCGCGCCTACAGGGAGGGCGAGGTCCTCGTCATCCGCAACGAGGGGCCGGCCGGCGGCCCGGGGATGCGCGAGATGCTGGCGACGACCGCTGCCCTCAGCGGGCAGGGCATGGGCAAGAAGGTCGCGCTGATCACCGACGGCCGCTTCTCCGGCGCGACGCGGGGGTTCTGCGTCGGCCATGTCGGGCCGGAGGCGGCACATGGCGGGCCGATTGCCCTCCTGAAGGATGGCGACATGATCTCGCTGAACGCGCTCACAGGCGAGCTGTCCGTCGCGCTGAGCGATGCGGAGCTGGCCGTGCGCAAGACGGAGTGGAAAGGCCCGCGCAAGACCGCCTATACCTCTGGCGCGGTGCACAAGTTCGCCCGCCTCGTCGGCGGCGCCCGCTGGGGCGCGGTCACCCATCCGGGCGCGAAGGCGGAATCGCATGTCTACATGGACCAGTAGGCTCGCCGCCGCCCTGCTTCTGTCCGGCTGCCTCGCCGCGCCGGCGGCGGTGCAGCGCGTGGACGGGCTGGCCGTAGGCGCGCCGGCCGGCTACTGCGCCGCGACCGCGGCGCGGGCCGCGGCGGCAGGCGGTGACTTCCTGGCCTTTGCCCCCTGCACCGGCGCGGCGGCGCCAGTCCTGACCGCCACGGTCGGCGCCGGGGGCTCGGCCACGGGTCTCGACCTGTCCGGCCCGGTGGTCGCGGCTTTTGCCCGGTCCGAGGCCGGGCGTGCCTCGCTGAGCCGGGCGGGGGATGCGGCCAGTGTCGAGGTGCTGGAGGTTCTGCAATATGGCTCGGCCGTCCTGATCCGCCTGACCGACGCCGCGCCGGGGCCGGGCGGCCTGCCGCCGGGCGAGGCCTGGCGGGCGCTGCTGGTTCAGGACGGCCGGCTGTTGACGCTGACCGCCGCCGGGTCTGGCACCGACCGCGCGGCCGGGCTCGACCTGATCCTGGCCTTCGTCAAGGCGGTGCAGGCGACCAACGGCGCAAGGCCATAGCGCAGCGCCCCCGCGCAGGTGCGACTTGCGATTGGCCGGAGAATCGTTTTCCCTTGATTCGCATTTCTGCGCGACAGTGGTCGGCGGGAGGAGCCGGAACCGGATGGCCTTGGGCATGACCACGTTGTTGGACCGGATCGCACAGCGCCGCGCGCTGGCGCGCTGGGCACGGCTGGATGCCATGACCGGGACCATGAACATCGGCGAGGTGAGCCGGCAACGCGGGCGCGCGGCCTCGCTGCGCCGCCAGCTCGACCGGGTGATCGAGGCGGCCGACCGGCGGCTGGCCGGCGGCGCCGCGCTGCCACGGCCGGCGGGGGCGGACTGGGTCTGGCGACCGGGTCCGTGGACCACGCCGCTGGCCGTGCCGGGAATCGCGGCGGTGCCGGGCCGCGCGGAACTCAGTGCCGGGGTGACGCTCTATCACGACGGCCCGCAGGCCGAGGTCACGCTGCGCCAGACCCGCGCGCTGGGGGCGGACGACCCGGCGCCATTCGCGCTGGTCATCGACGCGCTGGCCTTCGACGGGTCGTTCCTGTCGCTGGCCATCGACCTGCCGCCGGCGGCGGTGCAGGGCCTGCGGTCGCGCCACGTGATCCGCGCGACGCTGCGGGTGGCGATGGAGCGGCGGGTCGAGGCCTTCGCCCGGCTCAACATCCGCCATGGCCCCAACACCGAACAGGTGGTGCGCGCCTTCGACCCCGGCACGGCGGAGGTGGAGTTCGACCTCGCGCACACCAAGATGAACGAGCGCCGGGTCGAGGCACTGTGGCTCGACCTGATCTTCGACGCGCCGGCGATGAACCGGATCGCGATTGCCGAGCTGACGCTGTGCCGCCAGCCGCGGGCGGAACTCTAGGGGGGCGCGGTGGCAGGGGTGACACTGACACGGACGCGGCTCCTGGCGGGGGTCTGGGAAGGCATCCTGACCGGCGCCAAGGCGGCCCCCACGCTGGAGGCTTTGCACCGCGACCGCCCCGTGGAGGGGCTGTCGGTCACCGAAACCGGCGAGCCCGGGCGCTACGCCGTGCGCCTGCCGCTGCCGGCCGAGGTGCTGGCCGAAGGGGTGGAGACGGTGCTGATCCGCGACCGCGCCACCGGCGAGACGCTGGACCACGTCACCATCGCCGCCGGGCCAGCGGCCGAGGCCGACCTGCGGGCGGAGGTTGCCCTGCTTCGGGCCGAGATCGACCTGCTGAAGGCCGCCTTCCGGCGGCACATGCGCAGCCAGGGCGGCTGAGCGAGGCCCGGCCGGAGGGGGGCGCCGCCGCTTGCGGCGCCTGCGCCGCGGCCCTACATCGGAGCCATGTTCGCGTTCCTGAACCGCCGCAGCCCGCGCATTCCGGTGATCCGGCTGCAGGGCGCGATCTCGCCCGGAGGGCGGCTGTCGTCCGGCCTGTCCGATGCGGGCCTCGCGCCGCAGATCGAGCGTGCCTTCACGCGCGGCAAGCCGGCGGCGGTGGCGCTGGTCGTCAACTCGCCCGGCGGCTCGGCGGCGCAGTCCTCGCTGATCGCCGCCCGCATCCGCCGGCTGGCGGCGGAAAAGAGCATCCCGGTCCACGCCTTCGTCGAGGATGTGGCGGCCTCGGGCGGCTACTGGCTGGCCTGCGCGGCCGATCACATCTGGGTGGATCGCTCGTCCATCCTGGGCTCCATCGGCGTGATCTTCGCGGGCTTCGGCTTCCCGGAGGCGATGGCGAAACTGGGCGTCGAGCGGCGGGTCGTCACCGCCGGCACTTCGAAGTCGCTGGCCGATCCCTTCCAGCCCGAGAAGGCCGAGGACGTGGCCCGGCTGAAGGCGCTGCAGGCGCCGATCCACCAGGCCTTCATCGACCATGTGAAGGACCGCCGCGGCGCCCGGCTAAAGGACGGCGCCGACCTGTTCAACGCCGATGTCTGGGTCGGGCAGGAGGCGGTGGACCTTGGCCTCGCCGACGGCATCGCGCATCTGGTGCCGAAGTTGAAGGAGCTGTACGGCGACAAGGTGCGGCTGTTGCCGGTCGCGCCGCGCCGGTCGCGGCTGGAGCGTCTGTCCGGCCTGTCGCTGGGCCGCGCCGCGGTGCAGGGCGCGCTGGACGAGATCGAGGACCGCGCGCACTGGGCGCGCTGGGGGCTCTGAATGCTGGTCAAGACCGTCCTTGTCTTCCTTCTGGCCATGGCCGCGCTGGGCATGATCGCGCGGGGTCTGGGGCTGGGGCTGGGCGGGCGCGGCAGGGGCGCACGGCGGCTCACTGCCGCCCTGTGCCCCCGCTGTGGCCGTCTCACCGCTCCGCGCGAGCCCTGCGCCTGCGGCGCGCCGCCCCGGGATTGACCGGCCGCGCGGCGACCTACCCTCCGCGTCGGCACAGAACAAAGGTGGTCCAGATGATCCGCAGGGCGCTTGTCACAGGTGCGGCACGTCGGCTTGGGCGCGCGATGGCGCTGGAACTGGCCGGCCAGGGTCATGACCTCGCCGTGCATTACCACAGGTCTGCCGCCGAGGCCGAGGCGGTGGCGGCCGAAATCCGGGCGATGGGCCGCAGCGCCGTGACGCTGTCTGCCGACCTTCTGGACGAGGACGCCATGGCCGCACTGGTCCCCCGCGCGGCCGCAGCTCTGGGCGGGCCGCTGACGGTGCTGGTCAACAACGCCTCGATCTTCGAGCACGACACGCTGGCCACCGCGACCAAGGCCCGCTGGGACCGCCATTTCGGGTCGAACCTGCGCGCGCCCTTCGTGCTGACGCAGACCTTCGCCGCGCAGGCGCCGGCCGCCGGGACGGAGGGCGGCGAGCCGGTCGCCACCGGGCTCGTTGTCAACCTCATCGACCAGCGTATCCGCAAGCCGACGCCGGAATACATGACCTATTCTCTGGCCAAGATGGGGCTCTGGGCCTTCACCCGCACCGCCGCGCAGGCGCTGGCCCCGGCGATCCGCGTCAACGCCATCGCTCCGGGGCCCACGCTGCAGGGCGCCCGGCAGTCGGCCGAGCACTTCCATCGCCAGCGCGCCGCCACCATCCTCGGCCGCGGCGCGGACGAGGCGGATGTCTGCGGCGCCTTGGCCTATTTCCTGACCGCGCGCGCGGTCACCGGACAGGTGTTGTGCATCGACGGCGGCCAGCATCTGGCCTGGCAGACGGCCGATATTCTCGGCATCTCGGAAGGGTGAACGGCCACTCCCGTGCGAGTTGTCCACTGTCGCGGCCTACGTAACGGGAGCGTGACGCAACCGTCATGCAAGTCCCTGTTTTTCCAAACGTTCATAATTCTTCCGCATGGAATCAACAGTTTGGCAATGCGCCCAAAAAACAGGCAGTCCTGCGAAGCGGGCCGAAAACAACGGAAAATCCGGCATCCGAATTGGTTCCGCACAGACTTGTCCACAGAATCCGTGGATGTCTTTCCCCTTGCGCCGCGCCGGGCGGCGTTGCAGCCCAGAGGAAGAATCGACCGCCGGAAAGGACGGGACCGCGGTGCAGGACGACAGTGACACAAACGCCCGTGCCAGCGTCGCCGGGCACGAGGCGATCCAGGCCTATCTGCGCCACCTCGGGCCGCAGCCCGGGGTCTACCGGATGCTGAACGCGGCCGCCGAGGTGCTGTACGTCGGCAAGGCGCGGAACCTCAAGGCGCGGGTGTCGAGCTACGCCCGCCCCGCCGGCCACTCGCCGCGCATCGCCCGGATGATCCGCGAGACGGCGTCGATGATGTTTCTGACGACGCGGACCGAGACCGAGGCGCTGCTGCTGGAGCAGAACCTCATCAAGCAGTTGAAGCCGCGCTACAACGTGCTCCTGCGCGACGACAAGTCGTTTCCGAACATCCTGATCTCGACCGAGACCGCCTTTCCGCAGATCAAGAAGCACCGCGGCAAGAAGGCCGAGAAGGGCCACTACTTCGGCCCCTTCGCCAGCGCCGGCGCCGTCAGCCGTACGCTGAACCAGCTGCAGAAGGTGTTCCTGCTGCGCAACTGCTCGGACGCGATGTTCGACAGCCGCACGCGGCCCTGCCTGATGCACCAGATCAAGCGTTGTTCCGCGCCTTGCGTGGGCAAGATCAACGCGCAGGACTACGGCGAGCTGGTCGGTGACGCGCGGCGTTTCCTGGAGGGCAAGACCACCACCGTGCAGTCCGACCTCGCCCGCGCGATGACCGTGGCCGCCGAGGCGATGGAATTCGAGCGTGCCGCGGCGCTGCGCGACCGCATCCGGGCGCTGACGCAGGTCCAGTCCTCGCAGGGGATCAACCCGAAGTTGGTGGCCGAGGCCGATGTGGTGGCGCTGCATGTCGAGGGCGGGCAGGCCTGCGTGCAGGTCTTCTTCATCCGCGCCAACCAGTCCTGGGGCAACCGCGACTTCTACCCAAGGATCGGCGGCGGTGCGGAGGAGCCGGAGATCCTTCAGGCCTTCCTCGCCCAGTTCTACGACGACCGCGATCCGCCGCGGCTGATCCTGCTGTCGCATCCGGTCGAGGACCCCGATCTGCTGGGCGAGCTGCTGTCGGACCGGGCGGGCCGCAAGGTCGAGATCGCGGTGCCGCAGCGGGGGCGAGAAGGCGGAGCTGGTGGAGAACGCCGCCCGCAACGCGCGCGAGAGCCTGGGTCGCCGGATGGCGGAAACGGCCACGCAGAATAGGCTGCTGGCCGGGCTGGCCGAGGCCTTCGCTCTGGATGCCCCACTGAGACGGATCGAGGTCTATGACAACTCCCACATCCAGGGGATGGACGCGGTCGGCGGCATGGTGGTGGCCGGGCCGGAGGGGTTCGTGAAGTCGCAATACCGCAAGTTCAACATCAAGGCGGCCGCCGGCAACGACGACTTCGGCATGATGCGCGAGGTCCTGAGCCGCCGTTTCGAGCGCCTGCTGAAGGAGGACCCGGAGCGCAAGTCGGACGCCTGGCCGGACCTCCTGTTGATCGACGGCGGCGCCGGGCAGGTCTCGGCGGTGGGCGACATCCTGACGGTGCTCGGGGTGGACGACATTCCTTACGTCGGCGTCGCCAAGGGCATCGACCGCGACGCCGGCAAGGAGGAGTTCCACCGTCCCGGCGCGCCGCCCTTCGCCCTGCCGCGCAACGATCCGGTGCTGTATTTCGTGCAGCGCCTGCGCGACGAGGCGCACCGCTGGGCGATCGGCGCGCACCGGGCGAAGCGGGCCAAGGCCGTGGGCGCCACGCCGCTGGACGACATCCCCGGCGTCGGCGCGGCGCGCAAGCGGGCGCTGCTGGCGCATTTCGGCAGCGCCAAGGCGGTGGCGCGCGCGGCGCTGCCCGACCTGATGGACGCGCCCGGGATCAGCCATGGGCTGGCCGAGACGGTGTGGAACTTCTTCCATCCCGAGGGGTGAATGGGCGGGAGAACCTTCGCCGGGGGAATATCTGTAGACGAGGGCTTGGCGCGGGATCAGTCCAGACCAGAGTGCGCTGCGGGGGGACTGCAATGAAGATACTCATCACCGGCGCGGCAGGGATGATCGGCCGCAAGCTGACCGAGCGGCTGTCGCGCGATGGCGGGCTGAACGGTCAGCGGATCACCCGACTGGTGCTGCATGACGTGGTGGCCGCGGTGCCGCCGCCGGGGCTGACGGCAGAGGTGGTGGCGGGCGACCTCGCGGCGGAGGGCGCGGCGGCGGCGCTGATGGCCGCGCGGCCGGAGGTGATCTTCCATCTCGCGGGCGTGGTCTCGGGCGAGGCCGAGGCCGATTTCGACCTCGGCTACCGGGTGAACCTCGACGGCACGCGCGACCTCTACGAGGCGATCCGGGCGGCGGGGATCGCGCCGCGCCTGGTCTATGCGTCAAGCTGCGCCGTCTTCGGTGCGCCCTGTCCGCCGGTGGTGCCGGACGACTTCCAGCTGACGCCGCTGACCTCGTACGGCACGCAGAAGCTGATCGGCGAGGCGCTGCTGGCAGACTACTCCCGGCGCGGGATGCTGGACGGCGTGGGCCTGCGGTTCCCGACGATCTCGGTCCGGCCCGGCCTGCCCAACCGCGCCGCCTCGGGCTTCCTGTCCGGCATCATCCGCGAGCCGCTGGCCGGGCTGCCGGCCGGGCTGCCGGTGCCGCGCGACATCGTCCAGACGCTGGCCTCGCCGCGGTCGGCGGTGGCGTTCCTGCTGCACGCGGCGGGGATGGACACCGGCCCGCTGGGCGCGCGGCGCAGCCTGACGCTGCCGGGGGTGGCGGTTTCGGTCGGCGGGATGATCGCGGCCCTGCGCGAGGTTGCCGGCGACCGGGTGGCGGCGCTGATCGAGGAGCGGCCCGACCCGGTGGTCCACCGCATCGTTTCCGGCTGGCCGGAACGGTTCGAGGCGCGGCGCGCCCGCGACCTGGGCTTTGCGGCGGAGGCCACGTTCGAGGCAATCATCCGCGCCCATGTCGAGGACGAACTGGGCGGGCGCCTGCCGGCGCGCTGAGGCCGGCCGGTGATCCGGCTCCGACGTTTAGAACCCTTGTCCGGGAGGGGTTCGGATGACCGCACCGCGGACTTTCCACACCTTCACTGGGGTCAAGCCGACTACCGCTTCGGGCCCGGAACTGCCGATCTGCTTTATGTCCGGAATGGTCTTGCGCCTTTTTCGCCAGCCACTCGTAGGGTTCACCGACGGGAAGCAGGGCATCCAGTGAAGCAGGCAACGGTTGCAATGAGGGCTGGCCAGGCGCACACTTTAGGTCGCGCGTGGCTGATGCGATCGACTTCGGCGTATCCGACCAAAACAAGGTGCTCGGAGGGATTAATGAAGCGGCCGAGAACGCATTACGCCAAAGCGGGCGACATCAATATCGCTTATCAAGCCTTTGGCGACGGGCCAATAGATCTGCTTTGGGCGCAGGGTTGGGCTACCCATATTGAACATGCTTGGGAAAGTCCAGACTACGCCCGGTTTCTGAACAAGCTCGCACGTTTTTCCCGGGTGATTTTTTTCGACAAGCGTGGCGTGGGCATGTCGGACAGGGACGTCGGATATCCTACGCTCGAAGAGCGATCACAGGACATCAACGCGGTACTCGATGCGGTGGGCTCCGACCGGGTGGCCATTTTCGGCGCTTCCGAAGGCGGCGCGATTTCATCCGTCTTTACAGCCACATATCCCGAGCGCGTCAGTCACCTTATCCTCAATGGCAGCCGCGCTCGGTACGCATGGGCTCCAGATTACCCGTGGGGCCCGAAGCCTGCCGAATTGGCCGTCGAAGTCGATAGTTTCGGTCAAATCGAGAATGGCAGAGAAAGCTTTGTGGATGGGGCTCCCAGCATCGCCAATAACCCGGCAGCCATCGAATGGCTGGACACATATTTTCGGTATGCCGCCAGTCCTCGCGCGCTCGCGAAGCTGTCACAAATGAACTACCAAATAGACTATCGGGCGGTGTTGCCGGCCCTTCAGACCCCGACTTTGATACTGCATCGAAAAGGCGATCGGTGGTGCGGCGTGGAGCATGCACATTACCTAGCCGAACACATTCCCGGAGCAACGTTGAAGGTCCTGCCGGGCGAGGACCACATCACCTGGTATGGCGACCAGGACGGGATGATCTCGGAAATCCGGGAGTTCATCACAGGAGAGGCTGTGGCCGCCACCGCTGATCGGACGCTAATGGCTTTGGTCTTTCTAGACATTGTAGGGTCAACAGAGAATCTCGCGCGAATTGGGGACGAACGCTGGGGCAGTGTGTTGGAGCAACTGGATTACGCAGTTGACCGGAGGCTTGCGGCATATGGCGGCAAGAAGATCAAGCAAACCGGTGATGGTTTTCTACTCTCGTTCCGAGGCCCAACCACTGCGCTCGAAGGAGCCATGGCCATACGCGGTGATGCGGCGCGACTGGATCTTCAATGCCGCATCGGCGTGCACATGGGAGAATGCGAAATCCGCGGCGAGGATTTGACTGGCATGACCGTGCATGTGGCTGCCCGCATTATGAACGAGGCCATGCCAGATGAAATCCTTACTTCGCAGACCGTAAAGGACATGGCGCTCGGTTCGAACATGAGTTTCTCCGGATCGGGCACCCGAACCTTGCGTGGAATACCTGGAGAATGGACTTTGTATTCAGTCGCCGATTGATGGACCCGGAAACTTGATGCAATGCACATTCTTGCCGTTCGATGGTAACACTTCACATCGGAGTGGTGGTCCGCGCAGCCATGGCCCAGGTGCGCGACGTTCTGAACCGCCTGCGTATCGACCTGCACCCCGACAAGACCTTCATCGGGCGCGCAGCAAAGGGCTTCGACTTTCTGGGATACCACTTCTTCGAGGGGGCGCTGGGCGTTGCCGAGAAGACCTACGCACGGATGACCGAGATTGCTGCCCGGCTTTACGAGCAAAAGGGGCGCAGGAACCATGCCTGCACCCCTTGGACGGTATCTCACACGCTGGAACGCCTGGTTCCGGGGCGGCCTCGCTGGCCTACACCTGCGCCCGCCGGCGCTCGCGCCGCTTGCGCCAGCGCAGACCGGCCAAGGCCGCGAGGCCCGACAGGAGGAGCGGCGCTCCCGCTGGTAGCGGGACAGCGGCCACTTCCGCCCAGCGGGCGAAAACGACAATGGGTGAGATGGTAAAATCCGAGATGGTGTTGGACAAGGAAACATCGGCGAAATCTGGAGAAGTATTCGACCCCCAGTTCCCCGCGCGCCCGGCGGAGAATAAGGCGCCCTGCACGAGCCCTGTCCCATGAGGGGTCAATGTGAGACAGAGGGGGATGGTGCTGCCACAACCTTGCGTCAGAAAGGGCATGCTGTCGAAGGCGCCCTCGGCGACATCAAGAAAAACCTGATCAAGCAAGGCTTGGCTCGCGGCAAGCGCATCCGCCTCCAGCGTAAACGCGAACGCCGTCGCTCCCGGGTCTGACGCACCGCAGTTCGTGAACAGCGATGTGCAACTCCCGTCTATGAACTCGACGTTGTAAGTCTTGGTTCCGGCTGCCGTGAGGACGGTCACGCCCGACGCGCCCGTCAGGATGCCGCCAGACACGTTGAGCGTGGCAGCCGCCGCCGGCAGGGCCGCAGCGAGCGACAGGGCGCCGACCGTCAGAAGAACTTTCCACATCACCAAATCTCCCACACAACTCGAAAATGCGCGACGGTGCAGAAGGGCCGCGTACCCGCGTGGATTAGGGATCGGCGGCCCCGATCTGTCAACAGAAACCCGGCGCCCCCGCACGCCCCGCAGGCGCCGCCGTCCCGGCTTCGGGAACAATGCCCCCGATCATGGATGCTTTGTTCGTCATCTACGAATACTCACTCGCTCCCCCGCCCACGTCCCCGTGCGCAGACCCGGCTCCGTCGCGCCCAAGATGGCCGAGGCCTGCGGTCTCCGAGCGGCGGCGCAGGGGGGCAGAGACCGCTTGATCGTACGGCAGGCCTCGGCCGAACAGGCCGGCGGTAAATGCTGCACTTTGAAGCAACGGCCAATAAGGGCTCAGAGAAGACCCCAGCCACGCCCTCCCGGACATCCCAGGCCCGACGCATCCGTCTGGGCCGGTCCACTAGAAGTCGATGGCGATGCCCTTCTTCTCCCAGTCACCGTAGCGCACCGGGTCCGGCCCGTCGCGGCCGCCGAGTTCGGGCGGCGGCGGCGCCCGGGGTTGCCGGCGGCGCGCCGCGGCCTCGGCCAGCGCGCGCTGTGCCTCTGGCGGCAGGTCGGCGCGGGTGGACGGGGTTTCCTCGGCCATGGGGCTGATATACGGGCCTGCACGGCGGTTTCAAGGACGCGGACATGGTCGAGGGTCTGGCGGCACGGCGGGCGGCGCTGCGGCTTCTCGCGGCGGTGCTGGGCGAGGGGCGGATGCTGGCGGAAGTGACCGACCCGGCGCTGGCGCCCGCCGACCGGGCGCGGGCCGGGCGGCTGGCGGCGCAGGTGCTGCGCCATGTCGAGCCCGCGGACCGGGTGCTGGCGCCGTTCCTGCGCAAGGCGCCGCCGCTGCCGGTGGCGAATGCGCTGCGGCTGGCGGTGGTGGAGATGGCGCTGGAGGGCGCGGCCGCGCATGGCGCGGTGAACGCCGCGGTGGCGCTGGTGCGCGAGGGCGGGAAGTCGGCGCATCTGGCGGGGCTGGCCAATGCCGTCCTGCGCAAGGTCGCGGCGCTGGAGACGCCGTTTGCCGGCCAGCCGGTGCAGAAGCTGCCGCGCTGGCTGCGCCAGCCGCTGGTCCATGCCTGGGGCCGCGAGGCGGTGGCGGGGGATCGAGACGGCGCAGGCGGTGGCGCCGCCCATAGACCTGACCCTGCGTCCAGGGGCCGTCCCGCCGCCGGGCGGCGAGGTCTTGCCCGGCGGGTCGGTGCGGCTGCCGGCGGGGGTGCAGGTGACCGCGCTGCCGGGCTGGCCGGAGGGCGCGTTCTGGGTGCAGGACGCCGGCGCGGCGCTGGCGGCCCGGGTGCTGGATCCGGCGCCGGGCGAGGTGGTGGTTGACCTTTGCGCCGCGCCGGGCGGCAAGACGCTGCAGCTTGCCGCAGCCGGGGCGCGGGTGACGGCGGTGGACGTCTCGGATGCGCGTCTGGCGCGGCTGCGCGAGAACCTGGCCCGCACCGGACTTTCCGCGGACGTGGTCGTGGCCGATGCGCTGGCCTGGATGCCGGCGGCGCCGGCCGATGCGGTGCTGCTGGACGCGCCCTGTTCGGCCACGGGCACGATCCGGCGGCATCCCGACCTGCCCTTCGTGAAGGACGGCAGCGACCTGCCGGCGCTGCTGGCGCTGCAAACGGCGCTCATAGACCGGGCGCTGGCGATGCTGCGGCCCGGCGGGCGGCTGGTGTTCGCCACCTGCTCGCTGTTGCCCGAGGAGGGCGAGCGCCAGATCGAGGCGGCGCTGGCGCGGCATCCGGGGCTGGTGGTGGAGGCGGCGCAGGCGGAGGGGATCGACCCAGGCTGGCGGACGCCCCACGGCCTGCGGCTGAGGCCCGACCACTGGGCCGACCGCGGCGGGATCGACGGGTTCTTCATCGCCCGGCTGCGCCGCGCCGCCTAGGGCCGCGCGACGCGGCTGACATCGGGGCGTTGCGGCGCTACACTGGGGATCAGACCCGGGAAGCGGGCAGACAGGCAGGCAATGGCAGGCAGCGCGGGTCCCTCGGGCATCGAACGGCAGGTGGCGGAATGGCGCAACCGGCTGGCGGCGCGCGCGGCGCGGCGGGCGCGGGCGGCGACCGGTTTCGTCTCGATGCCCGAGCCGCGCTCGATCGGCATGCACGGCCGCGGCCGGCAGCTGGCGGCGGGGCGCTTCCAGATGGCGGGCCGGCTGATCGAGGCGCCGGGCACGGCGCTGTGGGACCTCGGCGTCGACGACCCGGAGTTCTGGACCGAGGCGCATGGCTTCCACTGGCTGGACGACCTGGCCGCCGCCGCCGAACCGGCGGCGCCGGTGCGGGCGCGGGAGTGGACCTGGGGCTGGATCGCGCGGTTCGGCGACGGGAAGGGGCCGGGCTGGACCCCGGGGCTGACCGGGCGGCGGCTGGTGCGCTGGATCAACCATGCGCTGCTGCTGTTGAACGGCTGCAAGCCGGGCCAGGACGCCGCTTTCTTCGCCGCGCTGTCGGCGCAGGTGCGGTTCCTGTCGCGCCGCTGGTCGGCCGCGCCGCCCGGGCTGCCGCGGTTCGAGGCGCTGGCGGGCCTCGTCTCGGCGGGGCTGTCGCTGACCGGCATGGCGGCGCAGACCGACCCGGCGCTGGCCGCGCTGGCCGCCGAGGCGGGGCGCGAGATCGACATCCAGGGCGGCATCGCCACGCGCAACCCCGAGGAGCTGCTGGAGGTTTTCACGCTCTTGACCTGGATCAGCCAGGCGCTCACCGAGGCGGGACGGCCGGTGCCGGAGGAGATGGGCAGGGCGGTACGGCGCATTGCGCCCTGCCTGCGCACGCTGCGCCATGCCGATGGCGGGCTGGCCCGGTTCCACGGCGGCGACAAGGGGCTGGAGGGGCGGCTCGACCATGCGCTGGCCGCCTCGGGCATCCGCACCCCCGCCAGCCCGGGCCCGGCGATGGGCTTCCTGCGACTGCACGCCGGGCGCACCTCGCTGATCGTCGATGCCGCCGACCCGCCCGGCGGCGCGGCCGGCCTGCGCGCCCATGCCTCGACGCTGGCGTTCGAACTGACCTCCGGGCGGCGTCCGCTGATCGTCTCCTGCGGGCCGGGCGCCTCGTTCGGGGCCGAGTGGCGCAGCGCCGGGCGGGCCACGGCCTCGCATTCGACGCTGGCGCCGGACGGCTGGTCGTCGTCGCGATTCGGGCGCGAACTGGACGGCGCCTTCGTCGAACGCGCCCGGGTGGTGGTGTCGCGCACAATCTCCTACGTCGAGGGGCACGGCCTGTACCTTGCCCATGACGGCTGGACCCGCACCCACGGGCTGACGCATGGGCGGCTGCTGACGCTGTCGCACGACGGGCGGCGGCTCAGCGGGCAGGACACCGTCGGGCCGACCACGGCCGGGGAGCGCGCGAGCTTCGCCGCGATGCTGGCGCGCCGCAAGGGCGAGCCGCTGCGCGTCTCGGTCCGCTTCCACCTGCACCCCGAGGTCGACGCCTCGCTCGACATGGGCGGCACCGCGGTGTCGCTGGTGCTGCGCTCCGGCGAGGTCTGGGTGTTCCGCCGGGCGGATCCCGCGGGTCTGTCGCTGGAGCCTTCGGTCTATCTCGAACGCGGCCGCCTGCTGCCGCGCCCGTCGCGGCAGATCGTCCTTGCCGACACGCTGGACCACGAGGAGCGCCTGATCGGCTGGACCTTGGCGAAAGCACAGGATACGCCGCTGGCGATCCGCGACCTCGGCCAGACGGACCCGGCCGAGGCGTAAGCCTCGGGGGGCCATTGGCGATGCCGTACCGTGTTCCGATCGGCCGCGCGCTTCTGTCCGTGTCGGACAAGACCGGACTGGTCGACCTGGCGCGGGAGCTGCATGCGCAGGGCGTGGAACTGATCTCGACCGGCGGGACAGCAGGGGCGCTGCGGCTGGCGGGACTGCCGGTCAGGGATGTCGCCGAGGTGACCGGGTTCCCGGAGATGATGGACGGGCGGGTCAAGACGCTGCACCCGATGGTCCATGGCGCGCTGCTGGCGCTGCGCGACGACGACGAGCACCTCCTAGCCATGGCCGCGCATGGCATCGCGCCGATCGACCTGCTGGTGGTGAACCTCTATCCGTTCGAGGCGGCGGTGGCGCGCGGCGCATCCTATGCCGACTGCGTGGAAAACATCGACGTCGGTGGCCCGGCGATGATCCGGGCGGCGGCGAAGAACCACCGCTTCGTGGCGGTGGTGACGGACCCCGAGGACTATGCCGCGCTGCTGGCGGAGATGGCGCAGGACGGGACGACCTCGCTGGCGTTCCGCCAGAGGCTGGCGGTGACGGCCTATGGCCGGACCGCCGCCTACGACGCGGCGGTCTCGACCTGGATGGCCGAGGCCACGGGCGAGGCGGTGCCGCGACGGCGGGTCTTTGCCGGCCGGCTGGTGCAGGGCCTGCGCTACGGCGAGAACCCGCACCAGGCGGCGGCCTTCTACGCCGACGGATCGGGCCGGCCCGGCGTGGCCACGGCCCGGCAGCGGCAGGGCAAGGAACTGAGCTACAACACCCTCAATGACACCGACGCGGCGGTGGAACTGGTGGCGGACCTGCCCGCGGACCGGCCGGCCTGCGTGATCGTCAAGCACGCCAATCCCTGCGGTGTGGCCTTGGGAGAGACCGTTGCGGAGGCCTACTGCCGTGCCTTCGACGCCGACCGGGTCTCGGCCTTCGGCGGCATCGTGGCGCTGAACCGGCCGCTGGACGGGCCGACGGCGGAGAAGATCGCGGAGATCTTCACCGAGGTGGTCATCGCCCCCGGCGCCGATGCCGCCGCGCAGGCGGTGTTTGCCGGCAAGAAGACCCTGCGCCTGCTGACGCTGGACGCCCTGCCAGACCCGGCGGCGCGCGGGCTCGCCGTGCGGCAGGTGGCGGGCGGGTTCCTGGTGCAGGACCGTGACGCCGGACAGGTCGGGCCGGACGACCTGAAGGTGGTGACGCGGCGGGCGCCGTCGGCGGCGGAAATGGCCGACCTCATGTTCGCCTGGTCGGTGGCCAAGCACGTGAAGTCCAACGCCATCGTCTTCGCCCGCGGCGGCGCCACGGTGGGCGTGGGGGCGGGGCAGATGAGCCGCATCGATTCGACCCGCATCGCCATCCGCAAGGCTGAGGACATGGCCGCGGCGCTGGGGCTGGACGCGGCGCCGACGAAAGGGGCTGTCGTCGCCTCCGACGCCTTCTTCCCCTTCGCCGACGGGCTCGAGGCGCTGGTCTGGGCCGGAGCAACGGCGGTGATCCAGCCCGGCGGCGCGATCCGCGACGCCGAGGTCATCGCCGCGGCCGATGCCGCCGGCATCGCCATGATCTTCACCGGCCAGCGGCATTTCCGGCATTGAGGCGCGCGATGGTCAGGGTTTCCGCGTGACCGGGAGACCGGGGCGCTTCCCTCCCCCTCGTCGGGAGGGAGAGGGTTGGGAGCGCCCGGCCGGACCGGCGAGCCCCCCCTCCCCATCCCTCCCCCACGAGGGGGGAGGGAGGCGCATCCTCCCGGCCGGGGGCCTGAC
>JANOGU010000293.1:0-4658 GCA_031406135.1 Rhodobacterales bacterium
TTGGTGGACGACAAGATGCACGCACGTTCCACCGGCCCTTACAGCTTAGTGACGCAACAACCACTGGGCGGCAAGGCGCAGTTCGGCGGCCAGCGTTTCGGCGAGATGGAGGTGTGGGCGCTCGAAGCCTATGGTGCTGCCTACACGTTGCAGGAAATGCTCACCGTCAAATCCGACGACGTGGCGGGGCGCACCAAGGTCTATGAAGCGATCGTGCGCGGCGACGACACGTTCGAGGCGGGCATTCCTGAAAGCTTCAACGTGCTGGTCAAGGAGATGCGCTCGCTCGGCCTCAACGTCGACCTGCACAATTCGAAGCTGGGAACGGAAGCCGCCGAGTAGCGAAAATCACACGGAGCGGGCAGCGCCCGCTCCGGTTCACGGAATAACGACCCTCGGGGACGCGGCATCCGCGGTCCCCTCACGAGGAGACGGTGATGAACCAAGAATTGATGAATCTCTTCAGCCCGCAGACGCCGGCTCAGGTCTTCGACCAGATCCGGATTTCGATCGCGAGCCCGGAGAAAATCCTGTCGTGGTCGTACGGCGAGATCAAGAAGCCGGAGACGATCAACTACCGGACCTTCAAGCCGGAGCGCGACGGCCTGTTCTGCGCCCGCATCTTCGGGCCGATCAAGGACTACGAGTGCCTCTGCGGCAAGTACAAGCGGATGAAGTACCGCGGCGTGGTCTGCGAGAAATGCGGCGTCGAGGTCACCTTGCAAAAGGTCCGGCGCGAGCGGATGGGGCATATCGAGCTCGCCGCCCCGGTGGCGCATATCTGGTTCCTGAAATCGCTGCCGAGCCGGATCGGGCTGATGCTCGACATGACGCTGCGCGATCTGGAATCGATCCTGTATTTCGAGAAATACGTGGTGATCGAGCCGGGCCTGACCGACCTCACCTACCAGCAGCTGATGAACGAGGAGGAATTCCTCGACGCTCAGGACCGTTTCGGCGCCGACGCCTTCACCGCCAACATCGGCGCCGAGGCGATCCGCGAGATGCTGGCGGCGATCGACCTGGAACCGACGGCCGAGCAGCTGCGCGAGGAGCTGAAGGAGGCCACCGGCGAGTTGAAGCCGAAGAAGATCATCAAGCGGCTGAAGATCGTGGAATCGTTCCTGGAATCCGGCAACCGCCCGGAATGGATGGTGCTGACCGTGCTGCCGGTGATCCCGCCGGAACTGCGCCCGCTGGTCCCGCTGGACGGCGGCCGCTTTGCCACCTCTGACCTCAACGACCTCTACCGCCGGGTCATCAACCGCAACAACCGCCTGAAGCGGCTGATCGAGTTGCGCGCGCCGGACATCATCGTGCGCAACGAAAAGCGGATGCTGCAGGAAGCGGTCGATGCGCTCTTCGACAACGGCCGCCGTGGCCGGGTCATCACCGGCACCAACAAGCGCCCGCTGAAATCGCTCAGCGACATGCTGAAAGGCAAGCAGGGCCGCTTCCGCCAGAACCTTCTGGGCAAGCGCGTCGACTTCTCGGGTCGCTCAGTGATCGTGACCGGCCCGGAACTGAAGCTGCACCAGTGCGGGTTGCCGAAGAAGATGGCCTTGGAGCTGTTCAAGCCGTTCATCTACTCGCGGCTGGAGGCCAAGGGCCTGTCCTCGACGGTCAAGCAGGCCAAGAAACTGGTGGAGAAGGAACGTCCCGAGGTCTGGGACATTCTGGATGAGGTTATCCGCGAACACCCGGTTCTGCTCAACCGCGCGCCGACGCTGCACCGTCTGGGCATCCAGGCCTTCGAGCCGATCCTGATCGAGGGCAAGGCGATCCAGCTGCACCCGCTGGTCTGCTCGGCCTTCAACGCCGACTTCGACGGCGACCAGATGGCGGTCCACGTGCCCCTCTCGCTGGAAGCCCAGCTCGAGGCGCGCGTGCTGATGATGAGCACGAACAACGTGCTCAGCCCCGCCAACGGCGCGCCGATCATCGTGCCGTCGCAGGACATGATCCTGGGGCTTTACTACTGCTCGATGGAGCGCAAGGGCATGATCGGCGAAGGCATGGCCTTTGCCGATGTCGATGAAGTGGAGCATGCGCTGACCTCGGGCGCGGTACACCTGCATGCCAGGATCAAGGCGCGGCTTCGCCAGATCGACGAGGAAGGCAATGAGGTCTGGCGGCGTTACGACACCACCCCCGGCCGCCTGCGGCTGGGCAACCTCCTGCCGCTGAACGCCAAGGCGCCGTTCGAACTGGTGAACCGGCTGTTGCGCAAGAAGGACGTGCAGAACGTCATCGACACCGTCTACCGCTACTGCGGGCAGAAGGAGAGCGTGATCTTCTGCGACCAGATCATGGGCATCGGCTTTCGCGAGGCGTTCAAGGCCGGCATCAGCTTCGGCAAGGACGACATGCTGATCCCCGACAGCAAGTGGGCCATCGTCGGCGAGGTCCGCGAGCAGGTGAAGGAATTCGAGCAGCAGTATATGGACGGCCTGATCACCCAGGGCGAGAAATACAACAAGGTGGTCGATGCCTGGTCGAAGTGCTCCGACAAGGTCGCGGGCGAGATGATGGCGGAAATCTCCGCCGTGCGGTTGGATGAGAATGGCGCCGAAAAGGAGCCGAACTCGGTCTACATGATGAGCCACTCCGGGGCGCGCGGGTCGCCGGCGCAGATGAAGCAGCTGGGCGGGATGCGCGGCCTGATGGCCAAGCCCTCGGGCGAGATCATCGAGACGCCGATCATCTCGAACTTCAAGGAAGGCCTGACCGTGCTGGAGTATTTCAACTCCACCCACGGCGCGCGCAAGGGTCTGGCCGACACGGCGCTCAAGACGGCGAACTCGGGCTACCTGACCCGCCGTCTGGTCGACGTGGCGCAGGACTGCATCATCCGCACGCATGACTGCGGCACCGACCGGGCGATCACCGCGCAGGCGGCGGTCAAGGACGGCGAGGTCGTGTCCTCGCTGGCCGAGCGCGTGCTGGGCCGGACCGCGGCAGACGACATCCTGGTGCCCGGCACCGACGAGGTGATCGTCGCGGCGGGTGAGCTGATCGACGAACGCAGCGCCGACGCCGTTGACGTCGCGGCCGTGGCCTCGGCCCGGATCCGCTCGGCCCTCACCTGCGAGGCGGAAGAGGGCGTCTGCGCCATGTGCTACGGGCGCGACCTTGCCCGCGGCACGCTGGTCAACATCGGCGAGGCGGTGGGCATCATCGCCGCCCAGTCGATCGGCGAGCCGGGCACCCAGCTGACCATGCGCACCTTCCACATCGGCGGCATCGCCCAGGCCGGGCAGCAGTCGTTCCTGGAAGCGTCGCAGGAGGGCAGGGTGGTCTTCCGCAACGGCAGCCTGCTGGCCAATGCGATCGGCGAGCAGATCGTCACCGCGCGCAACATGGCGATCATCATTCTGGACGAAGCGGGCGCCGAACGCGCCGCCCACAAGGTGACCTACGGGGCCAAGGTTCACGTGAAGGAAGGTCAGATCGTCAAGCGCGGCCACAAGCTGTTCGAATGGGACCCCTACACCCTGCCGATCATCGCGGACAAGGCCGGGGTCGCCCGGTTCAAGGACCTGATCTCGGGCATCTCGGTGCGCGAGGAGACGGACGAGTCCACCGGCATGACGCAGAAGATCGTGTCGGACTGGCGCTCGGCGCCCAAGGGCGGAGACCTCAAGCCCGAGGTCATCGTCATGGACCCGGCGACCGGCGAGCCGGTGCGTCTGGATAACGGCAACCCGATCTCCTATGCGATGTCGGTGGACGCGATCCTGTCGATCGAGGACGGACAGGAGCTGCGCCCCGGCGACGTCGTCGCGCGCATCCCGCGCGAGGGCGCCAAGACCAAGGACATCACCGGCGGTCTGCCCCGCGTGGCGGAACTGTTCGAGGCGCGGCGGCCGAAGGACCACGCGATCATCGCCGAGAACGACGGCTACGTGCACTTCGGCAAGGACTACAAGAACAAGCGCCGGATCACGGTGGCGCCGGTCGACGACACGATGCCGACGATGGAATACATGATCCCCAAGGGCAAACATATCCCGGTGCAGGAAGGCGACTTCGTGCAGAAGGGGGACTACATCATGGACGGCAACCCCGCGCCGCACGACATCCTGCGGATTCTCGGCGTCGAGGAACTGGCCCGCTACATGATCGGCGAAGTGCAGGACGTCTACCGGCTGCAGGGCGTGAAGATCAACGACAAGCACATCGAGGTGATCGTCCGCCAGATGCTGCAGAAGTTCGAGATCCTCGAGTCCGGCGACACCACGCTGCTCAAGGGCGAGAACGTGGACAAGGCCGAACTTGACGAGGAGAACGGCAAGGCCGAGGCGCGGGGGCTGCGCCCCTGCGTGGCCGAGCCGATCCTTCTTGGCATCACCCAGGCATCGCTGCAGACGCGGTCCTTCATCTCGGCCGCTTCGTTCCAGGAGACGACGCGGGTGCTGACCGAGGCCTCGGTGCAAGGCAAGCGCGACAAGCTCGTCGGGCTGAAGGAAAACGTCATCGTCGGCCGGCTGATCCCGGCCGGGACCGGCGGCGCCACGACGCGGGTGAAGAAGATCGCGGCCGACCGCGACCAGAAGGTGATCGACATCCGCCGCGCCCAAGCCGAACAGGCCGCGGCCCTGTCGGCCCCGGTCGACGAGGTGATCGACTTCGAGGAAGACGTGGGCCTGGAGGATGCG
>JANOGU010000261.1:0-1746 GCA_031406135.1 Rhodobacterales bacterium
CGGCGATCCTCGGCCAGCACCACCGCCCGTTCCTCGCAACTCAGATGCTTGCCACGACGCGCCATCCCGCCCCTCCTCCACATTTGAACCGACCCTGTTGCAGTTCAAACTTGAGAGCGAGGTTTGTTAGGGAATGGACTCGCGTTAACGCGGCGCACTCCGGTCATCACCGGGCGCCGCAGCCGCCCGGTCCAGACCATGCCGCCCGGAACTGAACCGATTGCAGTTGGCGAGGATCGGGCCGCGCAGGCGTGCGCGCCGATTGCAGGATCAGGGCGCAGCCGCGACGTGGAACGCCGCCCGCCCGCGGCCCGCGTTCTTGGACATGTAGAGCGCTGCGTCGGCATCGGCGATCATCTGGTCAACCGAAACCCCGGCATAGTCGACTGAGCGGGCGATGCCGATCGAGCCGGAGATCCGGCAGGGCCGGCCCTGATGGTCGATCGGGTCCGTCAGCCGGGCGATCAGCCGCGTGGCCACCGCGTACAGGGCGGCGGGGTCGGTCAAGGCGGGCATCACGATCAGGAATTCGTCGCCGCCGATGCGGGCGATGGTGTCGCCGCGGCGGGTGCCCTCTTCCAGGATGCGGGCGACGGCACAGAGCACCGTGTCGCCGGCGGCGTGGCCGAGCGTGTCGTTCACCGCCTTGAAGAAATCGAGGTCGAGGTGCATCAGGCTGAAGTCCACCCCGGCGGTGGCGATGGTGGCCAGCCGCTGGTCCAGCGCCCGCCGGTTGGCGAGCCCGGTCAGCGTGTCGGTCAGCGCCTGCGCCTCTGCCGTCAGCCGCGCGTCGCTGAGGCGGCGGTTGAGGTGGCCAAGCTCCTGCATCACGGCGGACTTGGCCTCTTGCAGATACAGCATCTCGACGGTCAGGTCGGTGGCGGTGAAATCTGCCTCGGTCAGGCCATGGGCCGCGACGGCGGTGAAGACGTCGATGCCGAAACCGGCCTGCACGATCAGCCCCGTATCCTCGAGCAGGGTGGCGAAGGCGCGGAAGGTCCGCGCCTCGCCCCTGGGCGACAGCGTCAGCCGCGCGCCGGCGCGCGCGACGAGCGCGGCCATGTCTCTGACGCCGCCCGGCCGGCGCACGTCGAAGGCTGCGAAAAACGGAGTGCCGGACACCACAGGCTGCGACAGGGCCTTGGCCAGCGTCGGCCCCAGCGAGCGGATCGTGCCGTCGGGCGCCAGCAGGATGTGCATCGGGATCAGCCGGCCGAGCTGCGCCAGCGGCACGGACATCGGCGCCGTCAGGGTCGCGGGGGCAGCCGCCGCCATCAGGCGACCCGCGGCGACAGGTCGAACCGGCGTCCTTCGCCATGGTGGGCGGCGACGAGCCGGATGGCGATGACCTCGGCCCCGTCCTGCAGGCCCAGGTGGTCGAGGAAGACGAGTGCGCCGTAGTCGTCGGCCATCGCGCGCAGCAGGCCGAGGTAGACATGCCCTGCATCCGCGATCGGCGCCGTGCAGCGCAGCGAGAAGCTGTCGGACCCCTCCTCGATCAGGGTCAGGTCGGGCAGGTCGAGATCGGGCACCGCGAGGCAGGCCCGGTCGCGCAGATCCTCCAGCCCCGAGAGGAAATCGGCGTAGGTGCTGCCGGAAAAGCGCAGCAGGCGGCGCAGCGGTTCGAGATGCGGGTGCGAGACCAGGTAATGGCCGAAATCTTCCAGCACCGGCTGGCGCGGGCGGCGCAGGGCCCGGCTGGCGGCGTCGATCACGGCGTCGGTCAAGGCCCGGTCGTAGACCTGC
>JANOGU010000359.1:0-4216 GCA_031406135.1 Rhodobacterales bacterium
GGCACCTTGATCGAATAGAACTCGAGGCCCTCATCCCAGGACGGCGAGGCGATGGAATAGGCGCGCAACAGCGGCTTGCCGCGGTCGTCGAGCAGCCCGATCATCACGAATTCGCCGGAGCGGAAGCGCAGGCTGCGCGGCCGGGCCACGCGGAACGAGAACAGCCGGTCGGTCCAATGCGTGACTTCGGTCACGATCTGGGCGTCGGGCAGGTGCGGCTTGGCCGCGACGGCGGGTTCGGTCATCATGTCCACGCGGGTGTCCTTTCGCCCCCATACGCGCCGCGCGCGCCGGGGAAAAGCCGTCAGGCGCGCAGCCGCGCCTGATAATGGTGCGCCCGCCAGTCGGCGCGGAAACGCCACTGCGCCTCGGGCTGGCGGGCGGCGTGCTCGTCGGGGATCTCCACCGCGTCGAACCCCACCCGGCGCGCCATGGCATACTGATCGGCCAGAAGCGGCCCCAGCACGCGCAGCTCGCCCCCGTAGCCCAGCGTGCGCAGCAGCCGGCCAAGGGTGAAGCCGCGCCCGTCACTGAAGACGGGATGGGCGATGCGGATCAGGCGCAGGGCGGCGAAGTGCGGGACAACTGCCGCCGGATCGTCGGTGTTCACAAGGTCGAGCGCGCCGCGGTGGGCGGCGATCTCGGTCAGCGGCACGGCGTCCACCGCGGTAGCGGGGGCAAAGCCCGCGTCGGTCACAAGCACGCTCACTGCCGGTTCCTCCCGCAAATTCCTTCAAGAAAGGAATTTGCAAATTTCTTTCTGGAAGAAATTTGCCTGCTCACGCCGCGTTCTCCCCGACCAGGACCTGGGGCAGCCGCACCGCCTTGCCGCCGACGAAATGGATGCCGCATTCGACCTTGGCCGTCCCGCGCCAGCGTCCGGCGCGGTCGTCCTCGCCCTCCTTCACCGGCGAGGTGCAGGGCGCGCAGCCGATCGACCGGTAGCCCTGCGCCACCAGCGGGTGCCGGGGCAGGCGGTTTTCGACCATGTATTCGGCAATGTCCTCGCGGCCCCAGTGCGCCAGCGGATTGACCTTGATCCGCATCCCGTCCTCGGCCTCGAAGAACTCCACCGCCTCGCGGCCATGGCCCTGATAGCGCTTGCGCCCGGTGATCCAGCCGTCGAAGCCGGCCAGCGCGCGTTCCAGCGGCTCGACCTTGCGCACATTGCAGCAGGTGTCGGTGTTGTACTGGTGCAGCGTGCCGTCCGGGTCCTCGAAGGCCACCCGCGGCTGCGCCGCACGGATGGTGCGGATGTCGCAGAGGTGCAGGCTTTCGGCCACCTGGCGCTGGTAGTCCAGCGTCTCGGGGAACAGCATCCTGGTGTCGATGAACAGCACCGGCGTCTCCGGCGCGATCACCGAGATGAGGTGCAGCAGCACCACCGATTCCGCCCCGAAGGACGACACCAGCGCCACCCGGCCCAGGTCGTCGTCCTTCAGCGCATGCTCCAGCACCGCCGTCGCCCCGTGGTGGCGGTAGCGCGCGTTCAGCACCGCGACGCGGTCGGCGACGGTATGGCTCAGGTCACGCGGCATCGCGGGCGTCTTCGCCGTAGAGCGCGGCCTTGAACGGCGCCATGCCGAGGCGGCGGTAAGCGGCCAGGAACTCCTCGTCGCGGCCGCTGCGCAGGTCGAGGTAGGTGCCGATGATCCGCTCGATGGCCGGCACGATCTCGTCATAGGCAAAGCCCGGGCCGGTGCGCTCGCCCAGCGTAGCGTCCTGCGTCCCGTCGCCGCCCAGCGTGATCTGATAGTTCTCCACCCCCGCCCGGTCGAGCCCCAGAATCCCGATGTGGCCGACATGATGATGCCCGCAGGCGTTGATGCAGCCGGAGATTTTGACCTTCAGCGGCCCGATCTCGTGTTCGAGGTCCAGATCGTGGAACCGCGTTGCGATCTCCTGCGCCACCGGGATGGCGCGCGCGGTGGCCAGCGCGCAGTAGTCCATCCCCGGGCAGGCGATGATGTCCGAGATCAGCCCGACGTTCGCAGTGCCCAGCCCGCCGCGGACCAGCGCTGCATGCAGCACCGGCAGGTCGCCCCTGTGGACATGCGGCAGGATCACGTTCTGCTCGTGGCTGATGCGGATGTCGGAATGGCCGTAGCGTTCGGCGAGGTCGGCCATCAGCCGCATCTGCGCCGCCGTGGCGTCCCCCGGGGTCGCGCCATGCGCCTTCAGGCTGATGGTGACGATGGCGTATTGCGCGTTGCGGTGCGGCGCCAGGTTGGTGTCGGCCCAGGCGCGGAACACCGGGTCCGCCTTGTGGAAGGCGTCATAGGCCCCGGTCGGGGCATCGCGGAAGGCGGGCGGCGCGAAGGCGGCCTCGATCTCGGCCAGAAGCGCCTGGTCGGCGCCGCCGAACTGCGGGCGGACCTCGGCGAACCGTTGCTCGATCATCCGGGTGATCTCCTCGACCCCGGTCTCGTGCACGGTGATCTTGATCCGCGCCTTGTACTTGTTGTCGCGTCGGCCGATGGCGTTGTAGACGCCCAGGATCGCCTCGACATAGGGCAGCAGGTCCGCCTTCGGCAGGAACGGCCGCACCGTGTGCCCGATCATCGGCGTGCGCCCCAGACCACCGCCGACGATGACCTCGTAGCCGGGCTCGCCCGCCGCATCCCGCACCAGCCGCAGCCCGATGTCATGCGCCTTGGTCACCGCGCGGTCGTTGGGCGAGCCGGTCACCGCGATCTTGAACTTGCGCGGCAGGAACTGGAATTCCGGGTGGTCGGTCGACCACTGCCGCAGCAATTCGGCTGTCGGCCGCGGGTCCTCGATCTCATCCGCCGCCGCCCCGGCGAAATGGTCGGCGGTCACATTGCGCACGCAGTTGCCCGAGGTCTGGATCGCGTGCATTTCCACGTCGGCCAGAGCCGCGAGAATCTCCGGCACGTCGCGCAGCTTCGGCCAGTTGAACTGGATGTTCTGCCGGGTGGTGAAATGGCCGTAGCCCTTGTCCCAGCGCTCGGCGATCAGCGCCAGCTGGCGCATCTGGCGCGGGCTCACCGTGCCGTAGGGAATGGCGATGCGCAGCATGTAGGCGTGCAGCTGCAGGTAGAGCCCGTTCATCAGCCGCAAGGGGCGGAACTCGTCCTCGGTCAGCGAGCCGTCGAGCCGGCGGCCCACCTGCTGGCGGAACTGCGCCACGCGGGCGCGGACGAAGCCTTCGTCAAAGTCGGAATAGTCATACATTGGACAGATCGGCCTGCTTGCCATGCGGATAGTTGGACGGGCCGCGGGTGCGGAACGCCTCGCGGAAATGCGTGGGCTCCGGGCCCTTCGGCCCGGGTCTGGCGTCGGCCAGATAGACGCCGACCACGACCTGCCGCTGCGCGGTGCCGAACAGGAGGCGCATCTGCGCATGCGCCTCATCCTCGATCAGCTCGGCCTCGTGGTGCAGCCGCGACCAGCGGTCGTCGGCGGTCAGATACACGACATCGCCCAGAAGCAGGTCGTTGCCGGTGACGACCTTCGGCGTGAAACGGCCCTTCATGCGCTACCCTCCACAGCTGCGAGGCCGGAGGTGGCAGCCGGGACGGCAAGCGAGATGATCGTCGGATACGGCATCGGCAGCCTCACTCAGGTGAGCCCAATATAGGATAAAGTTCCTGTTTTCGGCCAGACGGGCTTGCGAAAAGGGACGTTTGTTCTAGTCTTGCGCCTACAAGAGGCGGGTTTTCGCGGAAACGGGAGTAAGGACGAATGGCGGTCCGGCTGGACGATCTCGACCGGAAGATTCTGACCGAACTGCAGGCCGATGCCGACCAGTCGCTGGACGACATCGCCCGCAAGGTAGGCTCGTCCAAGACCCCGGTGTGGAACCGCATCCGCAAGCTGCGCGAGGCCGGCGTCATCGCCCGCACCACCACCGTGCTCGACCCCGAGGCGCTGGGGCTCGAGGCCTGCTTCTTCGTGCTGATCCGCACCTCGGAACACGAGGCCGACTGGCAGCGCCGCTTCCTCGAAGTGCTGAAGCGCCGGCCCGAGGTGATGGAGGCGCACCGCCTGGCGGGCGACATCGACTACATCCTCAAGGTCCGGGTCAGGAACGCCCGGGCCTACGACACGTTCTACCAGGCGCTGATTTCCGAGGTGCGCATCTACAACGTCACCGCGCTCCTCTCGATGGAGGAGATCAAGGCGACCACGGTGCTGCCGGTGTAGGTCGGGGTTTGCCCCGCCGTGGCGCGAACGGCGGGGTGAACCCCGCCCT
>JANOGU010000263.1:0-9267 GCA_031406135.1 Rhodobacterales bacterium
TCGAGCGCTTCCTTCAGTGTCTCGACGTCGCGCGAACCCTTGGGCGCCGCGCCGATCCGCGACAATCCCTTGCCGATGCGTTCCAGCGCCGCCGAAAGGCGGCGCTCGGCGTCTGTGATCTCGGACGGTTCGGCCATGCGATCCCCTGCGTCTGCCGCAGCACGTTGCCAAGCCCACCCTTCGGTTGCAAGGGCTTATCCGGGATGGCGGCGCCCGGCCGCTTGCATCGGCGGGTGGGGCTGCTAGGAAGCCCGCGACCCGTCCAACCCGAAAGGTTGCCGCCATGGACCTCGCCGCCCGCGCCGCCGCTCATCCGGAACACTGGAGGATGGCCTCGGCGATCCGCGCGCTGACCCTCGACGCGGTAGCGGCGGCGAAATCGGGGCACTCAGGGATGCCGATGGGCATGGCCGACGTGGCAACCGTGCTTTACCGCAACCACCTGCGGTTCGATCCCAAGGCCCCCCGCTGGGCCGACCGTGACCGCTTCATCCTGTCGGCGGGGCACGGCTCGATGCTGCTCTACAGCCTGCTGCACCTGACCGGCCATGCCGACATGCCGATGCAGGAGCTGCGCGACTTCCGGCAGTGGGGGTCACGGACCGCCGGGCACCCGGAATACGGCCATGCCGAGGGGATCGAGACCACCACTGGCCCGCTGGGCCAGGGCATCGCCAATTCGGTCGGCTTCGCGATTGCCGAAGAGGCGCTGCGGGCGCGCTGGGGCAAGGCGATCGTCGACCACCGCACCTGGGTGATCGCCGGCGACGGCTGCCTGATGGAGGGGGTGAGCCAGGAGGCGATCGCGCTGGCCGGGCGGCTGGCGCTGAACCGCCTGGTCGTCCTTTGGGACAACAACGGCATCACCATCGACGGCAAGGTCTCGCTCGCCGACGTGACCGACCAGATGGCGCGCTTTGCGGCCTCGGGCTGGGAGGTTCTCGCTTGCGACGGGCATGACCCGGATGACATCGACCGGGCGCTGACAGCCGCAAAGGCCGCGACACGTCCGGTCATGGTGGCCTGCAAGACCCATATCGCATTGGGGTCGGCGGCGCAGGACACCGCCAAGGGCCACGGCGCTCTGACTGATGCCAAGGTCGTGGCCGACGCCAAGGCGGCCTACGGCTGGACCGCGGCGCCGTTCGAGATTCCCTCTGATGTCATGGCGTTGTGGGCCGAAGCTGGGACACGCGGTGCGGCGGCGCGGGCGGCGTGGGAGGCGCGGCTGGCGGCGCTGTCGCCGGCCAGGCAGGCGGAGTTCGCCCGCCAGATGGCGGGTGGCGCGCCGAAGCGTCTGGCCGGCGCGATCCGCGCGGTGAAGGCCAAGGCGGTGGCCGACCGCCCCAAGCTCGCCACCCGCGCGGCGTCGGAGGCGGTGCTGACGGCGGTCAACCCGGTGATGCCGGAGACCATCGGAGGCTCGGCCGACCTGACCGGCTCGAACAACACCCGCACGCCGGACCTCGGGGTCTTTACGGCCGAGAACCGCAAGGGCCGCTACATCCATTTCGGGATCCGCGAACACGGCATGGCAGCGGCGATGAACGGCATGGTTTTGCACGGTGGCACAAGACCTTACAGCGGGACCTTCATGTGCTTTACCGACTACGCCCGGCCCGCGATGCGGCTGTCTGCACTGATGGGCGTGCCGGTCGTCTATGTGATGACGCATGACAGCATCGGTCTTGGCGAGGATGGCCCGACGCACCAGCCGGTGGAGCATCTGGCGATCAGCCGGGCGACGCCGAATACCCTGGTGATGCGGCCCTGCGACCTGGTGGAGACGGCAGAGGCCTGGGAGATTGCTCTGACCGAAACCGGACGGCCCACGGTCATGGCGCTCTCGCGCCAGATCCTGCCGACGCTGCGCGCTTCGGCCGGGGCCCGGAACATGGTCCGGCTTGGCGCCTACATCCTGCAGGACGCCTCTGCCAGGGCGAAGGCCACGCTGGTCGCCACCGGATCGGAGGTCGAGATCGCCGTCGCCGCCCGGGCGAAGCTTGAGGCCGACGGCATCCCCACCCGCGTCGTCTCCGCCCCCTGCCTGGAACTGTTCGCGGCCCAGCCGGAGGCCTACCGCCGCCGCGTGCTGGGCTCGGGCGTGCGGGTGGCCGTGGAAGCGGGGGTCCGGCAGGGCTGGGACCGCTGGCTGCTGGGCGAAGGCGCCCGCGCCGGCCGGTCGGCCTTCGTCGGCATGACCGGCTTCGGCGCCTCGGCCCCGGCCGAGCGGCTCTACCAGGAGTTCGGGATCACCGCCGATCACGTCGCTGAAGCGGCGAAGGGCCTGCTGTAACCCCGCGCCCCGGGCCTGACCCGGGGCCTCCCCCGCCTTCTGAACCCGCCACGCGACCCCATGACGATGCAGCGCGAGGCCCCGGGTCAAGCCCGGGGCGGGCGAACATTTCGCGGTCAGGTATCTTTCGCTCCGCGCCGCCGCGCATCGCTCAATCCGTCATGCGGGCCGAGGGCGCGCGCTGGCGCGTCGTGCCACCAGTCGTCGCGCAGCGGCTTGCGGTCGGGGTTCAGCGGATAGACGATGCGGTTGTCGTCGCGATCCTTGTCACCCACGACGAGCAGGTGCACTTCGGCATCGGTGTTGTTGATGAAGGTGTGCGCCAGGCCCGTCCCGGCCGGGAATCCGACCGAGCAGCCCTCGGCCAGACGGTGCAGGTGGCCGTCGAGCCAGACGTCGGGCGTGCCCCGGACGACATGGACGAATTCGTCCTCGGTGCTCTCCGCATGCGGAAACGAGATGCGCCGGCCCGGCGGCACCCGCAGGTGATGGATGCCGAGGCGGGCAAAGCCGAAATGCCGGCCGAGGTCGGCGCCGTGGCCCATGGGCTCGCTGTCGCCGCGATAGACATGCGCGGCCTTCTCGATGTCCGCCCAACGCACGATTTCCGGCGGCCTTGTCATTCGGCGGCCAGCTTCTCGGCGGCGTCGATCTCGGCGGCCTTGGCCTCCACAAGCTCGACGATGTGGTCGATCATCCGCGCGTTGCCCATGGTGTGGTGCTGCTTGCCCGCCAGATACACCATGCCCTTGCCCGCCCCACCGCCGGTAAAGCCGATGTCGGTCATCAAGGCCTCGCCCGGGCCGTTCACCACGCAGCCGATGATCGACAGGCTGAGCGGCGTCTTGATGTGCTCGAGCCGCTTCTCCAGCGCCTCGACGGTGCGGATCACGTCGAAGCCCTGCCGCGCGCAGGACGGGCAGGAGATGATCTGCACGCCGCGGGTGCGCAGGCCCAGCGATTTCAGAATCTCGAAGCCGACCTTCACCTCCTCCACCGGATCGGCCGACAGCGACACCCGGATCGTGTCGCCGATGCCGAACCAGAGGAGCGAGCCCAGACCGATGGCGGACTTCACCGTGCCCGAGACCAGCCCCCCGGCCTCGGTGATGCCCAGATGGATCGGCGCGTCGGTGGCGGCGGCAAGCTGCTGGTATGCGCTGGCAGCAAGGAACACGTCGGACGCCTTGCAGGAGATCTTGAACTCGTGAAAGTCGTTGTCCTGCAACAGCTTGATGTGGTCGAGGCCGCTTTCGACCATCGCCTCCGGGCAGGGTTCGGCGTATTTGTCCAGAAGGTGCTTCTCGAGGCTGCCGGCGTTCACCCCGATCCGGATCGAACAGCCGTGGTCCTTGGCCGCCTTCACCACCTCGCGCACCCGGTCGGCGCTGCCGATGTTGCCCGGGTTGATCCGCAGGCACGCCGCCCCGGCCTCGGCCGCCTCGATGGCGCGTTTGTAGTGGAAGTGGATGTCGGCGACGATGGGGACCGGGCTTTCCGCCACGATCTCGCGCAGCGCCCGGGTGGAGGCCTGGTCCGGCGCGGAAATGCGGACGATGTCGGCGCCGGCCGCCACACAGCGGCTCACCTGCTCGATGGTGGCCTTCACGTCGGTGGTCAGCGTGTTGGTCATCGTCTGCACCGTGATCGGCGCATCGCCGCCCACCAGCACCTTGCCGACGCGGATCTGCCGGCTCACACGCCGGTCGATGTTGCGCCAGGGACGGATCGGATTGTGGGTCACGCAAGCGGCTCCTTTGCAGGACACCTAGCGCGGCGGGCGAAGCCCCGCAACGCAGTCGCGCAGGTGCTGCACAGGGTGGGTCAGGGCGCCGGACACAGCGGCACGGACGCCGGATCGATGTCGTTGGCCGCAAAGCTGGCAAGATCGGGGTCAACCGTGCAGTCGGCCACGACGTACATTTCCCGAAGCGCATCGGGAGAAAGCGCCACGTTCGACACGACCTGGGAACCAGGTGCCGCCGGGCCGTAGGACTGCCCGTTGACCACGAAATACACCGAGCCGGAGTTGCCGGAGCGCAGCAGCGCCGGTTCTTCCATCTGCGGCACGACGTAGCGTTCGCCGGCGTCGAGGACCTTTTCGAACAGGACAGTGCCGTCGGCGGCCGAGACCCGCACCCAGGACGGGCGAACCGCCAGCAGTTCCACTGCCGCGGGCGCCCCCGCCGTCACCATCACGAGTTCCCCGGTCGCGTCCGGTTCCACGGCGATGGTCTCCGCCGGGGCGGCGGTCTCCCCCTGCGTGTCGATGGTCGCGATCGGGCCGTCGCGCGCGGTCATCACCGGCAGGTCGAGCGCCTGCGGCTGCAGCGGACGCTCCAGCGCCTCGGCGGTCTGGTCCGCCGCCGCCGGGGCGGAGCGCACCAGCGGCGCCACGCCGGCGACGTTGCCAAGCTCGTCGATGTCGGCCACGACCTGCGGCGCGCGCTCCACCGGGGCCAACTGGACGCGCTGCACCTCCTGCAGGACCGACCAGCCGCCGTAGCCAATGCCGGCGATCAGCAGCACCAGGACGGCGAGCGAGCCCATGGCACCGGGCTCGACCCGGGCAAAGACGCTCTCGGCGCGGGGCACGAAGCTGGCGTTCGGGTTGGCGAGCGGATCGCCGTAGTCCCTGACCCTGGCGCGGACCGCCGTGACCCGGGCGGAAGAGGCCGCGGCGGACATGCCGTGGGCCAGCGTGAATCCGGCCTCGCGGCAGAATTTCTCGTAGGCCCAGTCGGGACCCATGCCCAGATAGCGGGCATAGCTGCGCACGTAGCCGGCGATGAAGCCCTGCGTCTCGAAGGCCGAGACGTCGGCGTTCTCGATGGCGGCGATGTAGGTGGCCTTGATCTTCAGCTCGCGCTGCACATCGAGCAACGACTTGCCGAGCGTGGCGCGCTCGCCCCGCATCAGGTCGCCAAGACGCAGGTCGTAGTCGTCAAACCCCTTTGGCTTGACCTCTTCCCCCGTCGAAGGTGTGCCCCTTCGGCCGATCATCCGGTCTGCCCGTCCCCTGCCCCAAATGTTGCGAGTCGGCCCCGGTCGCTCGCGATTCTGTGTGTTCAACAAACCCTAGCACATGGCAAGCCGCTTTGCAGCGACACACAGCCTTATGCACAGTCCTCGGCGCGATTCAGCGCACAGCGCGACCACAGGCCATCGAGCGCCCGGACCAGGGCCTCGATGTCGTCCGCGGAGTGGACCGGAGAGGGCGTCAGACGCAGCCGCTCGGTGCCGCGCGGGACCGTGGGGAAGTTGATCGGCTGGGCATAGAGCCCATGGTCTTCGAGCAATCGTTCGGAAATCAGCCGGCAATGGATGGGGTCGCCGACGTGGACGGGCACAATATGTGACCCGTGGTCGATGATCGGCAGCCCGAGCCCCTTCAACCGCAACTTCACCGCGCGGGCCTTCGCCTGATGCATCTCGCGCAGCCCTGCGGCGCCTTTCAGAAAGGCGATGGACGCCGCCGCACCTGCCGCCACGGCGGGCGGCAGCGAGCTGGTGAAGATGAAGCCCGGGGCATAACTGCGGATCGCGTCGACCATCTTTGCAGTTGCAGCAATATAGCCGCCGAACACCCCGATCGCCTTGGCCAGGGTGCCGTTGACGATGTCGATCCGGCGCATCACGCCGTCGCGTTCCGCGACCCCGGCGCCGCGGCTGCCGTAGAGCCCGACGCCGTGAACCTCGTCGAGATAGGTCATCGCCCCGAACTCGCTGGCGAGGTCGCAGATCGCCGCGATGGGGCCGAAGTCGCCGTCCATCGAATAGACCGATTCGAAGGCGATCAGCTTCGGCGCCCCGGGTTCGTCGGCTGCCAGCAAGGCCCGCAGGTGGGCGAGGTCGTTGTGGCGGAAGATGCGCTTGTCGCCGGCGCCGCGGCGGATGCCCTCGATCATCGAGGCGTGGTTCAGCGCGTCGGAATAGATGATGAGGCCGGGGAACAGGGTCCGCAGCGTCGACAGCGTGGCGTCGTTGGCGACGTAGGCCGAGGTGAACACAAGCGCCGCCTCCTGGCCGTGCAGGTCGGCGATCTCGGCCTCCAGCCGCTTGTGGTGGATGGTGGTGCCCGAGATGTTGCGCGTCCCGCCGGACCCCGCGCCGGACTGGTCCAGCGCATCGCGCATGGCCGCAAGGACCGCCGGATGCTGGCCCATGCCCAGGTAGTCGTTGCCGCACCAGACGGTGATCTCGCGCGTGGTGCCGTCCGGCCGGTGCCAGGTGGCGCGCGGAAAGCGGCTGGCGATGCGCTCCACGTCGATGAACGTGCGGTAGCGGCCCTCGGCGTGGAGCCGGGCCAGCGCCCCTTCGATCATGGCAGTCTGTTCGGGGGTCATGCTGTCACCGTTGCCTGCCTGCGGATCGCCCGGGTCTGCCCTGCCGCCGACGGTCCCGCCTTGATCTTCATCAAGCCGCCTCAGGGGGCGGCCACCTCCAGAACGACGACGCAGTCCGGTCCGCGTTTCCTGGCCGCGTTGCAGGTCTCCGTCGCCTGGGCTGCGGCGACCTCGGCCGTCTCGGCGCCTGCGACCGCCGTCGCCGAAGGCACCGGCTGACCCCTGCGCACGAAGCCTTCGCGGGGCGCCACAGCCAGCGCGGCGAAGCCGTCGCCCTCCGGCACGAAGAAACCGCGGGCGTCGGCGTTGGTGGCAACCATCCGCAGGACCTCCAGTTCGTCCTTCTTCAGGAAGTCATGCACATGCAACCGCACCACGGTGCCCTCGACCTCGGTCGTTTCCACCGCGACGTCCTGTGCCGCCGCGGCGGACGAGGTGAAGGCGGCGATCAGTGCAAGAACCAGGCGCATGGGGGTTTCCCTTCCTCGATCCGGGCCAGCACTTAGCGCAGATTCGGCCCGGTGGACAGGGGCGGCGGGGCTGTTAGGCTGCGCTCAAGCCTCACGGAGTGGAGAGCACGGATGACCCTCGAACCTGTCCTGTCCCGCATCGACGCCGGCTTGCCCGGGGCCATCGACCGGCTGCTGGACCTGCTGCGCATCCCCTCGATCTCGACCGACCCCGCCTATGCCGGCGACTGCGCCCGCGCGGCGGACTGGCTGGTCGAAGACTTGCAGAGCCTTGGCTTTGAGGCCCGCGCCCATGCCACCCCCGGCCACCCGATGGTTGTCGGCCACGGCGGCGAGGGGGCACTGCATCTGCTGTTCTACGGCCACTACGACGTGCAGCCGGTCGATCCGCTGGACCTCTGGCATCGCGGCCCGTTCGATCCGGCCATCGAGGAAACCCCGAAAGGCCGGGTGATCCGCGGCCGGGGGTCGTCGGACGACAAGGGCCAGTTGATGACCTTTCTCGAGGCGCTGCGGGCCTGGACGGCCGAGCACGGCCGCCTGCCCTGCCGGTTGACCATCCTGTTCGAGGGCGAGGAGGAATCGGGCTCGCCCTCGCTGATCCCGTTCCTGCAGGCGCACGCCGCGAGCCTAAAGGCCGACCTCGCGCTGATCTGCGACACCGGGCTCTTCGCCGACCGGGTGCCGGCCATCGTGACCATGCTGCGCGGACTGCTGGGCGAGGAGCTTACCATCCACGGCCCGGACAAGGACCTGCATTCCGGCGGCTACGGTGGGGCCGCGATCAACCCGATCCGGGTGCTTGCCCGCATCCTGGGCGGTCTGCACGACGCGACCGGGCGGGTGCAGGTGCCGGGGTTCTATGATGGGGTGGACGAACTGCCCGAGGCGGTCCGGGCGCAGTGGCAGGGGCTGGCCTTCGACCACGCGGCGTTCCTCGCCGACGTGGGCCTGTCGGTGCCGGCGGGCGAGCAGGACCGCACGCCGCTGGAGATGCTGTGGTCGCGCCCGACGGCGGAGGTGAACGGGATCTGGGGCGGCTACAGCGGCGCGGGGTTCAAGACCGTGCTGCCGGCGCAGGCGCATGCCAAGGTCTCGTTCCGCCTCGTCGGCCGGCAGGACCCATTTGCGATCCGCGCCGCGTTCCGCGGCTGGGTCGAGGCACAACTGCCGGCGGACTGCCGGGTGGAATGGATGGAGCACGGCAACTCACCCGCGGGCCGCATGGAGACCGCACACCCCGCCTTCGAGGCCACGCGGGCGGCGCTGTCCGACGAATGGGGCCTGCCCGCCGCCTATGTCGGCTGCGGCGGGTCGATCCCGATCGCGGGGTATTTCAAGACCCATCTCGGGATGGACGCGCTGCTGACCGGGTTCGGGCGGGACGACGACCTGATCCATTCACCGAACGAGAAGTATGACCTGGAGTGCTTCCACAAAGGTATACGGTCATGGGCCCGGATTCTGGCGCGGCTGGTCTGAGGCAAAATGTCCCACGGTGGGACATTTACTTAATGGATGAAATTCAATGGCTTACGGGCCGAAGTTAGGGGTTTGTTAGGGTCTGCACCCCGGTTAACGGCGCGTACGGCGGGTTAGCAACCGGCCCTTGACATCAGCGGCTGGAAACACATCCGGGCGGCGCCGTGGGGGGTGGCGAGGTTGACGGGGCTCGAACCCGCGACCTCCGGCGTGACAGGCCGGCACTCTAACCGACTGAGCTACAACCCCGCGGGACCCCCACGAGGCGCCGCCCCGGATGTGGGGGCGGGATATGACAGGCGCAGGGCCGGGTCAAGCCGGTTCCCGCCACGCCCCTGTCAAAGCCCGGTCTGCGCTTCCAGCTTGTCCGGATAGCGCGCGCCGGTCACCGGGACGGCAGCGACGGCAGCCTCCACCGCCGCAACATCGGCCGGGGTGAGGACCAGCGCGGCCGCGGCGGCGTTTTCGGCGATGCGGGCGAGCTTGGTGCTGCCGGGGATCGGCACGATGTTGGGCGCCTTGGCCAGGCACCAGGCCAGCGCGATCTGGGCGGGCGTGGCGCCCAGGCGGTCGGCGACGGCGCGCAGCGCCCCGACCAGCGGTGCGTTGGCGGCGCGGGCCTCCGGCGAGAACCGGGGCAACTCGGCGCGGAAGTCGCCCTTGCCGAGCGGGG
>JANOGU010000376.1:0-12089 GCA_031406135.1 Rhodobacterales bacterium
AAGGGTGTCGGCGTGAACCCGCTGCGCGGACAGAACAATGTCCAAGGTGCCTGCGACATGGGCAGCTTCCCGCATGAACTTTCGGGCTATCGCCACATCTCCGACGCCGGTGCCCGGGCCATGTTCGAGGCGGATTGGGGCGTCACCCTCGACCCCGAACCGGGCCTGCGTATCCCCAACATGCTCGACGCTGCGGTGGATGGCAGCTTCCGGGCGATCTACATTCAGGGCGAGGATATTCTTCAGTCTGATCCCAACACGCATCATGTGGCCGCCGGGCTCAAGGCGATGGACTGCGTTATCGTTCATGATCTATTTCTCAATGAAACCGCGAATTACGCCCATGTCTTCCTGCCGGGGTCTTCGTTCCTTGAAAAGGACGGCACCTTCACCAACGCCGAGCGCCGCATCAATCGGGTACGCAAGGTGATGGCGCCGCGGCAGGGGCTGGCCGACTGGCAGATCACGCAACGGCTGGCCAATGCCATGGGGGCGACCTGGACCTACACCCATCCGTCCCAGATCATGGACGAGATCGCGCTGACCACGCCGTCCTTTGCCGGGGTCTCGTACGAGCGGCTGGAAGAACTGGGCTCGGTGCAGTGGCCCTGCAACGAGGCAGCGCCGGAAGGCACGCCGCTGATGCACATCGACGGGTTCGTGCGCGGCAAGGGCAAGTTCATTCGCACCGAATACGTGGCCACCGACGAGAAGACCGGCCCGCGCTATCCGCTGCTGCTGACCACCGGGCGGATCCTCAGCCACTACAATGTCGGCGCCCAGACGCGGCGCACGGAGAACACCGCCTGGCACCCGGAGGACCTGCTGGAAATCCACCCCCACGACGCCGAGGACCGCGGCGTCAAGGACGGCGACTGGGTCCGCCTCGCCTCCCGTGCCGGCGAGACCACATTGCGCGCGACGCTGACCGACAGGGTGTCGCCCGGCGTGGTCTACACGACCTTCCACCATCCGGTGACGCAGGCCAACGTGATCACGACCGAATATTCGGATTGGGCCACCAATTGCCCGGAGTACAAGGTGACCGCGGTGCAGGTCGGGCTGTCGAACGGGCCGTCCGACTGGCAGCGGGACTATGCGGCGCAGGCCGCGATGTCGCGCCGCATCCTGGCCGCGGAATGAAGACGCACCGGCCCTTTGTGTCGCGGCGCGTGGGCCCTTCCGGGCCGGTCGCCGCCGCGCGCGAGGTGCCGGAGGAAGTGCCGGTCGCGATCAGCTACAACGGCTCCACGGCCGGCGTGCTTATGGCGACGCCGGCCGATCTGGAGGACTTCGCGCGCGGCTTCACGGTGACCGAAGGGATCGCGGCGGCGTCGGACATCCTGTCCATCGATCCGGCCAAAGCGGACCATGGCATCGACCTGCAGGTCTGGCTTCGTCCTGACGCGGCCACGCGGCTGGCCGGGCGGCGGCGGCGGCTGGTCGGGCCAGTGGGCTGCGGGCTCTGCGGCATCGAAAGCCTCGCCGAGGCGGCGCGTGAACTGCCGCCGGTGTCGTCCAATCTGCGCCTGTCGGCGGCGGAGGTTCTGGCCGCGGCCGCGGCGCTTACCGGCCACCAGCCGCTTCACGACATCACCCGGGCCGCGCATGCCGCAGGTTTCTGGGTGCCGGGCCAGGGCATGGTTGCGGTGCGCGAGGACGTGGGGCGGCACAACGCGCTCGACAAGCTGGCGGGTGCGCTGGTCGCGCGCGGCGTCGATCCGGCTTGCGGCGCCGTTGCCGTCACCAGCCGCCTGTCGCTCGACCTGGTGCAGAAGGTGGCCGCACTCGGGGTTCCCGTGATCCTGTCCGTCTCCGCGCCCACCGCTGCCGCGCTCGACCTGGCCCACCGCTGCGGCATCACCGTCGCCGCGCTAATCCGCACGGACCGGTTCGAGCTTTTCACCCGTCCCGACCGCATCCCCGCCGAGGCCCGTCCCCATGTCGCATGAAAAGCTGGTCTACATGGCGAACCAGATCGCGAAGTTCATGGAATCCAAGCCCCTGGACGAGGGCCGTGCGGGGCTGGCGGCGCATCTCAACGACTACTGGGAGCCGCGCATGCGCGCGCATCTCTTCGAGGTGATCGATGCCGGCGGCGAGGGTCTTCGGCCGCTGGTCATAGAGGCGGCGCCGATGATCCGCCGTCCGGTCTCGGCCTGACCGCTACCGGTCGCCGGCGACGCCGTAGGACGGTGCTTGCGTAGGATCGAGCGCGCGCTGCACGTAGGCCCCCGCCTGCGGTGCATAGACCTCCCAGGCCCTCGCCACGGCCTCGATCGGGCAGCCGTCGTCGATCCAGTCGCAGCGCAGATCGGCCCAGGGCCAGTCCAGCCTGTCGGCGATCTTCAACCCGGCCGAATGCACCGGCCCGGCCTCGCCGCCGGCGTCGCGGCCGGCCCGCAGCGCGGCGATCAGGCGATTTCCGAACGGACCCAGGGCCGCCTCGAAAGATTGCACCATCGCCTGCGGAACCCCTGCGTCGGCCAGCAGGTTGCCACCCGCGGCGCAGTCCCGCCCCGCTGCCTGGCTCCAGACCCCCAGCACGCTGCTGCCGCTGTGGATCGCCGTGCGGCCTCGGGTGTCCACCGCCAGAATCTGCCGGTAGCCGATATGCGCACGACCGTTCACGATCCGCGCCAGTGCGGCCTCCGGATCCAGTCTCTCGGCAAGCGCGTCCAGCACGAGCGGCCCCAGCGATGGATCGGTGACGTTCTGGCTGGCCACCGCTCCCACCCCGGCGCGGACATGCGCACAGCGCGCGGCGACGGCGGGGGACGAGGAGGAAATCACCATCCCCACCATCCCCGTCTCGGCGCAGCGGGCAACGAGCGAGAAGGTCATCAGTCCGGGATCACGGCGGTGGCGTCGATTTCCACCAGCCAGTCGGGGCGGGCCAGCGCGGTGACCACAACGCCTGTGGACACCGGATGCACGCCGCTAATGTACTCGCCCATCGTCCGGTAGACCGCCTCGCGGTGGCGCACGTCGGTGAGGTAGACCACCACCTTGCACAGGTGCTCCATCCGGCCGCCGCATTCCTCGATCAGCTGGCGGATGTTCTGCATCACCTTGTGCGTCTGTTCCACCGGATCGTGGCTGCCAATGTTCCGAGCGGTGTCGAGGTCCTGCGGACACTGGCCACGCAGGAAGATCGTGGCGCCGCGGGCGACGACGGCCTGGCACAGGTCGTTGTCGAGCTTCTGTTCGGGATAGGTGTCGCGGGTGTTGAACTTGCGGTGTCTGAGGTGGGCCATCGGGTCATACTTTCGTTCGGAGTGAGGGATTCCGCCGGGCGTCTGGTCACTTGTCCCTGCCGCGCCAGCGCGCGATCAGTTCGACTTCGCAACCCTTGAAGCCGAGGTAGGCCACCAGCGCCATCAGCCCCCGCAGCGCCAGCTCCGCCGCCTGCAGAAGGCCGCCATCCATCAGCGCGGCAAGGCGGTACGTGAGCAGGAACTCGGCATTCGCCATGGCATTGTGCAGAAGCCCGACAGATATCCAGGCGAACGTGACGGCGCAGAGCGCCATGACCAGGAACACCACGGTCCAGGGCCAGCGCGACGGGTTGATGATCCGGCGCATCCTCACACCCCTTCCGGCACGCGCGCCGGTGCATAGGCGAGATAGCCGCGCAGCTTGTCGATATGGTCGGCGACGTGCTTGGCGTCATGCCAGACGCCCCAGATGAACGATGACCCGCGCCGCGACTGCCAGGGCAGGCCGAGGAAATAGAGCCCGGGCTCGACCGACACCCCGCGCTGGTGCCGCGGCTGGCCCCTGGCATCTAAGGCGTCGAGATTCAGCCAGGAGAAATCCAGCGCGAAGCCGGTGGCCCAGATGATGGTGCGGATCCCTGCCGTATGCAGGTCCAGCGACAGGACCGGCCCGGTCACGCATTCCGGGTCGGGCGGGATTACCTTGGCCTGCGGCTCCTCCGGCAAGTCCAGGCCATTGCGCGCCACATAGGCGTCGGCTTCGTCCAGCACCGCGAGATAGTCCGCGTCGCCGCGGTCGAGGTTGGCCTTGAGGTCGGGGGCGAAGGTCATCACCCCGTCGGCATAGCCCTGCGTGCGGCCGACGAGGGTCATCCCCTCGGCGGCAAATCGGCGGAAGTCCACGGTGCGCCCGCCGTTCGCGCCGCTGACCGCGATGGTCACGTGCTCGGTCTCGGGTGAAGCCTCGGCGTCCCACTTGTTCAGCACACCCAGCCACCAGACGAAATCGCGGCCCCGATAGCGCCGCGGCGGGCGGCCGTGCGGCCCGACCGAAAGCCAGACCCTGCGCCCGGCCTGCACCAGTTCCTCGGCGATCTGCGCGCCGGACGATCCGGCGCCGACGACCAGCACGCCGCCCTCCGGCAGGGCGCCCGGACTGCGGTAGCCGGTGGAATGCATCTGCACCAAGCCGGCGCTCTGCGGCACCAGCGCCGGCATCACCGGCCGTTGGAACGGCCCGGTGGCGGCGATCACGTACTGCGCCTCGACTGGCCCGGCGGAGGTCTGCACTGCAAAGCCCGGGCCCGCCGGATTGCGCCGCACCTCGGTCACCGCCACGCCGGTGCGCACCGGCGCCCCGATCTTCTTTGCATAGTCGACGAAGTAGTCCGCCACCTCCTCCTTGCCGGGAAAGCCTTCCGGGTCAGAGGCAAAGGTCAGCCCCGGAAAGCGGTCGTGCCAGGCCGGGCCGTTGGCCACCAGCGAATCCCAGCGCCAGGTGCGCCACCGCTCGGCAATCCGGGCGCGCTCCAGCACCAGATGCGGGATGCCGCAGCGCGCCAGATGCTCGCTGGCCGCGATCCCCGCCTGTCCCGCGCCGACCACCAGCGCCTCGATCTTCTCGACCACGTCCAACCCCCGTTTGCAGGCGTCGCCTAGCCGGCGACGCGACGCGCGATCCATTGCGCGAATTCGAAGTTCGGCCGCTCCAGATGGCTGAGCGGCCCCGGCTCGGACAGCCCAGCGCAGAGGCCGCGGTAGACCCGCTCGGTGCAGCCCTTGTCCTCGTCGTTCACCGCGTCGAGCAGCTGGCGCATGGCCGCGAGGTGCGTTTCGGCCTCCGGATCGGCGATCCAGTCCGCTGACATGCCTCCGCCATAGAGCACGTTGACATGCCCCGGCCCGTCCGGCGTCAGCGACAGGTACCAGAAATATCCCGGTGTCAGCGTGATCAGCAGCGAGGGGTAGATCGACAGCAGCCAGGTCACCCGCCGCTGGTCGCCCGTCAGCGCGGTGTTCGAGGGATGCGCCAATGACAACGGCACAGAATCGTTCTTCACGATCCAGTGGTAGTTGAAGGCCGGAAAGCCCTCGGGACAGGTCATCTGGTTCAGGTCGACCGCGCCGCCGATGGTGCCGTGGTGACAGACCGGCAGGTGGTAGCTTTCCATGAAGTTTTCGGCCAGCACTTTCCAGTTCGTGGCCCAGCGGAACTCCTCGCGGAAGGTTTCGCGGTAGCTGGACATGTCGAGGTAACCGACCAGCCCGTCCATGTCCTTCAGCGTCTCGGACGGCGCCGGCGCCTCCGGGTTCAGCGAGACCATGATCCAGCCCTGCCAGACCTCCGCCCGCACCTGCGCAAGGCGGATGTCCGCCTTGCAGAATCCTTCGTTGCGGGCCATCGTCGGCGCGCCGCGCAAGCTGCCGTCGAGGTTGTAGGTCCAGGCGTGGTAGGGGCAGACGATGGACCTGACTTTCCCGCGGCCCTCGAGCAGCGTGCTCATCCGGTGGCGGCAGACATTGGACATCGCCCGCAGCTGACCGTCCCGGTCGCGCAACACGATCACCGGCTCACCCGCAATGGCCATCGTCAGATAGTCGCCGGGCTCCGGCAGCGCCTCCGCCCGCCCGGCGCAGAGCCACTCGCGGGCAAAGATACGCTCCTGCTCAAGCTTCTGGAACTCGGGCGAGGTGTAAACCGATTTCGGCATCGCCTTTGCCTGCGCGAAGGGGACGGCGACATTGGCCTGCAGTTCCTCGGCCGGGGACAGCGCGGTCAGGTCCTTCATGGCGGTCACTCCTCGGATGCCTGGGCTGGCCGCAAGGCTAGCACTCTGCAACGGCCGCGTCTCATGGCAGAAGCGACTCCCCCGGGACGAGTTCGGCGAGCTCCCGGCGGAAGGGCAGGGCGTCTCCCCGGTCGGGCGCGTCCAGGTCCTCGGCATAGCGCCGACCGGCATAGGTCGCCCAGGCGATCGGACCCGGGGCCGCCGCGTCGCCGATGAGCGTCAGGCTGGCGATCCCGGCCGCCCGCCAGTCCCGCGCCGTCACGTCGCGATAGACCGCATCCTCGGGGGTCCGGCTGGTGACCATCACCACCGCATCGGCGGCCAGCGCGGTCTGCCGCCCGGAGTAGGTGCAGCCCAGCGTCACCTCTCCGCGACCGATGGTCTCCGGCGCCAGGTTGCGGTGCAGCGTCACGCCAAGATCAATGAGCCGCCGGGTGATCGTGCCCTGCTCCAGCGTGTTCCGCGACCACTCCGCGACCAGCGCCGCCGGGGTCACGAAATCCACCGCGCAGCCGCGCGCGACCAGCACCTCGGCCATGACCGAGCCCATGTAGTAGTGGTCGTCGTCATAGACTGTCACCCGCCCGCCCGTGGGCCCCTTGCCGTCCATCAGGTCGTCCGGCGTGAAAACCGGCATCGCCGCATCGGTCGGGATCGGCGCCAGATGTAGACGGGCCACCGCGTCGCGCCGCCATGTCGCTCCGGTGGCGATGGCGACGTGCTGGAACTCCATTCCTAGGATGTCGTCGGCCGTCAGCCGGCTGTCGAGGTAGGTCTCCACGTTCGGCATCGGCGCGATCTGGCCGGTCCGCCAGTCCGCCACCCGCCCCCAGGCCGCCAGCCCCGGCAGCCGCCGCTCGCGCGCCACCCGCCCGCCCAGCACCGTCGTCGCCTCGGCCAGCGCCACGCGGTAGCCGCGGCGGCCAAGTTGCAGCGCCGCCTCCAGCCCTGCCGGCCCCGCGCCGACTATGAGGACGGACTCCGAGGCCCCTTTCGGCCGCACCCGCTCCGGGTGCCAGCCCTTGCGCCATTCCTCCATGAAGGCGGTGTTCTGGGTGCAGCGGCTGATCGCGCCGGTCATGTCGCCGCTGACGCAGATGTTGCAGCCGATGCATTCGCGGATGTCCTCCACCCGCCCCTCGTCGATCTTCGCCGGCAGGAACGGATCGGCGATCGACGGCCGCGCCGCACCGATGAAGTCGAGGATGCCCGCCTTCACCTGCCGCACCATCGCGTCGGGCGAGGTGAAGCGGCCCACCCCGACCACCGGACGCTGGGTCAGGTCGCGGATGCCGCGCACCAGATCCTCCTGCGCGCCCTCGGGCGTGAAGCGCGAGGTGCCGGAACAGGCCTCCCAGGTGCCATGGGCGAGGTCCCAGGCGTCCGGCAGGTCCGGATGCGTGGCGATCAGTTCGCGCACCTCGGCGTTGGAAAAGCCCAAGGGGCCGGCCTCGTGCAGCGACAGCCGGAAGGTGACCGCGAGTTCACCCTTCGTCGCCTCGCGCACCGCCTCGATCACCTCGCGCAGAAACCGCGCGCGGTTGGCGAGCGGCCCGCCGTAGGCGTCGGTCCGCTGGTTCGTCGCCCGCGACAGGAAGTGCTGGAAGATGCCGAAACCATGCGCGCCGTAGAGGCACAGCAGATCGAACCCGGCGACCTGCGCTCGGCGCGCCGCCTGCGCGAACCAGCGGCGGATGTCTGCGATGTTCGACAAGTCCGCCGTGCGCGCCTGCACCGGGTCGGAGGTGAAGGTCAGGATCGGCCCGCCGGTCACGGCGAGCGGCACCTCGCGCGAGTAGAGGTTCGGCCCGTTGATCCCGGAATAGGCGAGCTGGATGCCCGCCAGCGCGCCGTGCGACTTCATCGCCTCCGCCATGCGCGCCAGAGCCGGGATGTCGCGGTCCTGCCACAGCCGCTGTTCGATGAAGGGCGTGATCTCGGAGGTGGGATGAACCTCGGTCTGCTCGGTGAAGATCACGCCCCAGCCGCCCTCGGCCTTGGTCCGCCGCATCTCCACCACCGCAGAGGGGTCGCGGTAGCCGCCGCCGTTGCAGTGCGGCACCTGGTAGAAGCGGTTCTTCGCCAGCTTGGGGCCGATCCTTACCGGCTCGAAAAGGATGTCGTAGCGCGGGTCGCGCTTGGTTTCCCTGGACATCAGACCTGCCTCACTGACCGGAAGTCCTCGATCTGGGTCTGGATCAGGTTTGGGTCCGGTGCGATCAGGTCGACAATGATCAATGCCGGCCCGTGCCCTGCCTGAGCCAGCACCTGTCCGTCCGGCCCGACCACGAGCGATCCGCCGCAATAGGTTAGGTCACCTTCCGCGCCGCAGAAATTCGCGTAGGCGATGGCCATGCGATGGTTGACTGCATTGGCCGGTACGGTGGTCCAGCTCACGTGGATGTTCGGGGCCATGTTCGCCGTGGGACAGAGGATCAGCGATACCCCCGCCGCGGCGAGCGCCCGCACATGGGGGGCGAATTCCACGTCATAACAGATCAGGATCGCGGCCATGGTGCCGGCGATATCAAAGGTCGCGTAGGCATCGCCCGGAACGTAAAGCGCCTTCTCGCGCGGCCCGAAGAGCTGCACCTTGCGGTAGTGCGCCACCTCTGCGCCCGTCGCGTCGAAGGCGACGGCGCTGTTGTAGCAGGCCGCCCCGTCCCGCTCGGCGTAGCCCACGACCAGCCCGCAGCCCGCGTCCCGGCACATCGCGGCCAGCCGCCCATGCCACGCCCCACCCCGCGGCTGCGCCTGTGCCGGGATGGTCGCGGAGTTGTAACCCGGCAGCCAGACTTCCGGGGCGACCATGACATCCGCCCCCGCCGCCCCCGCCGCGGCGAGCGGGCGGGACAGCGCGGACAAAGCGCCTTCGGCGTCGCCCATCGGCGACGGGGCTTGGAATAAGGCAATGCGCATCGTTGTTTGTCCCCTGACCGGCCCCGCGCCCTGTGGGGCGCGGGGCGCGGGCGGTTGCGGTCACTTCTTCAGGTTGGTCCAGATCGCGTCGTACATCTTCTGGGTCTCCTCGTCGCAGGCCTGGATGAAGTATCCCTTCTGGCCGGCGGGCGGGTTGTTCTCGGGCGCGCCCGAAATTGCCGGGTCGAGGAACGGCTCCACGCCGGTCACGCCCGAACTGTAGGCGGCGTAGTTGGTCACCGCCGCGGCGTTCGCGGGATCGAGCAGAAAGTTCATGAACTTCAGCGCGTTGTCGCGGTTGGGCGCGTCCTTCAGCAGGACCATGTTGTCCATCCACAGCACGTAGCCTTCCTTCGGGAAGGCGTATTCCACGTTCGCGCCCTCGGCCCGCGCCTTGGCGGAAAAGCCGTTGTAGATCATCCCCGCCGCTGCATCGCCGGAGACCAGCACGTCCTTGGCGATGTCGGACCCGAAGGAAGCCCAATGCTCCTTGGCCACCAGCAGCATGTCGTTCAGCGCCTGCAGCTGCGCCCGGTCGCTGGAACACTGCGGGATGTCCATGTAGATCGACGCCAGCGCCAGCACCTCGCCCTGGCTGTCCAGCACGTTGATCTTGCCCTTCAGCTCCTCCGGCGGGTCGAAGAGGATCGACAGGCTGCCGATGTCGCCCGCGTAGACATCACGGTTCACCGAGAACGCGGTCGAGCCCCACTGGTAGGGGATCGAATGCTTGCGGGCCGGGTCGAAGGGCACGTCCAGCCACTGCGGGGCGATGTTGCCGAAGTTCGCGACCTCCGCCGGCGCGTATTCGCCCAGCAGCCCCTCGTTGCGCATGATCTCGACCATATAGTCGCCGGGCACCGCCACGTCGTATTGGCCGAGCTTGCCGGCCTTCAGCGAGGCCAGCATCGCCTCGTTCGAATCGTAGGTGTCGATGGTCACGTCGATGCCGGTCTCGGCCTCGAACTTGTCCACCAGTTCCTGCGGGATGTATTCGAACCAATGGTAGACCTTGAGCTCCCCCTCGGCGAAGGCGGGGGTGGCCAGCAGCGTGGTCAGCGCGAGAAGTCGTTTCATGGAAGGCTCCCTGGGGTTGGTCAGCGGGTCTTCTGCCCGATGCGGTTGATGAGGTAACTCAAGGTCACGAAGAACACGGAGACGGCAAGCATCAGCGTCGAGATCGCCATGATGTTCGGCTTGATCCCCTGCTTGACCGACCCGAAGATCGCCGTTGGCAGCGTCTCCATCCCGGCGCCCTTGACGAAGTTGGTGATGATGAAGTCGTCGAGCGAGACGATGAAGGCCAAGAGGACCCCCGATACGATCCCGGGGCCGAGGAGCGGCAAAAGGATCAGCCGGAACGCCTGCCAGCGGGTCGCATAGAGGTCGCGCGCGGCGGTCTCGTAGTCCGGCTCGATCCCCGACAGGCGGGCGGCGATGGGCAGGTAGGCGAAGGGAATGCAGAACGTGACATGCGCGATCAGGATGGTTAGGTAGCCGGGCGTCAGCCCGATCATCGAGAAGAAGATCAGCGTGGCCACCGCGATCACGATTTCCTGCACCAGCAGCGGCAGGTTGATCAGCGCGTAGGACAGGCCCCGCCCGCGGAACCTCCCCGCGCGGATCATGGCCACGGCGGCGGCGGTGGCGATCAGGGTCGAGGCGACCGCGGCCAGCGTGGCGATGGACAGGGAATTCCACGCCGCCTGGCCGAAGCGTTCCGCCTCGGGCCCGGTGAACACCTCCCCGTACCAGCGCAGCGAGAACCCGCCCCAGGCGGTGATCGACGTCGAGGCGTTGAAGCTGTAGATGGCGACGACAGCCAGCGGCGCGTAGAGCACCAGAAGGCAGGCCCCTGCCATGGCGGCAAAGCCGGGATAATGTCGCACCCCCCTCACCGCGCCCCCTTCCGCAGCGCCGGGCGCGCCTGCCACAGCAGCACCGCTAGCACCATCGTCATCAGGATCGCCGCGCAGGCCGCCCCGAACGGCCAGTTGCCCTGCGACCCGCGGAACTGTTCGTCGATCAGCGACCCGATCATGAACGTCTTCGCTCCGCCGAGGAGGTCGGGGGCCAGGAAGGCGCCGAGGCAGGGCACGAAGACCAGGATGCAGCCCGCCGCGATGCCTGGCCGGATCACCGGCAGCACGATCTCGCGCAGCGTGGTCCAGCGCCCCGCGTACAGATCCGCCGCCGCCTCCGACAGGGTGAAGTTGTAACGCTCGACCGCCGCATAGATCGGCAGCACCATGAACGGCAGGTAGGAATAGAACAGGCCCAGCTGCACCGCGAGGTTGGTGTTGATGATGGCTAGCGGCTCGGAGATCAGCCCGAGGCCCAGAAGCCCCTCGTTCAGCGGCCCGGTGTCGCGCAGGATGAAGCGCAGCGACACGGTGCGGATCAGCAGGTTGACCCAGTAGGGAATGGTGATCAGGAACAGCCAGACCCCGCGGCTGCGCGCCGGGCGGGTGGCGATGAACCAGGCGGTCGGAAATCCTACGGCGAGACAAAGCACCGTCGCCAGCCCGGCCTGCCAGATCGACCGCCAGAAGATGCCGACGTAGGTCCACTCGATCTGCGGCGGCTCGTCGCCGAACAGGCCGCGGGTCAGGAAGAACTGGTCGTAGGCGGCCAGCGTGAAGTCCCACTCCACGCCGCCGCGGAATTCCCGGGTCAGGAACGAGTAGATCACCATCAACGCGACCGGCAGCACCATGAAGGCGCCGATCACTGCCCAGGCCGGGAGCAAGAGCGGTACGGCAAGCCGGCGCCATCCCATCCCTTCGGCCCCGGGTGCCGCTTGCGGACCGCCGGCCATCAGTCCGCCAGAAGGCGCGCAGCACCTTCCTCCAGCCGTAGCGACACCGTGGCGCCCGGTTCCGGCACCGATACCCGTGCGGCGTTCTGCAACCGCACCGAAAACGCCTGCCCATCAGCAAGCCGCGTCAGCAGGTGCAGGTCGTTGCCAAGATAGACCACCCGCTCCACCACAGCCGCCAGTTCACCCGTCTCCGCCAGGGTGACCCGCTCCGGCCGGATCGAGATGTGATGCCCGCCCGGCCCCACGCCCGGCGCCGCCGGGCAGGCCACGACATGGCCGCCGGGCAGGACCACGCGGGCCACACCGTCTGCCACGCCGTCCACCTGCACCGGAACCAGATTG